>NZ_JAGIQB010000073.1:0-21195 GCF_017815025.1 Cupriavidus phytohabitans
ATGCAGCGAACTATGGACGCCGCGCTCACCATTCAAGCACTGCGGGAAGAGTCATGACTTCTGTATAAGGAAATGGGTTGGTGCTGGTCGCCAACAAGGATCTTCCTGTCTCCAACCTGAAGCAACTTGTGGACTACGGCAAATCGCAAAAGGACGGACTCGTATTTGCCTCTTACGCTGCCGGATTAAAGGGCCACACCTCGGGCATACTGCTCGGACAACTCACCCATGTGCCAATGCGGCACGTAGGCTACAAGGGCTCTCCTCCCGCATTGAACGACCTGATGGGTGGACATGTGCCGCTGATGTTCGATGGGGTGACTACCTCGTTGCCGCTGATCAAGGCGGGGAAGATCAAGGCGATTGCGGTGGCCTATCCGACCCGGATTGCGGGATTGGCGGATGTTCCGACGTTCAAGGAGCTTGGCTACCCGCAGCTGGCGCAGGCAGGCTGGTTCGCTGTCTGGTCCCGCCCGGATGTCGACCCGGCGGTCCAGCAAAAGATCCGCGAGGCCACGCTGGCATATTTCAAGCAGCCCGCCGTGCAGAGTCGCATCAGGGACATGGGCATGGAGCAGGGCGATCCCTCCACCTCGGAGGAGATGATGACGGACCTGAAGCACGCATACCAGCAACAGGCCGCGCTGCTGAAGTCGATCAACTACCAGCCGGAATAATTGGAAGATGCGGTGAGGGAACTCGCCACGGCTGCTCCGGCGTGCTTGGCACAAGCATCGGTCTGCGCATGCGGAACGGCCGATCCGGCGAGTTCTCATCGGGGGAGGGGCAGGTCCTGTCCTTTACTCCCGGCTTCGTTCAGGAGAACTCGCGAATAAGCGCTTCCGCCTGCGGCCATTCACCATAGCCGGAAGCTGGATTCAGATGCCCGACTTCGCCGAGTTCGACGAAGCGGCTTCCCCACGCCTGCGCCAGTTCACGGGCGCGATCGAGACGAGTCAGCGGATCATTGCTGCTTGCCGCAACGATGCTCGGAAACGGCAAGGTGGCGCGAGGGATCGGCAGCCAGCCATGATCGCGCAGTGTGTCGATCGCCGGGTAGCCTGCCGGCATAGGCGTCTCGAGGTCCGCGGGTGCCGCAAGCAGTGCGCCAAGAATCTCGCGTTCAGTGCCTCGCGCCGCCCAATGGGCGACCATCATCGCGCCTGCGCTATGCGCCACGATAATGACCGGCCCTTCGATAGTAGCCAGGGCACGCTCGATCGCATCGACCCGGGCAGTGCAGCTCAGCTTGTCTTGTTCAAGTGGGGCGACGGAGACCACGCGAGGCAGCTTTGCTGCCAGCAGGGTCTGCCAGTGTTCCGGCACATGGTCACGCAGGCCGGGGACGATGAGAACGGTTGGTGTCATAGAGTGCATGTCAGGCTTTCAATATGGCGCGTCACCCATGATGGCGGTTCGCTCCATCTTTCGGTGGCACGGGGGGTAGTCCATCACTGCATAGTGCTGGGTCGAACGGTTGTCCCAGAATGCGACGCTGTTTTTCTTCCAGCGGAAACGCACCTGGTATTCGGGAATGCTGGCCTGGCTGACCAGATAGTTAAGCAAATTGCTGGCGCCCGGCGCCTTGTCCAGTCCGAAGCGCACGTTAGCCGGCACGTTGTAATTGGTGAAGTGCGTCGTAAAGCTTCCGTTGACGAACAGTACTTTCTCTCCGGTTTCCGGATGCGTGCGCACAACCGGATGCTCGGCGTCGGGGTACTGAGCCTTCAGCGCAAGTCGCTTTTCGATCGGCATCGCAGCCCCGAAGCTCGACTCGATGCTATGGCGCGCGCGCAATGAGGCGATCTTCGTCTTGATCTCCTCGGGCAACTGGCTATAAGCCTCGACCATGTTGACCCACATCGTGTCGCCGCCCACAGGCGGGCATTCAATGCAGCGCAGCACGCAGGCTAGCGGAGGCTTCTCGCGCCAGGTGGCATCGGTATGCCAGGAATTCTCGTTGCGATCCGGCGGACTGTCCGGGGTCTTGTAGATTTGCACCAGTCCCGGGTGATCCGGATGGCTGCCCACCACCGGATGGTCTTCAAGCTGGCCGAAGCGGCTCGCAAATGCAACGTGCTGCGCGCGCGTGATGTCCTGGTCGCGGAAGAACAGCACACGATGCTTGAGCAGCAGCGACCGGATTTCGGCCATCTGCTCGTCGTCCTCGGCAGCCACACCCAGATTGACGTTGCTGAGCTCTGCGCCGATCGTGCAAGTCAGGGGCTCGACGCGGATCGAACTGCTCAGAGAGGTGGCGCGCAGCACTGCGGGTGCCGCCGTTGGGGAGTGATTCATGATTGTGATCTCCAGTGGTCGATCAGGCCGATTAACCCTTGTGAGTTTGGATGTTGCGGGCTTCTTCCGCTTGACGGGAGGCGACAAGCATTTGCCATTTCATGGCACGGCCATGCTCAGGTTCCTCAATCTCGTCCGGGCGACTGCGCCGCGTATTTGTCATAAGTGGATCGCGAAGCCGACGGCAAAGGCAGCAAGCGCTTGTCCATGTTCAATGAACTGATCGCCGGGGTACGCGCCCGCGTGCCGGAGATGATCATCCAGGTGGGCGGCTCCATCAGCTTTGCTCCCGAGAGCGACGGCGCGGCGGCCAAATGGCTGTCCGACGACACGCGACACATGCTGGCTGAACTCGATCCGAAGCCCGACCAGGTGACGGTGACCGTCAACACCACGCAGATGAACGTGACAGAGCACGCCGGCATCGATGACTTCAAGGGGGTATCGCGCGGGTTCCCGCACCTCTACGGGACCTACAAGGACATGATCGTGCCCTCGAATCCGAGCTTTATCGAGGAGCATATCCGGCGTCTGACGGCTGCTGGAATTCAAAGCGAGTTCCAGGTCTACAACATCAACAGCTTCGAAACGATTGAACGCCTGATTCGCCGCGGCGTTTACAAGGGGCCGCTAGTGATGAACTGGGTGGCTATCAGCGGCGGCATGGATCAGGCGAACATCTACAACCTGGCCAACATGCTGCGTGCCGTGCCCGACGGTGCCGTGGTCACGGTGGAAAGCTCGGTGCTCAATGTGCTGCCCATCAATATGATCGGCATGGCATTGGGCCTGCATGTGCGCTGCGGCATCGAGGATGTGCTGTGGAATCAGACCCGCACGGGCAAGATGAGCTCGGTGGAGCAGATCAGGCAATTGGTGCGTATCGCCGGCGAATTCGGTCGCCCCATCGCGACAGCGAAACAGGCACGCGAGATCTGCAAGATCGGCGTGTTCTACGACACGGCGGAAGAGACGCTTCAGGCCAATGGCTTCGCGCCAAACCGTAACGGTGGAAACCAGGGGTTCCTGCGCAAGCCGGACTGAAGGTCAGGGGGGCTGACATCCGTCCTGCATGGGGCGCGCGGCGGGATCGCGCAACGCCCCATGGGCTTGCGCGGCGGGACCGCGCGGTGGCGCTCGTGCCGTCATTGGCCCGGAGAAACCCTGGACAAGCCGTGGGCGACCGCGGGGATGTCTCCGCCGGGCAGGGTGGGGGCATTCATGGCGCTGCCGTGGGCAGTCCCCGCCGTTGGCCTGGCTGGCTTCAACGTGGCTGTCCGGCGCCTTGCCCGCCGACGCGGCATCAATAGTTCATCGTCACGTTCAGCATGGCTACCCGCGGATTGCCCACGGGCAACACGTTATTGTTCAGGCCGCCTGCGTAGTACATCTTGTCGAACACGTTCTTGACGTTGAAAGCCGCGCGCCAGTGCGATGCCACGTAGCCGACGGCAAGATCGGCCACGGTGTAGCCCGGCACGGTGTAGTTGAAGCTGTAGCCGCGCTTGGCGCTCTCGCCGCGCAGGCCGGCACCGACGTACCAGCCGGCCAGCGCGCCACGGAAGCGGTACTGGCCCCAGGTCGAGAAGCTGTGCCGGGGCACGCTGTTCAGCGGCTTGCCGACGTTCGCGGCCGTAGTGTCCTGCGTGACTTCGCTTGCGATGTAGGCATAGGCCAGCGACACGCTGAAGCCATTGCCAAGATCCTGTGTCAGTTCCGCTTCCAGTCCGCGCGATCGCTGTTCGCCCACGGCCGTGCTGAAGCCAGGGTTGACCGGGTCGCTGCTGAGCACATTGGTGCGTGTCAGGTCGAACGCGGCCAGCGTCAGGAGGCCGGTCTTGCCAGGCATGTCGAACTTGACGCCCACTTCGTACTGGCGGCCCTTCTCTGGCTTGAAGGTGGCGCCGCTGACGTCGGTGCCGGCGTTGGGCAGGAACGACGTGGCGAAGCTTGCGTACGGTCGCGCCCAGTGCGTCAGGTCGTACATCACGCCCGCGCTGCCGGTGACGGCGTTGTTGTCGTTCACGGTACGCGACGACGCCAGCCGGTCCGTCGTGCCCGTCCGCGCGGATTCGTAGCGCACGCCGCCAGTCATGGTCCAGCGCTCGGCAATACGGATCTGGTCGCGCAGATAGAGACCGACGGCGTCCAGCGTATCGGTCGCATCCACGCTATAGGCGGACGGACAGTTGATGCTCGCGCCATAGACCGGGTTGTAGACGTTCAGCGCGGCCACGCGACACGTCTTCTGCAGGCGGTCTTCCTTCGTATGACGGTAGTCGATGCCGAAGGTCACGCTGTGGGCGTGCCCCGTGAACGCGAAGGTCCGCTGCATGTTGGTGTCAACACCGAACGAATTTCCCGAGAAGCTCTGCTGCGTGCCACTGCGGTTCATCGACTGGCTGTCGACGGCCATCGTGCCGGCCGACACGAGCGTGCCGTTCAGCGACGACGTCTGGTAGCGCAGGTTCTGGTTCAACGTCCAGCCGGAGTCGAACCGGTGCGCCAGCGCGTAACCGATGCGGTTCTGCTCGCCGTCATAGGACGGCGCATCCGGCTCGCCGATGAAGCGGTTGGCCGGCACCACGCCATTGCGGTTCGGCACCAGCGTGCCATTCACGGGCAGGCCTTGCTGGCGCACATAGTTGCGCTGGTTGTGGCTTGCCAGGATCGTGAAGTCCGTGCGACTGCCAAGGTCCAGCGTCAGCGACGGCGCGATCCAGCGGTTGCGATACCAGACATAGTCGGTGGGATCGTCGCTGTTCATCATCAGCGCATTCAGGCGGAACGCAGCCTTGCTATCGCTGGCCAGTGGCGTTCCCACGTCGACAGTCATCTGCCGGAAGCCGTAGTTGCCGACAGTCAGGCCCGCTTCGCCGAACAATTCGGCACGCGGGCGCTTGCTGACCATGTTGACCAGGCCGCCCGGCTGTACCGCGCCGAACAGGATCGAGCCGGGTCCCTTGAGGACTTCCACGCGTTCCACGCCGAACAGCTCCTGCGCCACGCGGTTGTTGCTGTCGACGAGCAAGCCGTCGGCAAAAATCGATTCCGATGCACGCTGGCCGCGGATGATGAAGTCGTCCCAGCCGCGCCTGCCATAGACGTTGGTGACCACGCCGGCGGAATTCTGCAGCGCATCGCTGAGGTTCTGCGCCTGCTGGCTGTCGAGCAGATCGCGCGTAATGACGGTGATCGATTGCGCGGCGTCTGCCGCTGATTGACCCGACTTGGTCACGTCGGCCGGCCGCCGCGTGGCAAAGCCGACGTCGGTTTGGCCGTCGCCGGCGGCGCTGACCGTCACGGATGGCAGCGTGGTCAGATCTTCGGTGGCGTGGGAGACAACGGGAGGCAGGAGCAGGGTACTGACGGCGGCGGGTATGGCAAGACGGCGGACAAGCATGACGGCCCAGGGCGGAAGGAAAGAAAGCTTCGCATCATAAATGAGAAGTATTCTTATTTCCACTCGACCGGGCGCTTCTACGCGGGAACCATTTCACGTTCGTGAAAGTTCTGACTCTCTATGCCGGGGCCAATTCGAGAGCCAGCCGCAAATGCCTCACGCGACGTCCGGCGCTTCCACCAGCGCCATCAGCGGCGCCATGCACGGGCTTGCCGCCGCCCATGTGCGATGTTCGTCCAGGATCTCCTGCAGCATGGCATGCGTCGTATCCGGGTTGGCGAGCACCACGCGGAAAACGGCAATCGGGCGCCCATCCCATTGTGACGACGTCAATTGCGTGCGCGATATGAACGAGCGGCCGGCATCACGCTGCATTTCCTGGATGCTGATGGTCAGCGCATCCAGCGCGTCCAGGATCTTCTCGCGCCGGTCCGCCGACGCCGTGGCCAGCGCGGCACGGACGGTCTCGGGCACATGGCGATAGGTCAGGATGCAGAGCTGCGGATGGCTGTCGAGCTCGAAATCCGGCTGCTGCGCAATCAGGGAAGCAAAGTAGTTGGCGTTATCGATGCTGCGATCGATCAACTGCGCCAACCCCTTGCGGCCGAGCAGGTGCAGGTTCGCATAGAGCATGACTGCCGCCGCGCCGCGCGATCCTTCGAGCGTATGGCGCCCCAGGTCCACCGAGCCCTTGCGCACGATGTAGTTCGCATGCTGGATGATTTCCCGCGTCCACGCCGGGCTCCGGAACAGCACCATGCCGGCACCCATCGGCACGTAGAACTGCTTGTGCGCATCGATGACGACGGAATCGGCACGCTCGATGCCCGCGAAGCGCCAGCGCTCGCGCTCCGACAGCAGCGTTGCGCCGCCCCATGCGGCATCCACGTGGAAATGGCAGCCGGCCTCTTCGGCAACATCCGCAATCGCGTCGAGCGGATCGACCGCGCCCGTCTCCGTCGTCCCCGCTATGCCGACGATCGCCATCGGCCGGATGTTGCGCTGCTGCAAATCACGCATGGTGTCGCGCAGCAGGTCAATGCGCATGCGACCATCTGCGTCGACCCCGACCGGCACCAGATTGTCGCGGCCGATGCCAAGGACATCCGCTGCCTTGCCCAACGAGTAGTGTCCGCGCTCCGAGACCACGATCGCGAGGCCATCATGGCCGTAATGGCGCAGCGCAGCCGCCAGTCCGGCGCGATGGATGCCGGCGAAACCATCACGCGCGCCCAGCAGGTTGTTGCGGCTCGCCCATAGCGCGGTCAGGTTGGCGACCGTGCCGCCCGAACAGAACGCGCCGAGCGCATGGTCGGCATCGTGCAGCCATCTCGCGTAGAAGGCGCTGTCCTGGGCAAACACCAGCTTGTGCAGCATGCCGATGACCTGGCGCTCGAGCCCCGTCAGCGCCCCCGACGTTTCGAGCTTCACGACGTTCTGGTTCAGCGCTGCCACCACCTTGGCCAGCGCAGGCATGAACGACGGCAGTGACGACGTCATGTGTCCGACGAACGTTGGCGATGCCACCGGCATCACGTGCCGGAACACGTCGTTGAGCAGATGATCGGCATGCGCTTGCGGCGATGTCGGAGTCTCGGGCAGCTCAACCGACGCGAACACCGCCGCGCGTGTGGCGCACGCGCCAATCGGATCAAAACTCTCGCCCGCAAAGAAATCCGCTGGATGCTCGGCGATCAATCGCTCGAGCGATTCGAATGCACCCAGATCCGCGTCGAACCACCGCAAAGGGCAGTCGTCGCCCCCGTCCGTGCTTTGTGAAGTCTCTACGCGAGAGATGTCCGGCTTCATTTGCATTACCCAATTCAGTCCCATAGCGCCATGGTGTGCCGGGCATTATGCCGGATCGGACGGATGCGGATGCTGCTCCAGAGCCGGAACCGCCTCTGAGTCCGGGGTCTGAACGTTCTGGTTCCCAAAAAGTAAAATCCCCACACTCTGGGAAAGTGTGGGGTTCTGGAGAGCGGAACCGGGTTTGGGGAGGTGTCCCCGGCCGGGATTTTCAGCCCTTACAGGGGGGCGCGGTCCGAGGCAATGTAGTACCTGGCGCCGTCCGTATAAGTGTCGAATTTGCCGCTTTTTGCGCCGTCAGTGTAGACATCGTACTTTCCAGACCGCGCGCCGTCCGTGTAAGTATCGAATTTGCCACTCTTGGCAAACACAGGAGCGGCCGCCAGGGTGGCAGCAAGTGCGGCGACAGCGACTAGGGCACGGCGATTGGTATTCATGGCTCACTCTTTCTTCAAACTGGTGAATGCCATTCCCTTGGGATTAGTGCTTGTTGCACCGCGGCATTCGATGAGTGCCATATTAGGGATTTCCCTTGGGGAGGTAAACCCTTACGTTCGCAATGATCGGTTTCAAAAGCCACAATAATCGGCCCTGAACCGGAAAAATTCTTGGCCGAGCGCGGTTGGCATGCGTGTTGGGGGCCGGCCATGGCAAATTGCCGGGTCTTCCGCACTTTGTGACGAGAGCGCATCCGGGCAGCGTGCTGCCGGGGTCGACGGCACGGCTTGCCGGCACGCAGGTCGCGCACCGGCTCCGGTATTTGTTGGAACCACCCGGACCGCCCAGGCGGGCGGGGACGCCGAACCGAATCAACGCGGCGCGCATTGCCCTCCGATTCCTAGCACGCCGCTGATGTCAGACACGCCGGTCTCAATCGAGGTGATGAACCCATCCGAACGGATCGGCGATCTTGCCGCGCTGGATGCCGGTCAGCAACGAGCGGAGGCGCTGTGTGACTTCGCCTTCCCCACCATTGCCGATCGTGAACTCCCCACCAGCATGACGCACCTGCCCGATGGCGGTGACGACCGCGGCCGTGCCGCAGGCGAAGGTTTCCTTGACCCGGCCACTGGCTGCATCTGCGCGCCACGTCTCGAAGTCGTAAGGTGTTTCGTTAACCGGAATACCCTCGTGCCCGGCCAGTTCGATGATCGAAGCGCGTGTAATGCCCGGCAGGATTGTCCCTGTTAATGGGGGCGTGCGCAGAGAGCCGTCATCCATCACGAAAAACACGTTCATGCCCCCGAGCTCCTCGATCCAGCGGTGCTCCGCGGCGTCAAGGAATACCACCTGGTCGCAGCCCTTGGCCGAGGCCTCGGTCTGCGCGATCAGGCTGGCCGCGTAGTTGCCGCCGCACTTGGCCGCGCCGGTGCCGCCAGGGGCCGCGCGGGTGTATTGATCCGACACCCAAACGGTCACCGCCGACTTGCCGGCCTTGAAATACGGGCCGACCGGGCAGGCGATCACGCAAAATATATATTCGGCCGCCGCGCGCACGCCGAGAAAACTCTCCGAGGCGAACATGAATGGGCGCAGGTAGAGGCTACCCTCGCTACCTGGAATCCAGGCACGGTCAATATCGACTAGCGCTCCCACGGCTTGCAGGAACGTGGCCTCGGGCAGCTCGGCCATCGACATCCGGGCAGCGGAGGCGCGAAAACGCCTTGCGTTCTCCTCTGGTCGGAACAGCGAGATCTTGCCGTCCTCGCCACGGTATGCCTTCATGCCCTCGAAGATTTCCTGCGCGTAGTGCAGCACTGCGCAGGCGGGATCGATCTGGAAAGGACGGCGTGCTTCGACCCTGGCGTCATGCCAGCCGCGGCCGTCGGTCCAACGGATCGTGACCATGTGATCGGTGAAAACCCGTCCGAAGGCCGGGTTCTCCAACTTGGCAGCGATCTCATCGGCGGGGGTGGGGCCGGGGTGAGGCTCTACGACGAACTGCAACTGATTTTCCGTGCTCATTTTTCCGTGTTCCGAGGATGTTGGGCCATATGGCCTGGCCGCCGCGATAGTGTCACCGGGGCGGGTGCCTTACAAGGGTGGAGAGCTATTCGCCAAAAAGCAACGCGCCGTCGCGCGCCCGACCGACAAGCCGGACGCGTTCGATCCTAGCCTGCAGCTTGCCGATTCAGGCTGCGGCCCTTTGCGCGCCACACCGATATTGGGCCCGCAACGCCGTCCGATAATGTGCTTCATTATGCGTATTTATGTCCGTCACGTGGACGAAACGGCGAATATCGTCCGGCAGTGAAGCCAGCGCGACGGCGGTGTCCAGTTGGTCGGCGCTCAGGGACGGCGCGAGCCTATCCACCATGGAGAGCTGGCGACGCGCTCGCGCGCCTTCTGCAGCATGGGCAGGTGAACCAGCGCCGGGGTGCCGCTCTGGCGGACGCGGCCTTTCTCGATGGTGTACTTGTCGTCCAGGCTGGCGTCGGCCAGCGCGTCGCGCAGCTTGGCGGGCAGTGTGGCATTCACGATGTCTGTCTCCGGATGCTTCTTTTGTCCGGAGGAGTGTAGGAAGCGCCCGCGCCATCGTAAATTCAAGAATTCCAACATCTGGTATCTTCAAAACGCATAGCGGACGGATGGGCATGCGATGACAATCGTGTCCTGGCTGGCCATCTTCACTTCCATGCAGAAAGCTTTGCTGCCTGATCGACGATGACAGCGAAGCGATCGACGTTCAGTGCATGGACGCGTTGGCTTCACTGTCGATCTGATCGCGCAAGCTCGCGAAGCGCTTCTCCACTTTGGCGCCGAATAGCGGATCGGCACTGGCCGGATCGGTGGCGGCAACTTCCGCCCAGTCTGCTTCCGTCAGAAACCGGGCGGCGCGCGGCATGACCTGTTTCTCCTCGGTGGACAGATGGTTGCGGTAGTACACAAGGTACATGGCGGCGGCCGCTTCCAGTGCCGCTCGCGAGGTGACAACTTCGCTCTGGGCTTCACGCAGGCGGTCGAGCAATTCCGCGCCGACCGTGGCGATCACGCGATGTTCCTGCAGTAGCCGGCTGATGATGATCCGCGTGCCCGGATCCCGTTCCACCAGCAGGGCGTAGGCGACATCCTCGCGGGGGTGGTGCACGCAATCGCCATAGTTGCGCATGTATTGGATGATCGTGGCCATCAGGCCGTAGTCGGGCTGCTCGCCCTGATGGAAGTTGCTGACCTGCTTTTCCAGCAGGTCGAGCAGTGAGGCGAAATGGATATGGTCGCTATGCCAGGCGGCAAGCGGTGTCGGGCCCGGGGTGGAAAGCGCGGCGGAAGCTGAGGTCGGAAGCGAGGTGACGATTGGGGTGGCCATGGCGCCCTCCAGGGAAGCTGGGCAAGCAGACCGTTGAGTCCGATACGATATCGGGACTCGCGGGGCCCTCAGTGACACAATAGTTTCCCTGCACGATTTGAGTCTGACGCAGATCAATGCGGCGCTAAGCGCTGACGCGGAAGTGCGCAAATGGCGGCTCGGGGGGATGCTGGAGTAGGGCGCGCAAGGGCGCATTTCAGCCCGGCCGCAGACCGTGGAATGCGTCATCCAATAGCTGCCGGATTTCCTTCTGGGCCAGCGGCCGCGGGTTCGGATACTGCGCCTGCAGCGCCAGTTCGCAGGCGCGGTCGAGATCCTTCTCGCGCATGCCAATATCGCGCAGCGCCACGGCAGCACCCAAAGAAGCGGCCAGGTCGAACACGGCCTGCGGGCCGGTGGCGTCAGGGCGGCCCAACGCGGCGGCAATCGCCGCCATCGCCTGGGGTGCCGCGGGCGCGTTGTAGGCCAGCGCGTGGGGCAGCACGATCGTGTGCGTCTCGGCATGGGGCAGGTTGTAGCTGCCGCCAAGCGTGTGGCACAGCTTATGATGCAGGCCAACAGTGGCGCTGCCCAGCACGGCGCCGCAGAGCCAGGCGCCATACAGCGCATCGCTCCTGGCCGCGCGCAGTTCGGCGCTGTCCCGCTCGCCACCGGCTGCCGCGATCACCGGAAGCGCACGTCCCAGCGCTGCGATGCCTTCCCGGCACATCCAGTCGCTGACGGGCGTCCGATCGCCCGCGTACAGCCCTTCGGCGGCGTGGGCAATGGCATTGATGCCGCTGGTCACGCTCATCGCCACCGGCAGGCCGAGGGTCAGGTCGGGATCGTAGACCACCGTCCGCGGGAGCACGCGTGCATCGCGCCCGGTACGCTTCAGGCCGCCTTCGGTCAGGCCATAGATCGGCGTCATCTCCGAGCCGGCGTAGGTCGTCGGGACGGCAACGATGGGCAAGTCCGATTCGAGGGCGATGGCCTTGCCAAGCCCGATGGTCGAGCCGCCGCCGATCGCCACCACGGCATCGGCGCCGAGCTCCGCCGCGCAGGACCGCGCCAGCCGCGCCTGCTCCACCGGCACGTGCATGACCGCGCCATCGAAGATGCCGGCGCAGCGCGCGCCCAGCACCTCGGCGGCGCGCTCGGCCAGGTCGCGTTGCTGGGGGGTGCAGAGCACCAGCAGCTTGCGTGCGTGCAGGGTGTCGGCTTCGGCGCCGAGCGTCGCGAGCGCGCCGGCACGGAACACGATACGCTGCGGGTGGGTCTGGTAGATAAAGGGTCGCATGATGTCAGGCACCTATTCAATGACGATATGGCGCGACTTGATCAGCCGGCCCCAGCGGACGGATTCTTCCCGTATCAGCTTGTTGGCCTGGGCACTGTCGCCGGCGATGACATCGAAGCCGCCGCCGCTCAGTACCTTGCCGATGGCCGGATCGCGCAGCGTAGCGTTGACTTCGGCGGCGAGCCTGCCGAGGACGTTGGGCGGCGTGCGCGCCGGCGCGATCATCGCCACCCACGAATAGGCCTCGAAGCCCTTGTAGGACTCCGCCACTGCCGGCACGCCCGGCAGGCGCGCGTCGCGCTGGGCGGCCGTCACGGCCAGTGCGCGCAGCTTGCCGGCCTGCACGTAGGGCATCACCAGCGGCAGGCTGGCGATCATCGAATCGACATGGCCGCCCAGCAGGTCGTTGATGGCCGGGCCGCCGCCCTTGTACGGGGTATGCGTGCCGCTGGTTCCCGCGGCCTCATGGAACAGTTCGGCCACCAGCTGGTTGGAACTGCCGGCGCCGACCGACGCGTACGACACGGCATCCGGCTTCTTCGCCGCCGCGACGTAGTCCTGCAGCGTCTTGTACGGCGAGCTGGCGGGGACGACCAGCACCATCGGCGAGCGGACCATGTACGAGACGCCGGTCAGGTCCTTCTGCGAGGCGTATGGCAGTTTCGGGTAGATATGCGACTCGGTGGCGAAGCCATCGAACACCATGCCGATGGTGTAGCCGTCCGGCGCGCTGCGCGCGATCTGTGCGGTGCCGATGGTGCCGCCCGCGCCGGCGCGGTTGTCGATCATCACCGGCTGCGCCAGGCGCTTGCGCAGGCCCTCGTGGATCTGCCGCGCCACCTTGTCCACGGTGCCGCCGGCGGCATAGGGCACGATCAGCGTGACCGGCCTGGCCGGCCAGGTTTCGGCGCGGGCAGTGGCGGGGGACATCGACGCGGCCGTCACCGTGATCAGCGCCGCTGCCGCCAGCCGTGGCAGCGCGAAGCGCCGGATCGTCGTTGCTGCGGTAGTCTCCATCGGGGTCTGCTCCTCTCAGTGATGGGGCCCGGCATGCTCCACTTTTGCTTTATTTGCTAAGAGCCAGCGCACCGGGATCGGTCACTGGATGTTAGACTGGGTCGCATCGTGCGGGAAGCCGGTTCGCCTGCGCAACGCCTTTGCGGAGATTGCAAAAATGGAGTTCAGCCGATTCGCGGAAAACCTGTCCATCTTCGTCGAAGTCGCCCAGTCAGGCAGCTTCTCGGCGGTAGCCCGCCAGCGCGGCCTGGTCGCGTCTTCGGTGGCGCGGCAAATCGATACGCTGGAGCGCGAACTGGGGGTGCCGCTGTTCACGCGCTCGACCCGGGCGCTGGTCCGCACCGATGCCGGCGAACTGCTGTTCGCGCGCGCCACGCGCATCCTGCATGAACTGAGCGATACGCGCGATGCCGTGACGGCGCTGGAGCAGGGCGTGAGCGGGCTGATCCGGGTCGCGTGCCTGCCCGCGTTCGGCCGGCGCCATGTGGTGCCGCACCTCGGCGCGCTGTACGCCCAGTATCCGCGGCTGACGGTGGAGCTGGCGCTGACCGAGCGCATCGTCGATCCCGTGGTCGAACGGTTCGATGTCGTGATCCGCGTCGGCCAGCAGGCCGACAGCTCGCTGGTTGCCCGTTGCATCGCCAGCCAGCGCTACATCATCTGCGCGACGGCCGGCTATCTGGCCTTGCATGGGCGTCCGGCGCATGCCGACGAGATCGGCAGGCACCGCCTGATCGACCGTGGCCACAGCACCAGCATGCGCGGCTGGCGTGAGCTGCTGACGCCGGCGCACGCCGCCGCGGCGACGTTTGCGCTCGAGTGTGACGACTGCGATGCGCGGCGGCTGTCGGTGCTGCAGGGCCTCGGCATTGCGCTGATGCCCGACTGGTCGGTCGGGCCGGATATCGGCGCGGGCAGGCTGGTGGAGCTGACGCTTGACGGCCTGCTGCCGCAGGCGCCCGGCGGCATCTACCTGCTGCGCGCCACCCAGCATGCCAGCGCGAAAGTGAAGGCTTTCTGCACCCACCTGACCGCCAGCATGGGCAGCCCGCCGACCTGGCAACAGGCGATGGCAGGGGAAGCCGTGCTGGCGTAAGACGGCCGGGGGGGCCGGTTTTCGCGATCTGCGCATAATTCGTCGACGGACGATTCGATGGATGGCATAGATCTTCGGTTCGGGATGACTAGTTGAGATGCAATCTGGCACTGACCGCCGGGATGACACTGGCAATCTCGGCAAAGACGCCTTAACCGAGCTGCCGATGACACCGGCGCCAATCACCACGACGTCGTATGCGTTCACAGATGCACCTTCCATTCAGAGGTTGTGTCGGAAATCTGGTGCAGGAGCAGCGGTGGGCCGGCTTACATAAGAGCAAGCGATTCTTGGCAGAATCGGAAGCAAACCTGGGTGCCTTTTGCGGCATGTTTCAGAGTGGATCGCCGTGCCAACGACATTCCTGGCCGAGGGTTGGCTGATAGTCGCCGCGAACTGCGCGCTCCTTTCGCGGATCGCAGGCCATATCACGTATCGTGGCGACGGCTCCTAGAATGAATAGGAGGCGCGTCCGTGTAAGGGGTTGGGGGTTGGGTCTGGCGCGCACTGATGAAGGAACGGAGTGCGACCATGCCGAACGAGACCGACTATGACTCCCTTGCCATGGAAGTTGAGCGATTCTGGACAGAGGACCTGGAAGGCAAGGGGCATGTCGAGGTACGAAGTTTCGATAATCCCGAATTCGTTGTCACGCTGCTGGCGGTGGCCAGGGACAGGAATGGCCGCTGCTGGCTTCGATGCAAGGACGGGACGAGGCGCTATTCCCTGCTATGGGGGCCCGCGCAGTTCTACTTTGCTGGCAGCCGCCCCGACGATGAATTGATCCGGCCGAAGCGGGCGAGGGAGCCGGGCCTGCTGGAGTGACAGCAGCACCGAGTCACGGTGCACGGATGGCGCCGCCCCCGATTCCCCGTGTCGCCGCCATTGAACCCATGATCGATCTTTCCCGACGGCTGCTCGTGACAAGCCTGAGCGCCTTGTTGCTGACCTGCGCCTTCAGCCAGGCCTATGGACAACAAGTTGTCAAAATCGGAGTGTCCGGTCCCCTAACCGGTATCAATGCCGCCAACGGGAAGGACATGCAGAACGGAGTTCGCCTGGCTCTCGAGGAAGCCAATGCGCAGCGAATCAGGCTGGGCGGCCAGGAGGTCCGTTTCGAGATCGATGCGGTAGATGACCAAAGCGACCCGCGGATCGGGGTCCAGGTCGCGCAGAAGCTGGTCGACGACGAGGTGGCCGCGGTGGTCGGCTACTACAACTCGGGCGTCGCCCTGCCGTGCGCGCCGATCTTCGCCAAGGCAGGGATTCCGATGATCCTTCCCGCGGCCTCCAATCCGGACATCACGCATCAAGGGCTGAAGACGGTCTTCCGCATCATTGCGACCGATACGCAGAACTCCGGGATGGCGGGAAAGTACGCTGTCAATGTCATGAAGGCGCAGCGCATTGCCGTGATGGATGACCGGACAGCGTTCGGCCACGGTGCGGTGGACGAATTCAAGCAGGCCGTCACGGCTGCCGGCGGCAAGATCGCGATAGCGGAATACACCAACGACAAGGCGATCGACATCAACGCACAGTTGACGACAATCCGGGGGGCGAACGCCGATCTGCTGTTCTTCGGCGGTGGCACCTACCAGGCCGCGCTCATCGTGAAGCGCATGAAGCAACTGGGCATGCGCGCCCAGTTCGTCGGCAGCGGTGGCATTGCCGACAGCATTTTTCTCAACGTGGCGGGTCGCGATGCGGAAGGTGCGATGGCCTGGGAATATGGGCGCCCGATCGAATCGCTGACGCGAGGCAAGGCCTTCATGCAGACGTTCAGGAAGCGCTTTGGCACGGACATCCTGACCTATTCCCCCTTTGCTTACGACGCCGCGTGGGTGGCGATCAACGCGATGAGGCAGGCCAATTCCGCGAAGCCGGCCGACTTCGTGCCAGCCCTGCGGGCCACGCAATACGAGGGCATTACCGGGAAGATTGCCTTCGATGCGAATGGCGACCTGAAGAATCCGACGTCGACGCTCTACCAAGTCAAGGATGGCCGCTGGATTGCGGTCACCACGGTCGGGGCCGAATGATGCGGCCCTAGCCGAGCTCGGCGAGCAGCACCCTGGCTGCGCGCAGGTCTGCTGTATCGAAGCCTTCGCTGAACCAGCCATAGCATTTTGCCAGCAAGGGCTGGGCCTCGGCCTGCCGGCCCTGCTGTTGCCACAGCCGGCCCAGGGACAACACGGCGCGCAATGCCAGGGACTGGGCCCCTTGCTCGCGGGCGATCGCGAGCGCACGCAGGAAGGAGGCTTCGGCGTCGCGGGCGCCCTGGCTTCCGTCCTCGGGGCGGCCCGGTGCCAGCAGCGTCAGCTCTCCCTTGAGCCGATGCAGTTCCGCCTCGTGAATCCGTTCGTCCGTCCGGTCTGCGACGTCCAGCGCCTCGTCCACTGCGGCAAGGCCTGCGTCGAGCTGTCCCGCCCTGGCACAGGTCTCGGCCAATAGCGCCAGGAAATGCGTTCGCAACAGCTCGGCGCCAGTGGCGCGGTAGGCGCTCAAGCCATTTCGGATGAGGTCAATGCCCTCCACCGTGCGCCCCTCTGCTGCCAGCGCCCAGCCCGTCAGTATGGTTCCGCAAGCCAGACCGTACGGCAAGCCATGGTCGGTGGCGAGGGCGACGAGCGCCTGGGCGAGTTCGTGGGCCGGCTGGATCTCGCCGCGGAACAGGCGGACCTCGGCGGCCGCGATCAGCGCATCCGCCGAGTCGGAAGGATGGGATGGGGTCCGGGCCAGGGCAAGCGCCTCCTGGCTGCGCACGCAGGCCTGGTCGGGATAGCCGAGCAGCCACAGGTCCATGGCCAGCAGCGCGAGCCCCTGCACGCCGGGTTCCAGGCCATAGACATAGGCATGCGAGCGATGCAGCTCCGGGTCATAGAGAGCCATGGCCTGTTCCAGCCGCTCACGGGCAGGAACCAGTTCGCCAAGATAGAACAGATTGGCGCCCAGGGCCCGGCGCGCCTGGACCTGCAACGCAAGCTCCTGCGCTTCTTCCGCCAGCCCAAGCAGCTGGTCCGCCAGCCCTCGCGCAGTCCGGAGTTCCGCACGGACCGTATAGAACGTGCGCAGTCCCATCAGGGCAGTAAACAACTGGGCCGTCTCGCCGAGTTGCCGGCACAGTGCCAGCGCGCGCGTGTAGGTCTCTCCCACTTCCGGGGCAGCAAAGCCTTTGGCGGCCATCCAGGCCGGACCGAGGGCAAGCTGGATAGCGAGTTCCTCGCGTGCGCGCTCCTGGCCATCCGGCAGCGAGGCGAGCAAGTTGAGCGCCATGGTGAGGTGGGTGACCGCCTCGGCGTCAGCCGAGCGCTGCACGGCCTGGCGCCCGGCACGATGCAGGTATTCCACTGCCTTCGGCGTATTGCCGCTGCGGCTGAAGTGATAGGCCAGCTCGCTGCAGTGCTCCTCGAGCTGGGCGCCGAACAGCGCCTCGACCGCCTGGGCGGTGCGTTCATGCAGTGCCCGGCGCCGCTCGCTCAGCAGGGAGCCGTAGGTCACCTCCTGCGTCAGTGCATGCTTGAAGCTGTATTCCACTTCCGGAAATGCCGGCTGCTCGTAGATGAACTCCCCGGCTTGCAGCCGCGCCAGCAGGGTCTTCGTCTTGTCCTCCGGTTGTTCGACGACGCGCACCAGCAGGCTCCAGGGAAATACCTTGCCGATCACCGCCAGGGTCTGCAGCAGCGCTTTCTCGGCAGGCTGCAGGCGGTCGATGCGGGCAGCGAGCACCCCCTGCACTGTGGCAGGGATGTGCAGCTTGCCCGGGACCTGCTCGAGGCGGTAGTGTCCGCGCTCGCCGCGCAGGATCTGCCCTTCGACCAGGTCCTGCACCACTTCCTCGATGAAGAAGGGATTGCCTTCGGTCTGCTCCAGGATCAGTTGCTCGAGCCGGCCAAGCCCGGCGGCGTCGCCGAGCAGGGCGCGCAGCAGTTCCCGCGCCTCGGCCGCGCCCAGGGGATCCAGGCGCAGCTGGGTGTAATAGCTCTTGCGGCTCCAGTCGTGCCGGTATTCCGGCCGGAAATTGACCAGCAGCAGGATGCGGGCGCTCGGCACGCTCTCGCCGAGGAAGCCCAGGAAGGCCTCGGTTTCGCTGTCGAGCCACTGCAGGTCTTCGATGATCAGCTCCAGCGGCTGGGTCAGGCTTTCGCGCACGAGCAGGCGCTTGATCGCTTCGAAGGTGCGTTGCTGCCGGACCTGGGTGTCCATCTGCGCCAGTGCCGAGCCCGGCTCGGCGGCGCCCAGCAGGTGGCAAAGATAAGGCAGGCTGTCTTCCAGCCCGCGATCCAGCGTGAGCAGCTTGCCGGTGAGCTTCTCGCGCCGCCGGCGCTCATCGTCCTGCGCGGTAATCTGGCAGTAATTCCGCAGCAGCTCGATCAGCGGCAGGTATGGATAGGCCTTGCCGTGGGAGACCGAGAAGGTTTCGAGCACCAGGCTATCGCGCGGCGCAAGCAGCTTGAACTCGTGGCAAAGCCGCGACTTGCCCACGCCGGGTTCGCCCACCAGGCCGACGATCTGCCCGTGCCCGGCCCGTGCCCGTGCGCGCGCTTCCTGCAAGGCTTCGAGCTCGCGGGTGCGGCCGACAAAGCGTGCCAGCCCGCGGCTGGCCGACACCTGCAGGCGGGTACGCAGCGGCCCGAGGCCGAGGACTTCGAAGACCGCGAGCGGCTCGGGCAAGCCCTTGATCGGCGTCGCGCCGAGCGCCTTGAAGGCGAAATAGCCTTCGGTCAGGTTGCGGGTGTGTTCGCTCGCAACGATCGACCCGGGCACGGCGATGCTCTCCATGCGCGAAGCAATATGGATCGAATTGCCCACCGGGTCGTAGTCGGTGTGCAGGTCCTTGATGCGGATCGTGCGCACCACGACTTCGCCGGAGTTGATGCCGACCCGGATCTGCAGGGCAATGCCCTGGGCGAGGCGCACGCCGTCGGCGTAATGGCGCATGGCTTCCTGCATGCGCAGCGCCGCCAGCAAGGCCCGCTGCGGATGGTCTTCGTTGGCGATCGGCGCGCCGAACAGCGCCAGGATGCCATCGCCCATCGACTTGGCCACAAAGCCCTCATAGTGGTGCACGGCCTCCATCATCAGCGCCAGTACCGGGTCGATCAGGCGGCGGGCATCCTCGGGATCGAGATCATGGATCAGCGCGGTCGAGCCTGCCATGTCGGCAAACAGCGCAGTGACCATCTTGCGCTCGCCGTCCGCCTGGCCGCGGGCTTCCATCTCTGCCTGCGCCGAGCGGATGCGCTCGGCCAGATAGGGCGGTGTGTAGTCGATGGGGGTGCTGGGCGCAGTTGCCGCGGCAGGC
This sequence comes from Cupriavidus phytohabitans, assembly GCF_017815025.1. Taxonomy (NCBI): domain Bacteria; kingdom Pseudomonadati; phylum Pseudomonadota; class Betaproteobacteria; order Burkholderiales; family Burkholderiaceae; genus Cupriavidus; species Cupriavidus phytohabitans. Next base: position 19,515 of record NZ_JAGIQB010000073.1, read on the forward strand.
GGCGACACGCTCGAGGGTGCGCTTGCGAGAGCACTTAAGGGCGCGCCGCATTCGCTGCAGAACTTGGCGCTGGCAGCCGCCTCTTGCCCGCAGGCCGGGCAGACGCGACCCTGCCTGGCACCACATTCCTCACAGAACTTGGCACCTGTCGGATTCTCGAACCCGCAGCTTGCGCAGCGCATGGGGCTTATCCCACGGATGGGGCCAGCGACAGCCAACAATTCATCTTAAGGCGGGCAGGGCACGTCGAACAGGAGAGAGTGTGCTGGTTGGTTATGGGCGCACTGGATTGAGCATGCACCCGGCCGCGGGCCGACGTCCTATGTCTTCCGATCCGGCTTCGTGTCGAGGCCTGTGCATTATTCGTCGCGTGAGTCGGGGCTGGCGGGTTGGCGTTTACGCCCTGCGCCCGGCTGGCGAGGCGGAACGGTTGGATACAATCTGCGTTTGACGCATGCGGTCAGACATTCGACCGCGCCGTACCCGACGCCTGTGCCGCATGAGAACTACTGTAGACATCGTCATCTATCCCGGATTCAAGGCCATAGAAGCCGTTGGCGCCATCAATGTCTTCGACTATGCCAATACCCGTTTGCGGCAGCTCGGCTGTGATCCGAAGTACGAACTCCGGATCGTCGCACCGCATGCCGGCGCCATACAGTCCGATACGCTGATTTCGCTTGCGGCAGCGCGGTCGCTCGATGGCCTGCCGCCCGCCGATGTGGTGGTGATCGTGGGGGCCCGCGATATCGTCAATGTCCTGGCGGCGTGTGGCGCCGTCGTGGACTGGTGCCGCACGTCTGCCGACAGGATGAAAACCATAGTCGGGCTTTGCTCGGGGAGCTTTTTCCTCGCTGAAGCCGGCCTGCTTGGCGGCCGGCGCGCCGCCACCCACTGGAGCGTGGCGGAACTCATGCGGCAGCGGTATCCCGGGATACTGGTGGACGCAGACGCCATCTTCATTCGCGACGCGCATGTCTGGACGTCGGCCGGCGTGACCGCCGTGTTCGACCTGATCCTTGCCATGGTAGAGGAGGACCTGGGGCGCGATATCGCGCTGGCGGTGGCAAGAGATCTCGTCGTCTACCTGAAACGGCCGGGAGGCCAGTCGCAGTTCAGCGAACATCTGCTCAGCCAGATGACGGTCCATCCGAGGGTTCGCGATATCCAGGATTACATCCATCGCTCTCCCAAGGCGGATCTTTCGGTAAAGATGCTCGCGGCACGCTTTGCGATGAGTGAGCGGAATTTCTCCAGGGTGTTCCAGAAGGAGACCGGGCACGCGCCTTCGGCTTATGTAGAGCAGACACGGCTGGATGCGGCCCGGCGGCTGCTCGAAGACAGTGAGCAGCCGCTGAAATGGATCGCCATGGAAAGCGGCTTCGGGTCGGAGGCGAGGCTGAGGCAGACATTCCAGCGGCGGCTGAATGTCACGCCCGCTGCTTACCGCGAGCGCTTTGCCAGCACCGGTGTTGACGATGTCACCGGCGTAGCATGATGTGATCCAACCTGTCTGGCCGGCTTACAGCTGCCGTGCGTGGTGCCGGTAGAAGCGCTGCACGCCGCCATAACAGCCGTGTTGCGAGATCAGTTCCATCATGGCGCGCGCCTCAGTACAACACTACGGATCGGATCGACTCCCCGCGCTTCATCAGGTCGAAGCCCTCGTTGATGCGCTCCA
>NZ_JAGIQB010000074.1:0-20305 GCF_017815025.1 Cupriavidus phytohabitans
CGTCTCATCCTGTGAAATCAATGCGTGCTGAGCACGCCGTGGCCTTCGGCTACGGCAGGTTGTTCAGACCATCCCTAAGCAAGAGTGAGACAGGGAACGGCCGGCTCTTGGATTTCAACTTAATTGAAATACTGGGCGGTTTCAAGAGCGAAGTGCAACACCCTGCGGGTTATTGAACAGGGAACCGGTCAGTTGGGTTGGCCGGGACCTGAGCGAGGACTTGCAAAGGGGTGTGCCAGTTGAGGGTTTTGCGTGGCCGGCCGTTGAGGCTGTCGGCGATGGCGTCGAGGTCATCTTGCGAGTAGATGGACAGGTTCGTGCCCTTGGGCAGGTACTGGCGCAGCAATCCGTTGGTGTTTTCGCAGGTGCCGCGTTGCCAGGGGCTATGCGGGTCGCAGAAGTACACGCGCACGCCGGTGGCGGCGGTCAATTCGGCATGGCGACTCATCTCGCGCCCTTGGTCGTAGGTGAGCGTCTGGCGCATCGGCGCGACCAGGGATTGGAGCTTGCCAGTAAAGCCGGCCAGCGCCGAAGCGGCGGGGGGCAATGGGCTCCCCATGCCGATAGCGGTCACCGTAGTTCACGATCCAGCTCCGGTTGTTGGTAAGCGTCCGGGCATCCCGTCTTGAATTGCGGTGAGGACCTTGGGAGTATCGTGTCCACTTAACGAATAGGTGGACACGTGGACACTATCGAAGAAGAAGCGCCGGTCGGACGACGTCGCCGCCGCCGCTACAGCCGCGAATTTAAGGCGCAGGTTGTAGCCGCGTGCCAGGGACCAGGAGTTTCGATTGCGGCAATTGCGTTGCATCACAAGCTCAACGCGAACCTGCTCAGGCGCTGGGTTGATCAGGCCGACGGGAATGTGCCGGCCCCGATCGTCGGTGGCGCCGTGGCGGTCCAGCCGGCAGCGATGCCGGCATTCGTGCCGGTTCCGCTTGAGACGAGGAACTTGCGCCCAACCGAGATCCGCATTGAAGTCCGTCGCTCAGACCAGTCGATCACAGTAAGTTGGCCGACATCCGAAGCAGCGCAATGCGTTGCGTGGCTGCGCGAGTGGCTGGCGTGATCCGCATTGACGAGGTTTGGCTGGCCGTCGATCCGCTGGACATGCGGGCCGGCTTCGACACGGCGCTGGCCCGGGTGGTCACCGTGTTCGGCGCCGCCCATCCGCACCATGCCTACCTGTTTGCTAATCGCGGGGCCAACCGCATGAAGGTCCTGGTTCACGACGGCATCGGCATCTGGTTGGCAGCACGCCGGTTAAATCAAGGGCAGTTCGCATGGCCGCGTTCCAGCGAACCAAAGCAATACCAACTGACGCACGAACAGTTGGCCGGCCTGGTGCTTGGATTGCCATGGCAGCGCATCGGTCAGGACGGAGTGATCCGAGTCGTGTAACGTCCGCAATTGCAATCGGTGCGCGTGCCGATGTCCGTGGAATGCCGGGTGGGGCACAATGGCCGGCATGATCGACACCGTACAACTCCAGGGCATGAACGCAGACCAACTGCGGGCGCTGGCCATGGAGTTGATGTCGGAAGTGCGGGCGCGGGACAGCGAGTTGCGCCTCAAAGATACCCGCATTGCCCAGCTCACGCATGAGATGGCTGTGCTGAAACGGTGGAAGTTTGCTGCCCATAGCGAGAAGCTTCCAGCCGAGCAACAGAGCTTGCTGGACGAAGCCATCGATGCAGACCTGATCGCCATCGAACACGAGCTCGAACAGCTCGCCAGCCAACCGAAGGACGAGTCCCCGCCGAACAAACCGCGCCGTGCGCCGCTGCCGCCGAATCTGCCGCGTGTCGAAATTCGCCATGAGCCGACGTCGACCACGTGTGGTTGCGGCTGTCAGCTCAAGCGCATTGGCGAGGATGTGAGCGAGAAGCTGGACTATACGCCCGGCGTGTTCACCGTCGAGCGTCATGTGCGCGGCAAATGGGTGTGCGCGCAATGCGAAACGCTGACTCAGGCCCCGGTGCCGGCACAGGTGATCGACAAGGGAATCCCTACCGCCGGATTGCTTGCGCAGGTCCTGGTGGCCAAATACAACGATCACTTGCCGCTATATCGGCAGGAACGCATCTTCGAGCGCGCAGGCCTAGCCATTCCTCGGTCCACGCTCGCGCAATGGGTCGGCATGTGTGGCGTGGAACTGCAGCCACTGGTGGACGCGCTCAAGAAGCAGATTCTGCAACATCGCGTGCTACATGCCGACGAGACGCCAGTGGCCATGCTCAGTCCCGGCAAGGGCAAGACACAGCGCGCCTATCTGTGGACGTATTGCCCTGGGGCATTCGAGGATCTGCGCGCAGTGGTGTACGACTTCGCCGACAGTCGCGCGGGCGAGCATGCGAGGAACTTCCTTGGCAACTGGAAAGGTCAGCTCGTCTGCGACGACTTCACCGGCTATAAGGCGCTGTTTGCCCAAGGCATTACCGAGTTGGGTTGTATGGCTCACTCGAGGCGTAAGTTTTACGACCTCCACGCGGCGAACAAAAGCCACATTGCACAGGATGCCCTGCAGTACATAGGTAAGCTCTACGAGATCGAGCGAGAAGTGCATCAGGTTGCTGCACAATTGCGGCTGGAAATCCGGCAACAACGTGCGCGGCCTATTGCCAATGCACTCCATGCGTGGATGACCGGACAACGCACTCGTGTGAGCCACGGATCTGCTACCGCCAAGGCACTGGACTACAGTTTACGGCGATGGGCTGCCCTGACGCGGTACCTCGACGATCCGCAGGTCCCCATTGATAACAACGCGGTTCATGCCGCTAGCGGCATGAACCGCGTTATGCCGACTCCCCGATTATGCCGCGTCATGCATGTGCATGGCGGTGGGTATGGCCTTTCGTGATTGCTGTGGCGGCATAACCATATGATTTCTCAGGCTGGCTATCGCGCTGGCCAGGAGAGATCAAATGAAGGCGACACGCATAGTCAGCGAATCCGGCGGACTGCCGGCCCGTCACATTGATGCATTTCTCGATCGTCTACGGGCGGCACACTATTCCGAGGTAACGCTTCGCAAGAAACGAAGGGTCCTGTGTGCGTTCTCTCGATGGATGAAGAACAGGAACATCGACCTGGTTGACCTCGATGAGTCTGCTATGGCTCGTTTTATGAAGCGCCTGACCGACGCGCCAGCAGACCGCGTCCATTGCGAGCGTGCCGCATTACGCTCGTTCCTTGCCTATCTGCGTGCTGAAGCCATCGTGCGCTCGCCGACGTTGGGCGGCCAATCCGCGATCGCACAAATCTATAGCCGGTACCTGGCCTATCTGAGGCAGGATCGTGGACTGGCGGAGAACTCGGTGCTCGTCTACGGGCCCTTCATCCGCGACTTCCTCAGCAGCCACGATGCCGGCGACGGAAGTGTATTGGCCAATGCATTTGACGCCGTAACGATCCGGGATCATCTCCTTGCCCACAGCAAAGGTCGATCGGCGGAGTACACGCGGCTGATGACGGTGGCCCTTCGCTCGTTTTGCCACTTCCTCTTTCTGCGTGGCGATACGGCACGAGACCTGTATGAGTCGGTGCCTCCGGTTCGCAAGTGGCGACAGTCAACTGTTCCGACGTTCCTCACGCCTGAGCAGGAGGAAGCTCTCATTGCCACTACGGACCGGTCCACGCCCCGCGGGCTCCGCGACTATGCCGTCCTGCTGTTGTTGGCGCGGCTCGGTTTGCGCGCCGGAGAGGTCGTCGCACTCGAGCTCGGCGACGTCCGGTGGCGTACGGGGGAACTCGTTGTGCATGGCAAGGGGCAAATGGTGGAACATGTCCCGCTGCCATCCGAGGTTGGAGAGGCGATCGCAATGTACCTCCGCGACGGTCGCGGAGTGAGTGCATCGCGGCGGGTCTTTCTGCGCATATGCGCGCCACGAGTTGGTCTGGCGGGACCGGCGGCAATTGGCCATATTGTTCGTCTGGCTTTCACGCGTGCCGGGTTCCGCCCCGCGTGCCGAGGCGCAGCACATCTATTTCGTCACGGTCTGGCGACGACGATGATTCGCCATGGTGCCTCAATCGCCGAAATCGCCGAGGTCTTGCGACACCGCTCACAGGACAGTACTGCGGTCTATGCAAAGGTCGCGTTTGAGGACCTGCGCGGGGTAGCGCGCTCATGGCCCACAGCGGGAGGTGCAATATGACTGCGATCCGCGACTCTCTCGCACGGTACGTGGTAGTCCGCCGTGCTCTCGGGGCGTCATTCTATGAACCTGCGTTGGCACTCGGTCATTTCGTTGATCTTCTGGAACACGAAGGCGCCGAGTTCATTACCAACGATCTGGCTATGCGCTGGGCAACGACGCCCGTACTCGTCCAACGCGCCACCTGGGGGCGGCGCCTCTCCCAAGTGAGGGGATTCGCCAGGTGGATGAACGTCATTGACAGCCGAAACCAGATTCCTCCAGCAGGACTTCTTAGTGCTCGTCGACGGCGGAATGCTCCGCATATTTACACCGAACAGGAAATTAACCTCCTCATGATTCAGGTCGCGCGGCTACGCTCCCGCACAGGCATGCGAGCACTGACCTATTCGGCGCTTATCGGGCTCCTTGTGGCGACAGGCATCAGGCCGGGTGAAGCCTTTCGACTCGACCGGTCGGACGTTGACCTCGTGAACGGGATACTCTCCATCCGGGAGTCTAAGTTCGGAAAATCGCGCTTCGTTCCCATAGAGGAGTCGACCCGCGCGGCGCTCGAACGCTATGCGCGCAGCCGAGACCGACTCTGTCCGTTACGATTGAGCGAGGCGTTCCTGGTTGGTGAGCGCGGTATGCGGCTGAAGGCCGGCACCGCGCGAAGCATGTTCGTCAGAATGTCGCGCGCGATCGGTCTGCGATCAGCGACAGAGGATGGACGCGATGGTTGCGGCCCGCGCCTCCAGGACTTCCGACATAGCTTTGCGACTGGAAGGCTGGTCGAGTGGTATCGCGCCGGACTGGACGTGAGCCGAGAATTGCCGAAACTTGCCGCCTATCTCGGGCATGTCAACGTTGGACTTACGTACTGGTACATCGAAGCAGTTCCGGAGTTGCTTGAACTAGCGGCAGGCTATCTCGGCAAGAACCGCCCGGGAGAGCGGTCGTGAACGCCGCCAGCCTTCCATCCCTCGTCCAGCGCTTCTTTACCCAGCGCCTGCTCGAGCAGCAAGGTCTGAGTTCACATACGGTGGCGAGTTACCGTGACACGTTCCGTTTGCTGCTGGCGTTCGCCTCGAAGCATATCGGGCGCGTGCCGTCAAAGCTTCGGATCGAAGACTTCGACGCGTCGTTGATCGAGAAATTCCTTCAGCATCTCGAACAAGGCAGGGGCAATTCAGTGCGGACACGCAACACGCGCCTCGCCGCTGTGCATGCCTTCTTCCGGTTCGTTGCGGTCAGCGAGCCCGCGCTGTTCCTGCAGTGTCAGCGCATTCTTGCAATTCCATCCAAACGCTGCGAACACGGTCCTGTCGAGTTTCTCACCGAGAGCGAGGCCGCAGCTCTGGTAGCGGCACCCGATATACGAACTTGGATCGGCAACCGCGACCGAACGCTGCTTCTGGTAGCAGTTCAAACGGGTCTGCGCAACAGCGAACTGACCTCTCTCAGGCGTCAGGATGTGGTGCTCGGCACAGGCGCCCACGTACGTTGCCTCGGCAAAGGCAGAAAGATGCGATGCACTCCGCTGCGATCGGACGTCATAGCGGTGCTGAAAGAATGGCTACGGTATCAACCTGGCGAAGCCAATGATCCGGTCTTCCCCAGTTCGCGCGGTGGCCATCTTAGCGCCGATGCCCTTCAGCGGCTTGTGTCGCGCAACGTCGCAATCGCGTGCCGCTCGTGCCCCTCGTTGAAGAAAAAATCAGTAACGCCCCACACGCTTCGGCACGCGGCTGCGATGAGCCTGTTGCATCACGGCGTAGACCTGACCGTGATCGCGCTCTGGCTCGGGCACGAATCATCGGAGACGACCCAGATCTACTTGCACGCCGACATGCGGCTCAAGGAACGCGCACTCGCACACGCCAATGCGAGCGGCGTCGCGCCTACGCGTTACAAACCACCCGATCCTTTGCTCGCGTTCCTGGAGGGTCTCTGATAATGCCAACAATCCAAGCAATTCGAAACAAGGATCCGCCTAACTGTTGTGTCGTCCGCTTCGGCACGCGGCATAATCTGGGAGTCGGCATAACTGGTGCGAAAACCAGATACGTCCGATTGCCCTTGGCCGGGCCTATCCTCGGTCCGCAATTATGGAAGGTCGATCCAGTGCAGTCACGTATGGAGGCCATTTTTGAGGACCTTTGGCATGCATGGATGGGTTCGGTAACCTTCCATAATTTGCAGTACTTTCCTCGTGTTGTTTCGTGTTTGCGAGGAGAGTTACCATGCCCAAGTATTCGCGTATCACATCCGGCCAGATACGTAGCGAAGAGTGGTTTGCCGAGACATCGCTTGGAGCATACGCAGATGCGTTTGCTCGCTATCTGACCGACCGCGGCTATGCTGAAGCATCGGTAAGCCGCTATTTCCGGAGCGTCGCCCACTTCGCCCACTGGCTTTCCCAAGAAGGCGCCAGTCTTGGCGGGATCAACGAGGCGCTAATCAATCAGTTTCTTGATCGGCATCTGCCACATTGCCGATGCGCGCCACGATGTTCGCGTACGAGAACCGACGCCAGAGCAGCACTGAGGCATTTCCTTGCGATGCTCATGGCAAGCGGGACCCGCACGCAAAGAATGCCGATTGCCCCTGCGGCGGTTGCAACGGAACTTGCAGCTTTCAATCGTCATTTGCTCGAAGTCCGTGGGCTTTCGGACAGCACATGCACTGTCCGACTGTGGCACGTACGAGATTTTCTTGTCGATCGCTTTGGCGCCGGCCCGATACGGGTTTCGACGCTCGCACCAATCGATGTCGCGCGCTTTGTCACACGTTACACGCGGGGATGGACACCGGGATCGATCAAGACAGTAGGTATTTCCCTCCGGGGCTACTTTCTGTTCAAGGCAAGCCGAGGATTGTCAACCAAGAATCTCATCGCAGCACTGCCGCGGGTTGCGCACTGGCGTCTTGCCGGATTGCCCGAGATCCTTTCGGCCATCGAGATCCAGCAGCTCCTCAATGCCTTCGATCGCAAGACCGCCACCGGCAAGCGCGACTACGCGATCACCCGCTGTCTTCTGGACTTGGGTCTGCGTCGCGTAGAAGTGGCACACCTGCAACTGAACGATGTGGACTGGCGGGCCGGTACGTTGAACATTCACGCGAAGGGCAAGCGGGTCGACACCCTGCCGCTTCCACGGTCGACGGGCCAGGCGATTGCAGATTATCTGCGCCACGGCCGTCCCACCACGACTCGTCGCGAGCTATTCGTGCGCCATCGCCCACCAATCAATGCACCGGCAAGTTTAGATATCGTTCGCAACGCAGTTCGCTACGCCGCCAAACGCTGCAACCTGCAACAGCGCATTCGGGGTACGCATATTTTCAGACGTACCGCGGCCTGCCGCATGGTGCAAGGTGGTGCGCCGTTTAAGGAGATCGCAGACCTGCTGCGCCACCGCGACCTCGATACGACAACGATTTACGCCAAGGTCGATCTGCCTTCGCTCAGGCGCGTAGCGCTTCCATGGCCTGGGAGGTGACCATGAATGCTCATACCAAGCTCGCGAGTTGGATCGACGATTATCTGGCCAATCGCAGACAAGCAGGCTTTGCACTGACTATCGAAGGGGAGCAGCTCAGGCGATTTGCGCGCTTTGCCGAACAAACGGGCCATCATGGTCCGCTGACAGTGCAACTCGCCGTCCAGTGGGCAAGCAGTTCCCGCGAGGGCAAGCCGCTTACAGCCGCGCGCCGCATCGAGGTAATCCGACCATTCGCCTCATTTTGTCAGCAGTTCGACCCAGCAACGGAGATTCCACCGCGTTGGCTGTTCGGGCATGCACATCGTCGGCTGACGCCACATATTTTTACGCAGGAAGAGATTCTTGATCTGTTGACTGCCTGCGATCAGTTGTATCCGCCCGGAGGACTGCGCGGCGCCACTTGCGCGACGATCTTTGGGCTGATCGCAGCGACCGGCCTACGCATCTCAGAGGCAACAGGCCTGATTCGTTCAGATGTCGATCTCGATAAACGGTTGTTGCATATCCGTTGCGCCAAGTTTGGCAAATCGCGCTGGGTACCATTGCATGCCACCACAGCAGAGGCATTACGCTGCTATGTTCAAAGGCGCGACCTCGATCCCTTGGCCGCGAACGCGAACGAATTTTTTCTGTTCGATTACGGTCGACGTGCTTCGACCAGACGCGTTCAGTATGCCTTCAGGTTACTGCGGACGGCATTGAAATGGCGTGCCCGTGGCGGGCATCAGGCGCCACGCGTGCATGACCTTCGACATTCGTTCGTCTGCCATCGCCTGCAGGACTGGTACGCCCAGGGTCTGGACATCGATCGCAGCATTCTTTCCCTGTCTACCTATATCGGACACGCCAAAGTCACGGACACATACTGGTATGTGACAGCGACTCCAGAGCTGCTGGCGATTGCAGCCCGGCGCTTTGAACGCTGCTACGGAGGTGCATCGTGAGCCATTCAACCATGCAGTCTTTTCCCGCCCTGTTGCAGAAGTTCTTTATGCAACGGTTGCTGCAGCAGCGGCACGCAAGCCCACGCACCGTGGCCGCTTACCGGGACAGCTTCCGGCTGCTGCTGACCTTTGCTCATCGCCAATTGCACAAGCGGCCCAGTGATGTCACGCTTGAGGATCTGAACGCGTCGTTCATCCTCGATTTCCTCAGGTACCTCGAACAGGAGCGTCATAACTGCATCCGCAGCCGGAACGCGCGCTTCGCCGCCATCCGCTCTTTCATGGAGTATGTCTCCTTCGAAGAGCCTTCAGCCCTCGCGCTGACGCAATCGGTTCTGGCGATTCCCATGAAGCGCTTCGAGCAGCCTCTCGTCGGCTTTTTGTCGCGGGAACATATTGAGGCGATTCTCGCTGCCCCGGATGCGACTACGTGGACGGGACAGCGCGATCGGGTAATGCTGGCAACGCTCTACAACACCGGAGCGCGCGTTTCGGAGCTGATTGGCATGCGTGTGGCCGACCTCGTGCTTGAGCCCACCCCATGGGTTCGCATCCACGGCAAAGGTAGGAGGGAACGCTCAGTCCCGCTCTGGGCCGATACCGCCAAAGAGCTCAAACGCTGGCTACGACAGTATCCCCGTGCGGCTGAGCAGCCGCTATTTCCCAGCCGAACCGGTGACCCGCTCACACGCATCGGCGTGACTGACCGATTGAAACTCGCGGCCCAAAGCGCAGCACACCAGTTCCCCGAGCTTGCCAGGCGCCGGATATTCCCTCACATGGTTCGCCATTCGGTTGCGATGCATATGCTGCAAGCGGGCGTTGACATTACTGTCATCGCGTTATGGCTTGGACATGAAAGCCCCGTAACCACCCATCGCTATGTGGAGGCGGATCTGCAGATGAAGGACCGCGCACTGAAAATGCTTCAGGCGCCGTCGCGTGCGCCGCTGCGATATCGCCCGACGGACGAGGTCCTTCGGTTCCTGCAGACCTTGTAATTATGGATGCCCCGTACCTGGCGAAAGGGAGTCAAGGCATCGGGATCGACGGCGTAAGTCGGCGAGAACTGCAGCTTTACAGCCGTCGACCCTCCACGATGTCTTGCTCGAATCTTCCATAAATACAGGCCGAGGATAAGCCCGGTTAGAGAAGGAGTTCCATAAACGATCCAACTGGCTGTTCGCGGGCTCGCTACGGGCAGGCCGTCGCGCTGCTGCAGCTATGAGCCTGCTTCAATCGGCCCGGCTGAATGGTCACGATCCCTACGCCTATCTCAAGGACGTCCTCGCCCGGCTGCCAGCGCAGCCCGCCAGTCGCCTTGAAGAGCTTCTGCCTCATCACTGGCAACTCCCACCGTCCTGACCGCGGCGCTGTCGTCAAGACGAGATCACCGCGCGCTTACGGTTGTTGTCCACGTAGACGATAAATACCTCGAGCTTGCCGAGGAGCTTGGCCCCCTCAGGGCTGGCCTCGGCACGCCACCTCCGCCTGCTGCCGGACCTCGGTCGCCTGTTCCGCTTCCAGCCTGCAACCGAGCGAGCTGACCTGACGCCGGATCGCGCTGGCTGCCAGCACATGCTCAGGCGGCAACACCTCCTGCAGGACGTTGACGGTCAGACCATACGACGGGAAGACCAAGTGATGGTGGCCCTTGCAAGCCAACTGCTCACCGCACGTGGGACAAACGCTGGTTCGTGCAACTGCCTCGACAACCTGTGCCGCGACCATCGTCCGCTGCAGCCGACCCAGCAATGATTTCGCCTCCTCCAGATGAAGGCCCAGCGAGCCCATATCAAGTCCGGCTCTCTCGAACTGCGCTATTTCGGTGATGGTGGCTGGTTCGCCTCCCTCATCGTGCGCTACGAGTTGCATGCTGATACGCATGGCCGCCCTCCTCCCGTGGCGGTCCGGTCGTCTGCCCCGGTTTCGGCGCGATCTCCCACATCAAGCCTGTAGGCCCCTGACCAAGATGCGCCCTTGTACTAAACCGCTGACGCGGTAGTGGGCGGCACGCGTAGGTCAGTGCCTGACGTTGGGTCAGGCCGGTTGTTTAGCGGGCGGGCAACGACAGGGATGAGCATGCGGACAGGAGCAGCATGGAGGCGCCCAACCGGGCGTTTCATCCACTGTTCTCTGGAGTTCCGCCATGACACCGCTACGCGAGCGCATGCTGCGCGACATGCAGATCCGCAACCTTGCCGACAACACGCAGAAGTCGTATCTCCTGCAGGTTTCCAAATTCGCCCAGCACTTCCGTCGCTCGCCGGACGTGCTGGGTCCCGAAGAGATTCGCGCCTGGCTCGTCTATCTTCGCGAAGAGCGCAAACTTGCGCCCAGCAGCCTCTTTCCTGCAGTCGGCGCATTGCGCTTCCTCTACCGCGTGACGCTCAGGCGGCCCTGGAGCGACGAGGACTTTCCCCTGCCGAAGAAGCCGGTCAGACTACCGGTCATCCTGAGTCTGGAGGAGATCGCTTCCTTCTTTGAGTCAATTACCAGTCTCAAGCATCGCACCATCCTGATGACCGCGTATGCTGCGGGCCTGCGGGTTTCGGAAGCCGTGCACTTGAAGGTCATCGATATCGACAGCCAGGGCATGATGATCCGGGTGGAACAGGGCAAGAACAGGAAGGACCGTTATGTGATGCTCTCGCCGCGCTTGCTCGAGATCCTGCGACTGTACTGGCACGAGACGCGCCCGAGAGAGTGGCTGTTTCCGGGCGATATTCCCGGGCAGCCCATCTCCCGGTCCGCAGTCGGGCTGGCATGCCGGACCGCACCCCAGCGCAGCGGTATTCGGAAGCCGATCACCCCGCATTCGTTGCGCCACGCGTTTGCCACCCACCTACTCGAGTCTGGTGCCGATGTGCGCAGGATCCAGCTGTTGATGGGCCATCGCAGTTTGGCCACCACCGCGCGCTACCTGAAGGTCGCCACCAGCACCGTGTGCGCCACCGCCAGTCCCTTCGATCTGCTGCCACAGCCCGATTTCTTCCCGCCCGTTCCGCCTGCGCCCGCGTACTTCTGAACACGTATGCGCACGCCACTCGAGGTGGCGGACATCTTCCGTCACTGTGGCCCGCAATACCGGCAGACCCATGCCGACCGCCTCAGTCGTGCACAGCGGCGCGCGATGCGCGCGATCGAGCTGTGCCGTACCGCTGCACTCGGCGGACATGTCGAGCAGTGCGATGCGTGTGGCCATCAACGGATCGCGTTCAATTCGTGCCGTCATCGTTGCTGTCCAAAGTGCCAGTCGCTGGCCCGCGCACATTGGCTTGAACACCGGCAGGCCGAACTACTTCCCGAAGTTGAATACTTCCATGTGGTATTTACTCTCCCCGAGCCGATCGCGGCGCTCGCCCACCAGAACAAGAAGACGCTCTATGACATCCTGTTTCGAACCAGTGCCGACACGCTGCGCACGATCGCCGCCGACCCAAAACACCTTGGCGCAGACATCGGCTTCATCGCGATCTTGCATACTTGGGGGCAGAACCTGGAGCATCATCCCCACGTTCACTGTGGCGTACCGGGTGGCGGCATTGCTCTGCGCGACGAACGCTGGATCGCCTGTCGTCCCGGCTTCTTCCTGCCCGTTCGGGTGCTCTCGCGGCTGTTCCGGCGTCTGTTCCTCGAACAGCTTCGCCGTGCCTATAACACCGACGCTTTGCGTTTCTATGGCCAGCTCGCACCGCTCGCTGACGCCCACGCCTTCGCCGCATGGCTCGCACCCACCGCCGAGGCCGACTGGGTCGTCTACGCGAAACCACCCTTTGGTGGCGCGCGGCAGGTGCTTGACTATCTGGGCCGCTACACGCATCGGGTCGCGATCTCCAATCACCGCCTGGTGAACTTTGACGACCACGCCGTCACGTTCCGCTGGAAGGACTACCGACAGGAGGCCATGTGCAAGACAATGACACTTACGGCTGATGAGTTTATCCGCCGCTTCCTGCTACATGTCCTGCCCAACGGCTTCAAGCACATCCGCAGTTATGGGTGGTTGGCCAACCGCTGCCGGGCGGCGAAACTGACCCTCTGCCGACGGCTGCTCGGGGTCAAGACTCCGACTGTCGAACCGCCCATCGTCACGGAAGACTATCGTGATCAGTACCAACGGCTCACGGGCAAGTCGCTGCGCGACTGCCCTGCCTGCGGCAAGGGCCACATGGTTTGCATCGACACGTTCCTGCCGGGCGCACTGCCGCGGGCACCACCACCAACTTCCGATGATCCATGATCCGCTCAGACCACGCCCCGCACCACGTTGCCATCGAATTGCCATGGTAACGCGTCCATGCTTGTGCACCCGAGAGGCAGCTGCCCGACAATGTCATGCAGGCCCTGGCATCTGTTCCCTCCGTTTGCTCATCCCATGGTCTTGGCCTTCCGGTCACCCTCAACTGAGATGTCCTGCCCACGCTTTCCCAGTGCGCCTGACCACTGCAGCAGCGATTCAACACCCATAGAAGCGACTGTCTGTGGAGCGGTTCAGCACAAACGGTTTTTTGGCTACCGATCGCGGACAGACATCACTCGTCCTTGGCTGCCCTCCGAAGCCGCGATCACTAACCAAAAAACCCTCTGCTTTATGCGCTGCAGCGCATAAGGCCGTATCCTGGCCGCAGGCCTACAAAGGGCTGGCCGTGGGCTTTGACTCCGATAGCAACTTCTTCCGCCGGGCGAAGGGGGAGCCAAAGCAAACTGGGGAGCTGATGGAGGTCAGCTACACGAACACGCCTCCTATTGCCTACGTGGAGCCTGGCAAGATCAACTATCCCCCAGAACTGTTCTTCACAAAGGCAAGGTGCTGGGAGTACGAGCAAGAATGGCGACTGATCAAGTATCTGCCCAACGCTCAGGAAGTGATTGAGCGCCCAGGCGGCAGACCGATCCACCTGTTTCGACGTGCCCCCTGATGCAGTCAAGGAAGTCGTTTTCGGCTTCAAGATGAGCCCCGAAGTACGCGCTGTAGTCGAAGCAGCGTTGGCGGAACGGGCCCCGCACGTGGTGAAGAACAAGATCGAGTTTGTACCAAACGTCGGCCTGCAGGTGATGGACTGCTTGGGGCCGCGCTCGCCTATCGGGAGCAGCGGTACCGCTCCCTTTTTTTCTTCGCCTTTCAGATCCGCCGCTTTCGCTCATCCTCGAAGGGTAAGAGTTCGAAGCTGCCGATCATTGCGTCTGCCGGCAGTTCAGCGCGCGCCGACGCCGTTCCTTCGCAGGCATATTTAAAACGAGGTAAATCAATCCAGCCGGACAAGGTGAAGTAGTCGAAGTATAGATAGGCGAAATCGGCCGACCAGCGGTCGCTTGCCCGCCATAAGGCGTCGTTCGAGCGCATTCTCGCTCGGACATTTCAATGTCGGCTCCGCTGCCGAAGAGACGGACACCCACCCGTTCGATCTGAACGACGTCGTCAGAAATGGTCGAGCGGTCGCCTGTCACAACGTCGTGGGCTTTATCCTTCTCGGGCACGTACCACACCGCTACCGTCCTCGTCTCGAAGTGGGCAACGCCAGCGAGCATTACAAGGTGGGGCTATCATATAAAGCGTTGAAGTTGGCGAAGCCACCCCGCAGGAAAATTGAAATCGACCTCCCAAGCCAAATAGGCCAAACAGGCTAGGAACACCATCGTGCCAATCCAAACCACCGCTTTAACAAAATTCGCGAACCTGAAAGGGTCGTCGCTCCTGTATGGCTTCACAGGGTCGCGACGGTGACTGGGTCTTTCGTGAACTGCGGGGAAATTGGTGCATTGAGCGTTAGCCAGTGCATCTCCGCTAGGCTTCGACTGATTGAGGGGAGGGCTAGCCTGCAATCGGTCTTCCTTGGGGGAAGCTTGTCCACGACCGTTCGTGTGTTGCCAGAGTCCGTCGCACGTGTGCGACGGCGACTTATCGCTTTGTGGGGGAGCGTAGGTCGGTGATAGGCCGGGTGTTCCCCGTTTGGTCCTTACCAGGCCTTCGATGCTCTGATTCTGCAGCGTCCAACTTGATTGTGTCCTCAACTTAGCTTCGAGTATTTCTGCGCGCCGAATGGCGGTGCTACTCTCAAGTTCTGCCAACTGGATATCATGAGTGAGTTGGCTAGCCTCTTGTTGTAAGGACCTGATAGTTTCTTGATGCTCACTCACCGAGCGCAGAGCGTCCGCCAGTTTGGTCTGCAAACTAGACGTAACACTGCAGAGAAGATGGCCAGTAGCCGAAGCAATAGCGTCAAACTGCACAGGACGCACCATCCCTCCGACGTTGAGTTGTGTGCCAATCAGCAGTGTGTCGCAGCGCAAGGCTAAAGGTTCGGAAGTAAACCAGTCGATCAAGATGCCTACCTGCTCCGCGGAAGTCGGCTGAGTATCACTATGACACTGCAAGCCCTCCCCCGGGCCCAACTGTAGACGAACAATCTGTTGCGTGTCGGTGGGATTTAGCTGGTCAACTATTCCGTCAAAGCTTGGTAGTATTTCTGCCCGCAGGAAAGCAGAGAACCTCTCATATCCACAAAAGCGTGACTCTAACGTGCAACCTTGCTGGATGACAGCAAGCAACTCCATCAGAGTGTGGGCAAGGATGGGGCCACGCGGTACATCTCCAATGAACTGGAACACCGCGCCAAAGCTGTGCCCGAGCCTGTTCATTCCCTGTTCAAACACTTGCCGATAAATACCCACTCTCAACGCGGGACTACCATTGACGGCTAATCTGTTTAGCCGGAAGACAGTCTGCCTTTCAGCAAGTTCACATTCCGAAGACGACAGGAAAACCGAATCGTCGTCTGCCCGCTGGAACTGTGGGAAAGAAAACGCCAAGGAACCACTAGCCGGCCCGCAAATATATAATGTCGTATTCACCTGCGTAGGAGTCCTAGTAGTTTGTCGAGCCACCCAAGTTCTCGGGGCTGCACGTCCTCGTATAGCACCCTGCCCGTGGCGTTCTGGTACAGCGCATCCCAGAGTTTTCGAGGGAATTGGGCGATGCGATCAGAATCCTCGCTAGCAGGAGCAGAAATCGTTCTTCCATCCATCACGCCAGCGCAGTAAGTTGAATACGATTTATTCTCTGTAGACAGCGGGAGGTTCAAGTACTTTGTCCAGGAGAGTTGATACCGCTCCGCAAGGACAGTCTGAATATCCTCTTCTTCAGGCTCAAGGAATTTCTCAGTAGCAATGCTGTCGCAGCAGACATCCCATTTCGTTACCAAAAACAGGTGACGATCCTGATGGGACATGGCCTTTCGGACAGTGCCGTATTCGCCGATAGCACCCAACAAACCCATGTCACTCAGTTGCAATCCTTTTGCACTGGGACCTTCGTCTTTGTCTTCAGAGACGAACGGCGCAACGTACAGCACGGTCGCTGGACTGCTGAAGGATTGGAGTAAGCCTTGTATGAATCCCCTGAACCTTTGGAACGGTACATCTGCCTCGTAGTCCGGCATGTACCATTCACCTTTCCCTTCCAGAAAAGCGAAATAGGTGTAAGCGCCGTTCTTCCGAGTGACTCGGACCGGTACGAAAAACGGCTGAGCCTCTTGGGTCGTAGCCGGCGCCTGCCGGTCGATGAACTCGAATGACTTCTTGTAGAAGACGTCACGCGCCCATCCGATCCGTTTCGTCCATCTCGGATCACCTTCGGGGAAGAGTTCTTCCGCGAGGTCGATAGAAGCATCAGCATCCGGCCTGTCCCTCATGTACTTTAGCAGTGACGCAATCAGACTTGTCTTCCCAGACCCACGGGAGCCGAATAGCAGAACGGGATGCACTCCTTTGTCCTTAAATACGGCTGCCATCTCCTTACCCATCTGCAGTTCTTCCTCAGCAGATGAATCGAAAGCGGCTGCTTCGGTGGCGTTTAGTCCTGGGACGAACGGTTGGTTGGAAGCCTGCCCCGACTTCAGAGGGACATGAACTTCGTGCTGACCACGTGCACCGTGCGACGGAGAGGGATCAACCACAACACTCGAGTTGCTCCTATTTTTCCACTTTTCGGTGGTCAGGTTCTTTGCGTCTGATGTGTCCATAGTCTCGACCTAGAGCTTGCGCGCGGACGCAGCGTTCACGGGCCGAATACCGGCCGGGGGCGTGGCGCGGAGAACCCGGGAGAATGCAGCAATAACAGTCACATCCAACACGATCGCGATCAGGAGATAGATGTAAGTCGATAGGTCGCTCAGTCGACTGATGATGAACGGAACAACCTGTCCGATATCTCCCAAAGCCGAGACCGCCCGCATGTCGATCGTGACAGGGACCTTATCAATCCCCGTAACACCTGTCGATGCTAGCTCTTGTCGCAGCAAGCTATAGCGCTCCGAAACATCGAAAAGTCGAGCTTTGACCGTATTGACTGTCAACAGCCCATTCAGGCCCTTGCGAATTTCACCGACGTCTTCAAGGAGTGCATCGCTCTCACTAAGCACGTGTGATTTCAGGTCGATTTTCTTTCGGACCGCCTGATATTGTGGAGACACTTTCTCCAAATCGGCAAGCTGCTTCTCGTACGACGAGATCAATTCGGGAATGCGGTCGCACTTACCACCGGCTGCAAGTGGTCGGAAGCTGGGTAGAACAGCCTGCAGTTCTGCGATTCGTCGTGCTGCCATCGGCCCTTGGCCGCAAAGCTGAGGATTCTCGATCTCAGCACGGAGGTTGCGCCATCGTTCGGAAACTTCTGACCGGTACCTGTCGTATTCCGAGGTGCTTATCGCCTGAACTCCGATATCGCGTATCGCAACAATTGCTTGATTGGAGCGTTCGATTTCCTCCCGGAAGACATTTGAACTCTGGAACATGAGGAACATGGCGTTGATTGCGCCAAGGGCACTGATGTTGAAGAGCACGAAGAAGTAGGCAAGCTGAGTTCGCTTGCTCTTAGGATGGTACACACGCTCGGCCGCAATGGCGTAACACAGGAAAATCGCGATCAGCGCCATCATTACACCGACAGTGAGCGACACCGCTGCCCCATGATTGTTGACTAACGTGTGCCAACCTCGCCCCACGACAAAGGCAAAAATTACTAGAATTCCTCCTAACGCGAGGGTAGCCGCCAAGTCTCCCCGTCCTGCTTCTTTGCGTGCCATAGATCCTCCGTGCTGGGCTGAAACATTTTGATACGCCCGCAAGATTTTGATGCACAAGCGATCCCGCACCTGGGCGGTATAAGTTAGGATGATTCTGGACGCCTAAGCGCCAGCACGGAATCCATCAGACGGATGAGGCGGCTACTTGACCTGCCCCCCGATTTGCGCTGCATCCCCATTTAGCGACGGTTCCGCGCGAACGGCTCTCGGACCTTAAGCGTCCTTCTGCTTCCAAAACGTGTCCCCTTGGCCCGAAAGGGCGTCGCAGCAAAGATGATCCGAACGAGGTCCCATGTATGGAATCCCCGCAAACTATCAGCTTCTTTCCGCGACCCCGCAAGCGTCGCATCAGGGTTGTTATAAGTCGTCGAATTTCCCCCGGGCGAACCCATTTGGCCACAGGATGAATATTGAATCCGGACGCCCGGTGGGATGCGACATTCTTCCCAATGCCGCAGAAAAGCCATCCGGATCAGTGCTGCCCTCGTCGAGCGCGATCACTGCATCGGAAAGCTCGCCTGCAAGGGCATTCGTCATGCGCGTCGCCCCGGGGTCATTGCTGGATTCTTGGCGCACTCTGGGCTTCGTGACTATCCACCCTAAGGCTGATTCGTGGCGACTCGCGCGCTGACTCTATTCCATTGATGCACGCAGCCTTTTTGGTCTGTTCGCGCGTAATTGGCAGACTACAGAGGTATCCTTTGGTGAGTGCTATCCTTCCGGCCCTTCCCTACAGTCCGGGAAGGGTTAGATTACCAAAGGAAGGAATCAATGCAATTTGTCTCACGGCTGGCCGCGGCTGTCGCTATTTGCCTGAGCGTCACTGGCCCGGTTAAAGCAGCAACGGAGTTTGACCGGTGCCCACAATTCTTCGCTCAAGGTGCCGTTCCACTGGTCCGGAACGCCCAGAGGCTTAAGCCTCGCGCTCTGTGTTTTGAGGCGTTCGCAGTATTGCACTCCGGCACCACGAAGACGCCAGTCTATGTAGCCGAACGGCTGAACGCGGAACGGGTCGCTGACGCACAGGACGAAGAACGGACAAATCGCTTCTTCGCTGATGCTCGACTACCCCGGACGGAACGCGCGGAGCTCGATGACTACAAAAGTTCCGGCTATGACCGAGGGCATATGGCTCCCGCCGGCGACATGCCGAATGCCACGGCCATGGCGCAGAGTTTCTCGCTTGCCAACACCGTGCCCCAGGCGCCGCAAAACAATCGAAAGAGCTGGGCAGGTATTGAGAAAGCGACTCGCAAATTTGTGCTGCGTGCCAAAGGTGATGTATATGTCATCACAGGACCAGTATTTGGTGCCGCTACTCCAACTATCATCGGACCGGGGCAAGTGTGGGTGCCGCAGTATTTGTTCAAGCTTGTGTACGACTCCCAAACCCATCGAGCTTGGGCTCACTGGATTGAAAACTCAGATTCAGCGCGCGCTGGGCAGCCGATTACGTATCGTGAGCTTGTCAAGCGAACTGGTGTGGAGTTCCTCCCCGGCGTCCCCGTAGCGGAGTGATCAGCTCCGGCGGGCCGATGTTCCATTGACATAGGCAAGTCTCTCCAGTGGACACGATCGAGCCCGCGCGAGCTTGGCACCACCGCCGCCCGGATTACCTTGATTAGTTTAGCGGGCGGAGCCGGTAAGCGTCGAGAATCCCGCTCTGATGAGGCGCTCCGTCTTACGTCTCGAGACAGACAATCGACGGAGCAAACCTGATCGGTATGTGGTTCATGTGCGAGCCGCATTCAAAGCAAAATCGGGGCTAATCCAGTGCTGCTCCCAATCGTCATCAGCGCGAGTTATGGCGACAACGATTTTTTCTCCGTTCGCATCCTTGTAGCCCCA
This sequence comes from Cupriavidus phytohabitans, assembly GCF_017815025.1. Taxonomy (NCBI): domain Bacteria; kingdom Pseudomonadati; phylum Pseudomonadota; class Betaproteobacteria; order Burkholderiales; family Burkholderiaceae; genus Cupriavidus; species Cupriavidus phytohabitans. Next base: position 19,527 of record NZ_JAGIQB010000074.1, read on the forward strand.
CTTGATGAGGATGAGCCTTTCCCCCTTCCTCGCGGCTTCCCAGTTACTTTCGAGGGATTCAAGCCTGTTCTTGATGCGGGGCCACACCTCCCCGTAGAACCTTTGCCTGTCAATTTCAATGAATCCGGGGATCATGGCTCGTCACCAGGGAAATGAAGTCAGATTCCGTCAGAATACGGATGCGATTACCTTTCGCGGCGAGATCTTCGGCTTTGCGGTACTTGGCGCTCTTAGAATGGCCGTTGAGAACGCGGATGTCTTGATCGCCAACAACAAGCAGGGTGGTATGCTTGGTGACGCCATCTGCGACTTCGCAGCCTATCTGGGCGGCCATCTCTGCAGCCTCTCTCCTCGTGACTGACAGCGAACCCGTGAAGACGACAATTTCGCCGAACAGAGGTCCCTCCGAATTGCCGTCCAGGTGCAAGCTACCGCCTTGCTGGTTCAACGGACGCTTCACCCGTTCAATCCATCCTGGGAGATCGAGTCCAGTCTCGGCGATCGCACGAACAAGAATCAGACCCGCCGCCTTCGCGTCCTCCGCCGCGTCATGGTGAGCGAACTCGATGTCGAACCTTTCGGCCAGCGACGCGAGACCATATCCCTGCTGGGTAACGTCTGGCCAGGCCCTTCGAGCGACGCAGGCCGTATCCAGCCAGCAGCAATTGGGAATGGGCGTCCCATGGCGTGCCGACGCCTTAGCCCATTTCCTTATACAGAAGTCATGACTCTTCCCGCAGTGCTTGAATGGTGAGCGCGGCGTCCATAGTTCGCTGCAT
>NZ_JAGIQB010000075.1:0-19800 GCF_017815025.1 Cupriavidus phytohabitans
CCCAGTAATCGACTCGCTCGCGCGCACATAACCGTGAGAAATCAAAGCATTATGCGCGCCGCCAGCTCAAAGTTCGGGCTAGGAGTCGGATGGAACTGCTGGCAAGGCGGGCCGTCGGCCGCGGAGGCCAGCGCGGGATAATAAATAACTGGCCGGTCAGTAATATAGCGATCCCCCCGGGGGTGCGTCAAACGGCAGGCGACGAAACGCCTGGAACGCTCACTCAGGTGCCATTCCCGACAGATGAGCCGTGGTCAATTGTCTGCCGCCCGGCCACCCGGCGGCGTCCGAGTGCACGGATCGGCGATGCTACAATCGGCGCCCCGCGCTTCCCCACCCCATCTTCAGACCGAGACCGGCGTGACGCCCGATCAGTATTGCCAAGAGAAAGTCGCCCAGAGCGGCTCCAGCTTCTATTACAGCTTCCTGTTCCTGCCGGCCGAACGCCGGCGCGCCATCACCGCGCTGTATGCCTGGTGCCGCGAAGTCGACGACGTGGTCGACGATACACATGATACCGGCCTGGCGCACCAGCAGCTGGACTGGTGGCGAGCGGAACTGCGGCGGCTGTTCGACGGCACGCCCACGCACCCGACCACCCAGGCGCTGCAGCCGCATGTTGCCGGCGCCGGCCTGCCGCAGGTCGAAATGACCGAAGTGCTCGACGGCATGGAGATGGACCTGACGCAGACGCGCTATCTGGATGAAGCCGGCCTGAACCGCTACTGCCATTGCGTCGCCGGCGTGGTCGGCACGCTCAGCGCGCGGCTGTTCGGCTATACCGACCCGAAGACGCTGGAATTTGCCGAGAAGCTCGGGCTGTCGCTGCAACTGGTCAATATCCTGCGCGACGTGGGCGAGGATGCCCGGCGCGGCCGCATCTACCTGCCCGTCGATACGCTGCAGCAGTTCCAGGTGCCGGCGTCAGAAATCCTCAAGGGCCAGCATTCCGAGCGCTTCGTGGCACTGATGCAGTACCACGCCGAACGCGCCCGCAAGCTGTACCGCGAGGCGCTGGCGGCCCTTCCCCGCCAGGACCGCCGCGCCCAGCGCGCCGGGCTGCTGATGGGGGCGATCTACCATGCGCTGCTCGATGAGCTGGAAGCCAGCCAGTTCCAGGTCCTCAGCCAGCGCATCGCGCTGACGCCGCTGCGCAAGCTGTGGATCGCGTGGAAGACCTGGATCCGCAATAGCTGATACATAGTAAACCGGCAGCGAGCCACGATACCCGCCGACACCCGTTATGACCCAGACTACCGCTTCCCTCGGCCAGGCCATCCTCGACCACGCCGACCAGCTCGCCCGCTTCTCCGACATGGAAGGCGGCCTGACCTGCGCCTACCTGACGCCGGCGCACCGTGCCGCGCAGGGCCAGCTGGCGCAATGGATGGAGGCCGCGGGCATGCAGGTGCGCATCGACGCCATCGGCAATGTCATCGGCCGCTACGCCGCCGACCCCGCCGTCACCTATGCCCGCGTGCTGATGACCGGCTCGCATTTCGATACGGTGCGCAATGGCGGCCGCTATGACGGGCGCCTCGGCATCCTGCTGCCGATTGCCGTGGTGGATGCGCTGAACCGGGCCGGGATCCGCCTGCCGTACCACTTCGAGGTGGTGGGCTTCGCCGAGGAGGAAGGGCTGCGCTTCAAGACCAGCTTCCTTGCCAGCAGCGCGCTGGCGGGCCGCTTCGATCCCGCGCTGCTGACCCGCGTCGACGCGGACGGCGTCACGCTGGCCGAGGCGCTGACCAACTCCGGCCTGCCCGGTGCGGGCGACCTGCAGGCACTGCGCGCGGCGGCGCTCGATCCGGCGACGCTGCTGGGCTTCGTCGAAGTGCATATCGAACAGGGACCGGTGCTGCTGCACCACGGCCTGCCACTGGGCGTGGTCACGCAGATCGCAGGCAGCAGCCGCTTCCAGGTTCAGGTGGAAGGCCAGGCCAGCCATGCCGGCACCACACCGATGGGCATGCGCAAGGACGCCGCCGCGGGTGCGGCCGAAATGATCCTGCTGGTGGAAGAGCGCTGCGCCGCCGCGCCCACGCTGGTCGGCACCGTCGGCCAGCTGCAGGTGCCGAACGGATCGAGCAACGTGATCCCGGCGGCCTGCACCTTCTCGATGGACATCCGCGCGGGCACCGACGACATCCGCGAGGCGGCCATTGCCGACATCGTTGCCGGCCTCGAACAGATCGCCGCGCGGCGCGGGCTGTCAGCTCAGGTCGAGCGCGTGCCGCCGGTCAATAACGCACCCTGCGCCCGCTGGCTGATGGACCAGCTCGGCGCGGTATTGAAGAAGCGGGGACTGGAGGCGTTCGAGCTGCCTTCCGGCGCCGGCCACGACGCCATGATGATGCACCGCATCACCGACGTGGCGATGCTGTTCGTGCGCTGCGGCAATGGCGGAATCAGCCACAACCCGCTGGAGACCATCACTGCCGACGACGCGCAGCTGGCAGCCGAGGTCTTCGTCGACTTCCTGCGCCACTTCCAGCCGCGCGGCTGACATAACTGCCCCAGGGGGACGGCAGCGCTCAGCTGCCGTCGTACATCTCCCGCCCGAAATCGTAGAGGCTCTTGCGCAGGCGGCGCCGCTCGTCCGGCGACAACCGCGAACCGCCGCGCTCGCGGTCTTCCGCGCGGCGGCGGTCGGTCTCGCGCTCCTCGGCGCGATGGCGCTCGGCACGGGCACGCGCCTCGCGCTGGCCGTTGGCCGGATCGCTCGCCTGCGCCGACGGATGGCGCTTGAGCAGGTTGGCCATGCCGGCCGACTGGGCCCGCGCCTGCCCGGCCGGTCCAAGCAGCCATGCGGCAGCCGCAAGCGCAATGCATGCGCCGGCGATACCATGCTGCGGATGCCCGTGCCGGGTTCGGTTCACTTTCATTGATAATGGCGGTCTTGGCTTCCGGAAAAGCGGTCACTGAAACCGTCTGAAGCCGGGAAATTTCGTTACCCCGTCCGATCCCCGTCTGGCGCTGCTGTCCTATGCAAGCATCGGGCCAGGGCTGCTAACCGGGGGCGGTCGATGCCGTGGATCATGCGGTGCAAATGCGCGGAAAATCGGCGCGCAAGGTGCGCAAAAAGACGGGATGGCGCAGTGTAATCGCACGATTGATGCACGCCGCCATACCACGGGGTAAAGTATGTAACGTTTTGTTAAGCCATTTTGAGCGAAAGCGATAGTCGCTAAGATACCGCCATGGAAAATACCAGCCACAAGATTCTTGTCGTCGACGATGACCCGCGTCTGCGCGATCTGCTGCGCCGCTATCTGGGCGAACAGGGTTTCACCGTGCTGGTGGCGGAAAACGCCACCGCGATGAACAAGCTCTGGCTGCGCGAGCGTTTCGACCTGCTGGTGCTGGACCTGATGATGCCGGGCGAAGACGGCCTGTCGATCTGCCGCCGGCTGCGCGGTGCCAACGACCAGACCCCGATCATCATGCTCACCGCCAAGGGCGAGGACGTGGACCGCATCGTCGGCCTGGAAATGGGCGCCGACGATTACCTGCCCAAGCCGTTCAATCCGCGCGAGCTGATCGCGCGCATCCACGCGGTGCTGCGCCGCAAGGGCCCGGCCGAAGTGCCCGGCGCCCCCTCCGAGACTCCTGAGACGTTTGCCTTCGGCGACTTCGTGCTGAACCTGGCCACGCGCACGCTGACCAAGAACGACGAGGAAATCACGCTGACCACCGGTGAATTCTCGGTGCTCAAGGTGTTCGCCCGCCATCCGCGCCAGCCGCTGTCGCGCGAGAAGCTGATGGAAATGGCGCGCGGCCGTGAATATGAAGTGTTCGACCGCAGCCTGGACGTGCAGATCTCGCGCCTGCGCAAGCTGATCGAGCCGGACCCGAGCAACCCGCGTTTTATCCAGACGGTCTGGGGCCTGGGCTACGTCTTCATTCCCGATGGCGTGAAATAACCGATAACGGCCGCTGTTCCTATCGTGGCGACCGTTATCGGCAGAACCGCGACGCGGTTCTTTGGTTCGCTGTTCTGGCGAACCTTCATGCTTATCGCCCTGCTGCTGGCGATCTCGCTGGGCATCTGGTTCCAGAGCTACCGGCTGTTCGAACGCGCCCCGCGCGCGCAGCAGATCGCCATGCAGGTGGTCAGCGTGGTCAAGCTCACGCGCGCCGCGCTGCTTTACTCCGACCCCGCGCGGCGCCGCTTCCTGCTGCTCGACCTGGTGCAGAACGAAGGCATCAAGGTCTATCCGCGCGAGAAGGATGACGACTTCGCCGCGCCCACCGCCAACCCGTTCCTGACCTCGCTGGTCCAGCAGGAAATCCGCGGCCGCCTGGGCGAGGACACCGTGCTGGCCACCACCGTCAATGACATTCCCGGCGTGTGGGTCAGCTTCGAGATCGAGGGCGACGACTACTGGGTCGCGATCAGCCCCGAGCGCTTCGAGCGCGTGCCCGGCATCCAGTGGCTGTGGTGGAGCATTGCCGCGCTGCTGCTGTCGATCATCGGCGCGGCCTTTATCACCGCGCGCGTCAACTATCCGCTCAAGCGCCTGGCCAACGCCGCGCGCGCCATCGGTGCCGGCGGCGACCCGCCGCCGCTGCCCGAGCGCGGCGCCAGCGAAGTGGCGCTGGCCAATCACAGCTTCAACCAGATGGTGCGCGACCTGCGCCAGCTCGACGACGACCGCGTGGTGATGCTGGCCGGCATCTCGCATGACCTGCGCACGCCGCTGACGCGGCTGCGCCTGGAAACCGAGATGTCGCCGATGGACACGCCCACGCGCGACGCCATGATCGCCGATATCGAACAGATGGACGCGATCATCGGCCAGTTCCTCAACTACGCGCGGCCGCCGCTGGAAACCGTCGAGCCGGTCGACCTGTCGGCACTGGTACACGATGCCGTGGGCGTCTACGCCGCGCATGACGATGTGCGCGTGCACGTGCGTGCCAATGAGCCGGTGATGGCCGTGGCCAACCGCATGGAAGTCCAGCGCATCCTCGACAACCTGGTCGAAAACGCGCGCCGCTATGCCAAGGACGAGCAGAGCGGCATGGCGGTGGTCGAGATCTCCACCCGGGTCGACGACAAGGAAGCGGTGCTGACCGTGGCCGACCGCGGCAATGGCGTGCCCGAAGGCCAGCTGTCGCTGCTGACGCGGCCGTTCTACCGGCTCGACAGCGCGCGCAGCGAGGCCAAGGGCGCGGGACTGGGCATGTCCATCGTCAACCGCATCATGCAGCGCAACGGCGGACGCCTGCTGCTGGCCAACCGCGCCGCGCCGGATTCGGGCCTGGTGGTCAGTGCCTGCTTCCGCCGCGCGTGAGGGTCGCCGGCGGCGCCGTGCTGCAAACGGCTTGAATCCCGGCGGATCGTCACCAACTTGCCATTTGCGTGCCTGCCTTGCATGGCATACTTGCCGCTCCGTTTCGCTGGCTCTCGCGGGACGATGCAGGCGGTACTGAACCAGCCATGCCTATCGGGCTCTTTGAGAATATCAATTAGCCCCACGCGGAATGATCACGCATAATCACGTTTTGTCGCGGTGCACCGCAGCAAAGTGCCTGGCAAGATCCACGCCGGGACCGCAGCGGCGGCACTGTTCTTACTGCAACCGTATCTGGAGATAGTCTTATGAAGACCGTTGGTGAAAAGCTCGAAGCCTTCCACGTCGTCGGTGTCAAGCCGGGTTTCAACAATCACGAAGAGAACGGCCAGTCGGCTTTCGAAGACATCACCGAAAAGTCGTTCGAAGGCAAGTGGAAGGTCATCTACTTCTACCCGAAGGACTTCACTTTCGTGTGCCCGACCGAAATCGTCGCCTTCGCCAAGCTGAACGGCGACTTCGCTGACCGCGACGCGATCGTGCTCGGCGGCTCGACCGACAACGAATTCGTCAAGCTGGCATGGCGCCGCGAGCACAAGGACCTGAACAAGCTGGACCAGTGGCAATTCGCCGACGTGACCGGCTCGCTGGTCGACCAGCTGGGCGTGCGTGATCAGGCCGCCGGCGTGGCCCTGCGTGCGACCTTCATCGTCGACCCGGACAACGTGATCCAGCACGTTTCGGTGAACAACCTGAACGTCGGCCGCAACCCGGACGAAGTCCTGCGTATCCTGGACGGCCTGCAAACGGACGAGCTGTGCCCGTGCAACCGTGCCGTTGGTGGCGCAACGCTGTAATCTGCAGTTCTTCGCCAGACACTGTGGCGATCCGCGGAGGGCCTCGCTCTTCGCTCCGAAACCCGCTTGCGCGGGTTTTTTGGGCCCCGATCGATAGGAGAAATAAATGGAATTCCTCAGCACGATTAAGAACCTGATCCCCGATTACGCCAAGGACATCCGCCTGAACGTGGACGGCACCATCGCCCGTTCCTCGCTGGAAGGCAACGATGCGGTCGGCGTGGCGCTGGCGGCGGCATTCGCGGCGCAGAGCAAGGTGCTGGTGGATGCCATCCGCAATGCGGGCGTGCTGTCGCCCGAGGAAACCAACGGCGCGCTGACCGCCGCGGCGCTGATGGGCATGAACAACACCTGGTACCCGTACGTCGAGATGGCGGACGACACCGACCTGTCGACCCAGCCGGCCGGCCTGCGCATGAACGCCTACGCCACCCATGGCGGCGTCGACAAGCGCCGTTTCGAGATGTACGCGCTGGCCGCGTCGATCGTGGGCAAATGCCACTTCTGCGTGAAGTCGCACTACCAGTTGCTGAAGAACGAACAGGGCATGACCGCGCAGCAACTGCGCGACGTGGGCCGCATCGCCGCGGTGATCGTGGCCGCGGCCAACGTGATCGCCGCCCAGTAAGCGGACAGCGCGCCCCCGCGCCCTCCGTAGGGGCCGTCCCACGGCCCCTGTAGCACAGCAGCCGGCAGCTTCCCAGCGGGAAATGCCGGCTGTTCCCATCTTGCAACCGACCCCGCGCCGGGACTGCACTGGCGCGGCGATCGGCCTACAATCCAGGCAGGATATGCACTTTCAGCCTGCCATGACCCTGCCTTCGCCGACTTCTCCCCGTTTCCACTACCGCCTTGCCGCGGTGCATGACTGGGGCGACATTGCTGCAGTCACGCAGCAAGCCTATGGCCAGTATGAGCTGGAAATCATGGAAGACTGCCGGGCTTCGTTCCAGCGCGGCATGCAGGCAGTGCTGGCGACCAGCAATCCCGACATGGAATGGTGGGTGGCGGAAACCGACCACGGCATCATGGGCGCCGTGCTGTTCTGCCATCCCGGGGCAACGCTGCCCGCGCTCGACGGCAGCACCATCACGCTGACGCAGCCGGAGGCGCGGCTGCTGTCGGTCAGCCCGCAGGCGCGCGGCCTGGGGCTGGGGCGCACGCTGATGCAGATCTGCATCCAGCGCGCGCGCGATATCGGCTCGCCCACGCTGCTGGTAAGGACCATGCCTGAGATGGCCTCGGCCAACCGGCTGGTGCAGCAGATGGGCTTCACCAAGCGCACCGAGGCCGGTGCGCGCTCGGGCGCCATGGCGCGGCTGATCGACTACACCTACGCCATCCCGCCGGAAAATGCCCCGGCGGCGGACGCGCCACGCAGCTAGCAGCGTTCGCCAGCCCCGCCCACCGCGCCCACGGCACGGCGCTCAGTCCTGCGCGCCCGTCACCGAGGCGCGCCACACCAGCACCGCGGCCTGCGCCACGATCCCTTCCTGCCGCCCTTCGAAGCCCAGCTTTTCGTTGGTCTTTGCCTTGACGTTGCAGCGCCCGGGCGCCAGCCCCAGGTCTTCCGCCAGGTTGGCCACCATCGCGCCGACATGCGGTGCCAGCCTGGGCGCCTGCGCAATCACGGTGGCATCGACATTGCCGATCTCGTAGCCCGCCGCGCGCACGCGGCGCGCGGCCTCGCGCAGCAGCACGCGGCTGTCGGCGCCGGCAAACTGCGCGTCGGTATCGGGGAAATGACGGCCGATATCACCCAGCGCAGCCGCGCCGAACAACGCGTCAGTCACAGCGTGCAGCAGCGCGTCGGCATCCGAATGGCCCAGCAGGCCGCGGTCGTGCGGAATCTCCACGCCGCCAAGGATCAGCTTGCGGCCCGGCACCAATGCGTGGACGTCATAGCCCTGGCCCACGCGGATATCGAAAGGCATCATTGCGGTTACGCTCCTTATGCTCCATTTGCTCCGGTCCCCAGCAGCACTTCGGCAAGCGCGAAGTCTTCCGGGTATGTCACCTTGAAATTGCGCAGCGAGCCGTTGACCAGCCGCGGATGCAGCCCCAGCCGCTCGATCGCGCTGGCTTCGTCGGTCACCACCGCGCCGGCCGCCATGGCATCCTGCAGCGCCTGGCGCAGCACGCCGAGGCGGAACATCTGCGGGGTCTGCGCCTGCCACAGCCCTTCGCGCGGCACGGTGCCGCCGATACGGGCATCGTCCTGCGCACGCTTGAGGGTGTCGGGCACCGGCACCGCCAGGATGCCGCCGATGGCCGCATCCGGATCATCGTCGCCGTCGCTTTCGACCGCGCGCACCAGCGCGTGGATCATCGCCGGGGTCAGGCCCGGGCGCGCGGCGTCGTGCACCAGCACCCAGTCGGTATCGGTGGCGCCGAGCTGGGCCAGGTGATGTAGTCCCGCCAGCACCGATGCATGCCGCGTGTCGCCGCCAACGAAGGCGGTGTCGAAGCGCAGCCCGGCGAACGTGGCGGCGCCGAAGCGCGATTCCAGCGGCATGTCGTCGGGCGCCAGCACCAGCGCGGTGGCGTTGATCGCATCGCACGCCGAGAACGCCGCCAGCGCGTACCAGATCATCGGCCGGCCGGCCACGGTCTGGTACTGCTTGGGAACGGTGCCGCCGGCGCGGCTGCCGGTACCGGCACAGGGAATCAGGGCAAAGCGGCGAGCGGACACGGCTAGGGCAGGAAGTGGAGGGCGAAGTGGAACTGCAGTGGCTGGGCTCGCGCCGGCGCCGTGGCGCCAGCGGGACAACCGGGTCGCATTCTATAATACGGCCCTTGCCCGTCGCCATGCGCATGCGTGCCTGGCGGCGTGGGCGGGTGCGGCCACGTGCCCGCAGCATTCTGTCCGACCCCCGCCCGCGATGCCGGCGGGGTGTCGTCGTTTTGAACGCCTCGTTGCCGACATGCCTGACGCTACGCCCTCCCTGCCCTTCGTCAACCTGCCGCTGGTCAAGCCCGGCCTGCGCCACACCGTGGCCGGCCTGCGTGGCTCCGCCGATGCCCTGGCCCTTGCCGCCTACGCGCGGCAGCACCGCGCGCGCGTGCCGATGCTGGCAGTGGTGTGCGCCAATGCCGTCGACGCCCAGCGCCTGGCCGAAGAAATCCCCTGGTTCGCCCCCGAGCTGCGCGTGCGCCTGCTGCCCGACTGGGAAACGCTGCCGTACGACAGCTTCTCGCCGCACCAGGACCTGGTCTCCGAACGCCTTGCCACGCTGCACGATATCCAGGGCGGCCAATGCGACGTGATGCTGGTGCCGGCCAGCACCGCGCTGTACCGGCTGGCCCCGCCTTCTTTCCTGGCGGCCTACACCTTCTTCTTCAAGCAGGGCGAGCGCCTGGACGAAGCTGCGCTGAAGGCGCAGTTCACGCTGGCCGGCTACGAGCACGTCAGCGCCGTGATGCGCCCGGGCGAATACAGCGTGCGCGGCGGCCTGATCGACCTGTACCCCATGGGCTCGGCGCTGCCGTACCGGATCGACCTGTTCGGCGACGACATCGAGACCATCCGCGCCTTCGACCCGGACACGCAGCGCAGCCTGTACCCGGTCAAGGAAGTGCGCCTGTTGCCGGGCCGCGAGTTCCCGCTCGACGAAGCCGCGCGCACCGCGTTCCGCGGCCGCTGGCGCGAAGTGTTCGAGGGTGACCCGACCAAGTCGCCGATCTACAAGGACATCGGCAACGGCGTGCCGTCGGCGGGCATCGAGTACTACCTGCCGCTGTTTTTCGAAAACAGCGCGACGCTGTTCGACTATCTGCCGGCGGATACGCAGCTCGCCTTTGCAGGCAACATCGATGAAGCGATCCGCCGCTTCTGGGCCGACACCACGCAGCGCTACAACTTCATGCGGCACGACCGCGAGCGGCCGCTGCTGCCGCCGGCCGACCTGTTCCTGTCCGAGGAGCAGTTCTTCGTCGGCGCCAAGCCGATGGCGCGGCTGGTGCTGCAGGCCGAGCCCGGCGCGGACCAGACACCGTTCTCGGCGATCCTGCCCGATGTCTCGGTCAACCGGCGCGCCGAAGATCCGCTGGTCAACCTGGAATCGCTGCTGCTCGAGAAGCGGACCCGCGTGCTGATGTGCGCAGACTCCGCCGGCCGGCGCGAGACGCTGCTGCAGCTGTTTGCCGAAAGCGGCCGGCGCCCGCAGCCAGTGGACGACTTTGCCGCGTTCCTTGCCGGCGAATCGCACTTCTCGATCGCGGTGGCGCCGCTGCAGAGCGGCTTTGCGCTGCCACAGGGGCAACTCGCCTTCGTCACCGAGGCCGAGCTGTACGCCGGCACCGCGCGCCGCACCGGCCGCCGCAAGCAGGAGCAGGCCACCGCCGTCGACTCGATGGTGCGCGACCTGGCCGAACTGAAGATCGGCGATCCGGTGGTGCACAGCGAGCACGGCATCGGCCGTTACCATGGCCTGGTGTCGCTCGACATGGGCCAGGGCGAGGAGGAATTCCTGCACCTCGAATACGACAAGGCCAGCAAGCTGTATGTGCCGGTGCACCAGTTGCACGTGATCTCGCGCTACTCCGGCGCCGATCCGGACACCGCGCCCCTGCACCACCTGGGCTCGGGCCAGTGGGACAAGGCCAAGCGCCGCGCCGCGCAGCAGATCCGCGATACCGCCGCCGAACTGCTGAACCTGTATGCGCGCCGCGCCGCGCGCGAGGGCTTCGCCTTCCCGCTGTCGCCGAAGGACTACGAGACCTTTGCCGAGAGCTTCGGCTTCGAGGAAACGCCGGACCAGGCCGCCGCCATCGCCGCGGTGATCGCCGACATGACCTCGGGCAAGCCGATGGACCGGCTGGTCTGCGGCGATGTCGGCTTCGGCAAGACCGAAGTCGCGCTGCGCGCTGCCTTTGTCGCGGTGCTCGGCGGCAAGCAGGTGGCGATGCTCGCGCCGACCACGCTGCTGGCCGAGCAGCACTTCCAGACGCTGTCCGACCGCTTCGCCGAATGGCCGGTGCGCATCGTCGAGCTGTCGCGCTTCAAGACCAAGAAGGAGATCGACGCGGCCATCAAGCAGATTAACGAGGGCAGCGTCGACATCGTTATCGGCACGCACAAGATCCTGTCCGACCAGGTCAAATTCCAGCGCCTGGGACTGGTCATCATCGACGAGGAACACCGCTTCGGCGTGCGCCAGAAGGAAGCGCTGAAGACGCTGCGCGCCGAGGTCGACATCCTGACGCTGACCGCCACGCCGATCCCGCGCACGCTGGGCATGGCACTGGAAGGCCTGCGCGATTTCTCGGTGATCGCCACCGCGCCGCAGAAGCGGCTGGCAATCAAGACCTTCGTGCGGCGCGAGGAAGACGGCGTGATCCGCGAGGCCATCCTGCGCGAGCTCAAGCGCGGCGGGCAAGTCTACTTCCTGCACAACGAGGTCGAGACCATCGAGAACAAGCGCGCAAAGCTCGCCGAGCTGGTGCCAGAGGCGCGCATCGCCGTGGCGCACGGCCAGATGCACGAGCGCGAGCTGGAGCGCGTGATGCGCGACTTTGTCTCGCGCCGCGACAACATCCTGCTGTGCACCACCATTATCGAGACCGGCATCGACGTGCCGACCGCCAACACCATCCTGATCCACCGCTCCGACAAGTTCGGGCTGGCGCAGCTGCACCAGCTGCGCGGCCGCGTGGGGCGTTCGCACCACCAGGCCTATGCCTACCTGCTGGTGCACGATGTCGACGGCCTGACCAAGCAGGCGCAGCGCCGGCTCGAAGCGATCCAGCAGATGGAGGAGCTCGGCTCGGGCTTCTACCTGGCCATGCACGACCTGGAAATCCGCGGCGCCGGCGAGGTGCTGGGCGACAAGCAGTCGGGCGAGATCCACGAGATCGGCTTCCAGCTCTACACCGACATGCTCAATCATGCTGTCAAGGCGCTGAAGGCCGGCAAGGAGCCCGACCTGATGGCGCCGCTGGCGGCGACCACCGAGATCAACCTCGGCACGCCGGCGCTGCTGCCCAACGACTACTGCGGCGATGTGCATGAACGCCTGTCGCTGTACAAGCGCCTGGCCAACTGCGAGACCGCCGAGCGTGTCGACGATATCCAGGAAGAGCTGATCGACCGCTTCGGCAGGCTGCCGGCGCAGGCTCAGGCGCTGGTGGAAACGCACCGGCTGCGCATCGCCGCGGCACCGCTGGGCGTGCGCAAGATCGACGCGGGCGAGGCCACCATCAGCGTGCAGTTCGTGCCCAATCCGCCGATCGATGCCATGCGCATCATCGACCTGGTGCAGAAGAACCGGCATATCAAGCTGGCCGGGCAGGACAAGCTGCGCATCGAGGCCAAGATGCCGGACGTGACGCTACGCGCGCAGACGATCAAGCATACGCTGCGGCAACTGGCGTAATGCTGCGGGGCGGTGCCATGCGCCGCTTGCATGGACTCGGCATTCGACCGGGTGTAGCATCGGACTCCTGACCGGTTAGTGATAGCGCCCCATGCCAGCCCAAGCCGCCGCCCCGACCCAGACCAAGACCGCCAATGACCATGCCGCGCGCGGCAGCGCGCTCGAATGGACCCAGCGGCTGGTCGCCTACGACACCACCAGCCGCCACTCCAACCTCGGCCTGATCGAGACCGTGCGCGACCACTTCCTGGCCAGGGGCTTGAAGCCGCATCTGAGCTACAACCCGCAGCAGGACAAGGCCAATCTCTTTGTCACGGTGCCCGCGGCCAATGGCAGCACCAACGGCGGCATCGTGCTGTCGGGCCACACCGACGTGGTGCCGGTGGACGGCCAGAACTGGACTACCGATCCGTTCAAGCCGGTGATCCGCGACGGCAAGCTGTATGGCCGCGGCACCTGCGACATGAAGGGGTTCATCGGCACCAGCCTGTCGCTGCTGCCGGCCATCCTCGACGCGAAGCTGCGCGAGCCGGTGCACTACGCCCTCTCCTTCGATGAAGAGATCGGCTGCATGGGCGCGCCCTACCTGCTGGCCGAACTGCGCGACCGTGGCGTGACGCCCGGCGGCTGCATCGTCGGCGAGCCGACCAGCATGCGCGTGATCGTGGCGCACAAGGGCATCAACGCCTACCGCTGCTGCGTCCGGGGCCAGGCCGCGCACTCGTCCCTGACGCCGCGCGGCGTCAATGCGATCGAATATGCGGCGCGGCTGATCTGCTTCATCCGCGATATCGCCGATGAGTTCAAGGCCAACGGTCCTTACGACGAGGCCTTCGACGTGCCCTACACCACCGCGCAGACCGGCACCATCCAGGGCGGCATTGCGCTCAATACCATCCCCGCGCTGTGCGAGTTCGTGTTCGAGTTCCGCAATTTGCCTGGGGTGGATCCGGAAGCGATCTACGCGCGCATCCATGCCTACGCCAGCGACGTACTGCTGCCGAAGATGCGCGCCGAGCATGCCGATGCCGACCTGACGCTAAGCAAGATCGCCGCGGCGCCGTCGCTGGATGCCGCCGAGCAGGCCGCGATCACGCAGCTGGTGCGGGCGCTGACGGCGGACCGCGAGACCAACAAGGTCGCCTATGGCACCGAGGCCGGGCTGTTCCAGCGCGCGGGCATTCCGGCGGTGGTGTGCGGGCCCGGCGATATCCAGCAGGCGCACAAGCCGGATGAGTTTGTCACCCTGGAACAGCTGACGGCGTGCGAGGCGTTCTTGCATAAGGTCGTGGATAGCCTGCGCATGGCCTGACCGGCTTTGTCTGGCGTGACACCCAAGGGCCAAAATGTGACCAAGGCGCCCTCCAGTCCTCGCCGGAGTTCTATGTGGACAAGCCGGCGCTGATCAACGGCGTGCGCACGCTGTCCAACCTGACGGTGGCCTACATGCTGATGAAGCAGCGCTGAGCGCGCTGCAAATTGGCCCGGGCGGCTACAATAGCGGTTTTTCCGCGTTGCCGCCCCGCTTCCCTGCCCTGAGGCGCGCGCCCGATCCTCGCTGTCATGCCCCTGATTCTCCAGAGCACTGCCCCGCTTTCCGCCGCCGACTTCGACACCGTCCGCACGCTCGCCCGCGCCTCCGAACTGGAGCCGCGCGGCGACACCGTGGCCGCTGCCGAAGACTGCGCGCCGCTGACGCCGGCGCTGCGCGATGCGCTGGACGATTTCTGCGGTCCGCGCGCGATCGACTGGGCCGTGGTCCCGGCCGGACGCAAGCTGTCGGACTTCCGGCTGGTGGCGATGGATATGGACTCGACGCTGATCACGATCGAGTGCATCGACGAGATCGCGGATTTCTGCGGCCTCAAGGCCGAGGTTTCCGCCATCACCGAAGCCGCGATGCGTGGCGAGATCACCGATTTCAATGAAAGCCTGCGGCGCCGCGTGGCGCTGCTCAAGGGCCTGGACGCCAGCGTGCTCGACCGCGTCTATGCCGAACGCCTGCGCCTGTCGCCGGGTGCCGAGCGCATGCTGCAGGCCGTGCAGGCGCTGGGCATCAAGACGCTGCTGGTGTCGGGCGGTTTCGTCCACTTCACCGACCAGCTCAAGCCGCGCCTGAAGCTGGACTTCACCCGCGCCAATACGCTGGAGATCGTCGACGGCAAGCTGACCGGCAACGTAGTCGGCGAGATCGTCAACGCCGACGTCAAGGCCCGTACCGTGCAGGAAGTCTGCGCGCTGATCGGCGCCACGCCGGACCAGGCCATCGTCATGGGCGACGGCTCCAACGACCTCAAGATGATGGCGGTCGCCGGCCTGTCGGTGGCGTTCCGCGCCAAGCCGGTGGTGCGCGCGCAGGCCAGCGTGGCGTTCAACCACGTCGGGCTGGACGCGCTGCTGGAACTGTTTCCGCACTGAAATCCTGCCTGCCGCCCGGCGGCGTTCGATCGGACGTTGCTAGCCGGAGTTCCGGGGGGTGGACAGGCACACCAGATGTGGATGTTGACCGCCAACATTCCGCTTGCTCATTGAAATGCGAATCATTACTATTAATGTTTCTATTCGCTGACATTTCCTCTCATGCAAGTTCTGGCCGTTTTCCTGGGCCTGGCGGCGGCTGCCTGCCTGTACCTGGCCGCGCCTAACCAGGTCCTGCTACCACCGGGACGTGTCCCGCAGCCGCGCGTATCCGGCTGGCTGGGCCTGGTGCTCGTGCTCGCCAGCACCTGGCTGTGGAGCACGACCGATGGCTGGCCGGTGGCGATCGCCGCCAGCCTGGCTACGGTGCCGTGCGCGCTGTCGGCCTGGCCCTTCGTGGGCACCTATGTCCACCGCAGGCGCCTGGCGGCGCAGGGCCAGAGGGGGAAACGGGCATGAGCGCCACCACCGAGACCATGGGCACCAAGTGGCTGGCAGGCACCCTGCTTGGCCTGCCGCTCGCCGTGGCGCTGTGCACGCTGTCTATCCTCTGGCTGCCCGGTGGCTGGGAAACTGGCCTCGTCGCCGCGGTCGTGGCTTGCCTGCCCGTATGGGTGGCCATCATCAGCTGCAGCCTGTTGTTCCGCACCAGCCGCTCGGCCTGGCTGTGGCTGGGCAGCGCCAACCTGCTCTGCTTCGGCGCGCTGTGGGCCCTGCGCCTGGCGGGCCTGGCCCCGGCCGCGCTGTCCGTCTCCTGAGAACGCCATCATGAAAACCGCAACCCTGCGCCTGTACCAGACGCTGCATACCTGGGTCGGCCTGATGGCCGGCTGGGCCCTGTTCATCGCCTTCTTTGCCGGCGCCGTGACCGTGTTCCACCACGAGCTGCATGTGTGGCAGTCTCCCACGCGCCTGAAAGGTAGCGCGCCGGTCGAGGCCCAGGCCGACCCCGCAGCGGTCGACCGCTTCATGCACAAGCTGGTCGCGATCCACCCTGAGGCCGCCGCGAGCGCCTACGTGATCATGCCATCCGAAGGCGAGCCCAATATCGCCGCCTACTGGCAGGACAAGACCGGCGAATGGCAGATGACCACCGACGCGCGCCTGGCCGGCGATGCCGCGATGCAGCGCGACACCTCGCGCGACCAGGTGATCGGTGAGCTCTCGGCGTTCCTGAACAGCCTGCACTATTCGCTCGGCATCCCCGTCGGCGGGATTTACTTCATGGGCGCGATCTCGGTGCTCTACGGGCTCGCCCTGGTGTCGGGCGTGCTGCTGCACCTGCCGCGCCTCAGGAAGGACCTGTTCGCGGTGCGCCCGGGACGCAACCTCAAGCGCTTCTGGATGGATGCGCACAACGTGCTGGGACTGTTCAGCCTGCCCTTCCACCTGGTCTTTGCCGTCACCGGCGCGCTGTTCTGCCTGTCCCTGGTGCTGATGATGGTGTTCAACACGCTGACCTTCGATGGCCGCCTGTTCGAAGCGGTGCCGCGTGCCACCACCGCGGTGCCGGAGGTGGCTGCCGCCGGCCGCGCGGTGCCGACGATGCCCACCGAGACCCTGGTGCGGATCGCGCAACAGCATGGCGGCGAACGCTTCACGCCGGAATCGTTCCGCTTCCAGCGCTTCGGCGACGCCAATGCCGTGGTCGAAGTGCGCGGCACCAGCGCCAGGGCGCTCGGCAATCTCGGCTCGGTCGGGATCCACGCCGCGCAGGGCGAACCCGACGCGGGCCAGCTGACCGCCAACCAGACCGCCGGTGCGCGCGACAGCAACCACGGGCTGTACAGCGCGCTGTATGCGCTGCACTTCGGCACCTTCGGCGCGCTGCCGCTGCGGCTGGTCTACCTGCTGGCGGGCCTGTCGGGCGCGTTCCTGTTCTATTCGGGTAACCTGCTGTGGATCGAGTCGCGGCGCAAGCTGCGCCAGGCCGAACAGCCGCGCGTGCACCGCTTGCTGGCGCAGGCGACCGTCGGCGTCTGCATCGGCTGCTGCATCGGCGTGGCGCTGTGCTTCCCGGCCGCGCTGCTGTGGCCCGAACGCGCGGTGAGCTACACCTACTTCACGGTGTTCGGCATTGCCTGTGCGTGGGCGCTGCTGCGCCCGCCGGTACGCGGAGCGATCGAACTGCTGTACGTGGCGGCGCTGGCCGCGCTGACCGTGCCGCTGTCCAACGCCATCCTGACCGGCGACCACCTGCTGCGCAGCATCCCCAGCGGGCACTGGATCATCGCCGGCTTCGATATTGGCGCCATCGCGCTGGCGGCGGGCTTCGTCGCCCTCGCCCGCGCCACCCAGCGGCGTGCGCGCAGCGGAGCGGCCGAGTCGGTCTGGGCGATGCCGCGTGCGGCCGCCTCGTCCACGGCCACGGCCGCCGCCGGCGCCAAGCCGATGCCCAGCGTCGACGCCCGCTGAGCCCCGACGGTTGAACGGGGACTCGCCTACACTACATGAGCCCCCCAACCATCAAACCAGACCGCCATGGAACCGACCTTCCACCAGTTTTCCGAACTGTTCGCGCAACTCGGCCTGGCTTCGGATGAAGCCAGCATCCGCAGCTTCATCGGCCAGCACGCGCCGCTGCCAGACGATGTGGAACTGGCGGAGGCGCCGTTCTGGACGCCGGCGCAGTCAGCGCTGCTGCACGACGAGCTTCTCGACGACGCCGACTGGGCCGAAGTGGTCGACCAGCTCAACCTGGCGCTGCGCAAGCCTGCCTGAAGCGGCGCGGGGCGCCTGCGCCCCGCCTCCGCCTTGCATCCCTTACGCCGCGCCCAGCTTTGCCTCCATTGCCTGGCGCAGGTCGGCGATCAGGTCGCGCGTATCTTCCAGGCCGATATAGAGCCGCACCAGTTCGCCGGTATCCTGCCAGCCGGCCGGCGGCCAGGTGCCTGCCGGGCGCATGCCCTGCACGTGATAAGGCACGGCCAGGCTATGCGCGCCACCCCACGACCAGCCGATCGCGAACAACTGCAGCGCCTCGACAAAGGCATCGACCTGCCGGCGCGAGTAGCGCGCGCGCAGGATGATGGCAAACAGGCCAGTGGCACCGGTGAAGTCGCGCCGCCAGTTGGCATGGCCCGGGCAGTCGGGCAGCGCGGGATGCAGCACGCGCGCCACCTCGGGCCGCTGGTGCAGCCATTCGGCGACTTCGCGCGCGCCGCGGTCGTGCGCCGCCAGCCGCACCGGCAGGCTCGGCAGCCCGCGCAGCACCAGGTGGCAGTCATCGGCAGACACGCCCCAGCCCATCAGCATGCGGGTGCGCCGCAGGCGGTCGTGCAGCGCATCGTCGCGCGTCATCACCGCGCCCATCAGCACATCGCTGCCGCCGGACTGGTACTTGGTCAGCGCCTGCACCGAGATGTCGATGCCCTTGTCGAACGGGCGGAAGTAGACGCCGCCCGACCAGGTATTGTCGATCGCCGTCAGCACGCCACGCGCCTGCGCGGCGGCGACGATGGCATCGGTGTCCGCCACCTCCATCGTCACCGAACCCGGCGACTCCATCCAGATCAGGCGCGTCTCGGGACGGATCATCGCGGCCATGCCGGCAACGTCCATCGGGTCGTAGTAGCGCACCGACACGCCGTAGTCGCGCGCCAGCCATTCGCCATGGTCGCGGTTGGGGCCGTAAACGTTATGCGGCACCAGCACGTCGTCGCCGCTCTTGAGCAGCGCGAAGTAGACCAGCGAAATCGCCGCCAGCCCCGAAGGCAGCAGCAAGGTATGGCGCGCGCCTTCGATCAGCGCCAGGTGCTGGCACAGCGCCTCGCTGGTCGGGGTGGCGTGCAGGCCGTAGCGCCAGTAAGTGGTGGTGCCGTCGCCCTGGGCACGAAGTTCGGCCAGGTTGCGGAAGACCACGGTCGAGCCACGGTGGGTGGCGGGCGAGAACGAGGCAAAGCCGGATGCGATGTCCAGCTCGGGCTGGACCGCGACGGTCTGCAGGTAATGGGGACGGGATGCGGGCTTGTCGGACGGCGAATCGGACACGGCGGATTCCTTGCTGGCTACTAGCGACTACTGGCCGGCGTTGCCGCGATGCCACGCAGGCATCACACTATCCAGCCAGGGATGAGACTCTGTGAGCCTTCGAGCTTACCAGCAAATGCCGGCCGCGCCACCGGGAACGATGGCGGACCGCTTGTCACGCGGAACATGCTGCCGGACTACCAGCCCGAGATCGACGACTTGGGCGGCGGCGGCGCGTAGGTGACGCCGCTGTTGGGTGTCATGTCGAACGGCGGGATAACCAGCACCCCCAGCGGGCGGATAAAGAACGGCAGCACGATGGCGGGATTGAAGGCATCGGTCCAGGTGCCGCGCACGGCGCCGCTGGCGTCGATGTTGCCCTCCCAGTTGCCCGTCACGCGCGTACCGTCGTCCGACTCTTCCATCAGGAAGGCACCGTTTTCCCATTCGCCGGCGAGCAGGCGCACACCTGCGCCGCGGCCGGCGTATTCGCCACGCACGCTATTGCGCTCGTCGGGCTTGGGGCCGAGCCGCAGCCGCACGGGCTGGTCGCCGACCTTGCCGACATAGACAGGAAGCTTTGCGTATTCCGGCCGCGGTGCCAGCGGCCTGGCAGTTGCGGTGGACAGTGCGCTGCCGCGCCGCGCCTCGCCCTCACGGATGGCCTGGTTGATGCCCAGGCCCTCGCTGCCGCCCGAAACCGCCCCGACCGGACCGGTCGACAACTCGGTCGCCGGTGCGGCCTGCGCCGTGCCCGCCAGGGCGAGCACGGCGGCCAGCGCCGAGAAAGACATTTTCAGCAGCACACGGCGCAAGGCCAACCTCAGATCCGCTCAAAGATGGCGGCAATGCCCTGCCCGCCGCCGATGCACATCGTCACCAGCG
>NZ_JAGIQB010000076.1:0-18723 GCF_017815025.1 Cupriavidus phytohabitans
GTGAAAAATAGCGAGCCCTTCAGCCTTGTAGAGGCAAGCTTCGCTTTTTGCGCGGCTAGTACTTCAGCAGCCTGTTAAGGCTGTCGCTCATCACGCCTCCTCGCTATGTGCCTGGGTCTGCGTTCCCCCGGTTTACCCGTAGTAAGCAGCGGCGATTAATATTCGAATCCGGACCGTTTCTCTATAGAAACATTGACACACCACAATGCGCATACTCTGTGCGACATCGCTCACGGCGCCAGGGCCAAGCAGACCCGACGGGCGGTAGCGAACCTAGGTGACTACGTGACGGCATCGAAGCCGGCTTGCCCTCGGTCCCGTCTCCGGAATATTGCGTCATAAACCAGCTCGGGGACCGCTCCAAGGCCGGGGCAAACTGATGATCCTCCGCTGAGAGGCGAATGAGCCAAGTTGAAGACCTTCGGCGCGGAGAGCAGCCCGATAGTTATGTTGCACGGCAAACGTTTCACTCTCGCCATGGGACGTTTCCTCAATGAAACTTATATCCATGTTGGCGCGACCGGGAAGGTCTTGACATTTGCACTTTTGCCCATGGACTTGCCGTGCTGCGTTCTGTGCTGATGTTGATGCCCGAAATAGGGGGGCCCGGGGCTGCCGGGCATAAATTCCTAACGAGCGGTCGCTGTTCGCCGTGACCACGCGTGGGTTAGGGTAGCGAGACAAGAGCCAAGAGTCAGCGTTGTCCCTCTAGTGGAACGCTGACAACACGTGAGAATGCGCTAGCCTGGCCGTCGGGCCAGTTGGGGCAGTCGGCCGGGGGGTCATATTGTGAGCACAATCGCAACCGTTCCTTGCTTGCTATGCGCTGCACTGGCGCGACGTTGGCTGGATCCTAACGATCGTCCGCGTGGTACCCGTATATACCGCTGTGCTGCATGTGGCGGGCGATTTGCAGTCACTAGTGATGCTCTAGGTCTCATTGAGCAAGGGCAATGGAATGCTGCTGAACTGCTGGTCGCGGTTAGGCAGCATATTGCTGCGGGCGGCCTACCGCGTATCGAGCATGTTGACGGCAAACCATACGTGACTGCCATCGGCCGGCAGACATCCTGAACGCCCTCGCCGCGCAATAGGCGACTGCGCAGGCGCAGCGGATGATGCCGTGAATGCTTGATCTAGCCAGGGCAAGGAACCAAAGCAACATGATGGGCCCGAGGAACGCCCAGATCATGGCGGTGCTGTGGCGCAGGACGAGGCAGAGTGCGATCAGCACGCCAACTGAAATTGGCAGGACGGTGGTGCCCTCACCGTGGAAGTTCGCATCGAACGCCCGGCGTACCGTAAGGACGGCTTCCAGGGTACAACGGCCATACCGCCGCGCCTGCTCAATTAGAGGGGTTACAGAATAGCAATGGCCCCGAGTCGGCTGCTTTGACCACCCTAGCCAGGCAGTCGGCGCGTCAACTCAGTCTATTAGGGGTCTGGTTTAGTCACGGAAAAACTCGCGCTCGAAGCCGAGGTCCGGGTAACCCGGGAGCGTTTGCTGCTGGACGCGCCGGACTGAGTTCCTACGCCCCGTGGCAACCACGGGGTTCCATTGGCATGTTCCGTTGCTGACCCCATCAGCCAGGGGAGGGCAGCGTTTTATCCAAAAATAAACGGAGACACAAGTATGAGCCTGGATTCAACCCTCTGGCGCGGGAGTGCCGCCAGCATTGCCGCCGCGGTAAGAAAACGTGAAGTGTCGTGCCGTGAAGTCGTGACCAGCGTGCTGGCGCGCATTGAAGAGATCAATCCGCGCATCAATGCCCTTGCCGAAGTCCTTGCGGAAGAGGCGCTCGCAAGCGCCGATGCCGCCGATCGGCTGGTGGCGGAAGGCGGGCCGCTTGGTCCGCTGCATGGCGTGCCTGTCACCATCAAGATCAATGTTGACCAGGCCGGGCACGCCACCACCAACGGGGTCGTCGCCATGCGCGATCACATCGCCCATGAAGACGCACCAGTAGTGGCGAACTGGCGCAACGCCGGCGCCATCATGGTGGGACGCAGCAACACGGCCACATACTCGTCTCGCTGGTTCACGGACAACGCGGTGCACGGACGCACGCTGAACCCCTGGCATCCCGATATCACACCCGGAGGATCCAGTGGCGGTGCCGCCGCCGCAGTCGCGAGCGGCATGGGCGCTTTGGCCCACGGCAACGACATCGGCGGCTCGATCCGCTACCCGGCCTATGCCTGCGGCGTGGCCGGCCTGCGGCCAACCACTGGCCGGGTGCCAGCCTTCAACCCCAGCGCCACGGTGGAACGCAGCATTACCCCGCAGATGATGTCGGTGCAGGGACCGCTTGGCCGAAGCATTGCAGATTTGCGAATCGGGTATCACGCCATGGCGCGCTACGATGCGCGCGATCCTGGCTGGGTGCCCGTTCCCCACGAATTCCCGGCGTCCGATGTGCCGGTCCGGGTTGCGCTGTTCAAGCGTTGCCCCGGGATTCCGCTCGATCCCGCGGTCGGCCAGGCATTGGATAGCGCCGCGTACTGGCTGAGTCAGGCGGGATACGAAGTCGAGGAAGTTGACCTGCCTCACTTCGCGGAGGCTGCCGAACTGTGGCGCGTCCTGATCAATGACGATAGCCGCCGCAGCATCATTGCCGGCGTCGAACAGCATGGCGATGAGGCCATGCGGCGCAGCCAGGCCTATATGCTGGCCGGCATGCGCGAGACAGATCGTGACGGATTTCTCGATGCCCTTGCGCGTCGCCAGACTTTGGCCAGAAGCTGGTCGATCTTCCTGCAGCGCTATCCGCTGGTGCTGTTGCCGGTTTCCTGGCAGTTGCCGGCGCGGCAGGATGAGGACATCGCGGGACTCGAGCAGGCCAGGGCGCTGATCGACGCGCAGAGTCCCTTGCTGGCCACGGCCATGCTCGGTGTACCCGGCATTTCGGTGCCGACGGGTCTTGCCGAGGGCATCCCCGTCGGCGTCCAGCTGGTGGCATGGCGCTTTCGGGAGGACCTGTTGCTTCAGGCGGGCCAGGTTATCGAAGACGCCGCCAATTTCACGCCATTGACCGACCGGCAAGCCCTGTAACCAGATCGAGAATCACCATGACTTTTCGTACCTCGGCATCAAACGGCTTGTCGCGTCGCATCTTTCTTGCGTCCGCCGGCGCCGGACTGCTCAGCGGCATGCTGCCTGCCGCCTGCCGCCTCGCTGGCTCAGGCCGTTGGCCGCATCATCGTGCCGTTCCCTGCGGGCGGGCCTGCCGACTTCATGGGCCGATTGCTGGCCGAAAAACTGAAGGATCTCCTTGGCCGCACGGTCATTGTCGAAAACCGTCCCGGTGCGGGCACCCGGGTCGCGGCCGAGTTCCTGAAGAACTCGCCGGCCGATGGCAACACTGTATTGCTTGCACCGGTCGATCCCATGTTCATCGGGCCCCTGATCTACAGCAACATGCGGTATGACCCCCCCGTGGATTTCAAGGCCCTCACCGATGTCACCGGCGTCCAGTTCGGCATCGCTGTAAACGCCGCTTCGCCGCACAGGAACCTTGGGGATTTCATCCAGGCAGCCAGGGCCCGCCCGAAAGAGCAGGCGATCGGGATCAGCACGGTCGGTACCCTGCTGCATTTCCTTGCGGTCGAGTTCGTGGCGCAAGCGCGTATCGGCAGTACTCTCGCACCCTATCGCGGAGGCGGCCAGCTTGTGACGGAACTGCTTGGCAACCAGATCGCGGCCGGCATGGATGCCACGACGACGTTCCTGGAACACCATCGCGCCGGCAAGCTGCGCGTTCTTGCCGTGGCGGGCGAAAAGCGTGCCGATGCCCTGCCGGACGTGCCCACCTTTGCCGAACTCGGCTTCCCGAATCTCGTCGCATCGTCCCGTTACCTGCTCTACGTCAGGTCGAATACGGCGACCGATGCCATGTCGCAATGGTCACAGGCGGTACGCAAGGCGCTCGCGATGCCCGATGTAAGGGAAAAACTCAATCGGACCGGCTACGATCTCTTGTCCGGTTCGTCAGCGGAGGAGGTTGCCAAATACTCGAATGGACTGGCTGCACGCTGGGCACCTGTCATCAAGGCGTCTGGATTCAAGGGGGATTGACCGACACGGTGGTGGTCGACGCGCGGTCATTGGTGATCCGGTGCATCGCCAAGCAGCAGTAGTGCTGCGATTTCATCCGGACTTGGCGTGTGGCACCCCTTGATCGGGTCAAAAGGGAACTGCGACGGCTGATCCGTGTACCGGCCACGGAGGAGATGAGAACGGTAAGGGAGAGGTCGGTGCGAGGCCGCGCTTGGCGGGGCCAAGCGACTTCGCCGCGGCGTATTCACCAGCGCGCCGGAACTAGTCCCGCAATTCACGAGTACATCACGAACCATAACTCCAAGCACATCTCACAGACATAGTGACGATTCGCCTTAAGGAAAGATGCGTTTCGACGCCAGCTAATCCGTTGGCAGTCAAAAGTCTCGCGACACCATGACGAGTTTGGAACGCTATTAGTGAGGGCGCGCCACAAAGGTTATACTGCCCGCTTCACAACTAACGGATATAGACGTGGCCGCATCAACCAAAGCAATTACTCGGACGAGCGCAGTTTCCAAAAGCAAGCCTGCCGCAAGAAAACTGACAGCACCGACGAAAAAGGCGAGCGTGCTCGCACGTGAAGCCCAGGCAGCGAAGAAGCGTCTGCTGAAATTGCGCGCCGACACGAAGAAGGCAATCGAAGCGGCAAAGCGCGAGGTCGCACAGGCAACGGAAGCCGCGAAGTCCGCAGCTCGTTTCGAGAAGCAAGCTGCAAAGGACAAGCTCGCGGCAAAGAAGGCAAAGGCTGCGGGCGCAAAGAAGGCAACACGCAAGGTTGCCGCCAAGGTGGCGCCGCGTAAGGCAGCGGCCGGTACGAAGGCCTCGCCGAAAGCTGCTCCGCAGGCCGCAGTGAAAGCCGTGCCGAAGAAGCGGGCTGCCGCAAGGAAAGTGGCTCCAACTGTCGCGGCAACCGACGCTTCGGTGTGATCGTTGCCTTCGACCGGTACGGTACTTCGCCAACCGGTCGATGACGAAAGAGGGCGCACAGCGTGCGCCCAGCCTAATGCTCGCCTGGACCGCACATCGAGCCGATTCGCTTCAGCAAATCAATGCCGTCACGATCGACCTTCATTCCGCCAGTCCTGCTTTAGCTTCGCCTGGCGCAAATTGGTTCCTCGATGGGTACGACGAGATCGTACGCGAGCAGCTGCAATGGCACAGGGTGCGGACTTCAAGGTAGAATCTCGCGCGCCGCTACAGGGCCGGACGCCGTGTTGGTCGCAGGCAGCGGACTCATAATCCGCCGGAGATATCCCACCGTGGGTTCGAATCCCACCCGGCCCACCACCACGCTTGCGTCTGCCGTTACTGCTCGATGAGCTGCGATTTATCCAGCTGACTGGCGAGGCGCTACTCGCTCCATATCGCGTCGACATCCCTCGTAAGATGTCCCGCGAGAATGTAATCCCCGAGCTGCGCCGCTTTTGCCTCCAGGCGCTCCAGTTCACTGGCAGGCAGATCGCTCAATGCAAATTGACAGTAGAGATTGCGCTGACGGAACGTCTCCTTCCGCCGACTCAGTCCAGCAGCAAGCGCCGCCGGGGTGTTGACCGCGATGCTCTCATGGCCGCGATACTGGACGCGTACCCCACGCTTATCCCCCAGCCGGCCAAGTTCAACCGCATCTTGCCAGCCAGTCTCGTAATCCAGATCCACGACTGTTACTCCCGCCGTTTCCAGGAGCTTCAGCGCCTGCCCTTTGGTGCCAGCTCGAGCTATCCCCATCTTCTCCTCCAACGCTGGCAGGGCTTGCGCCGGTTCGCGCACTTCATAGCCCAGGCCTCATGTTGCGTCGCAAAATTGTAATCGGAA
Organism: Cupriavidus phytohabitans; assembly: GCF_017815025.1. Classification (NCBI taxonomy): domain Bacteria; kingdom Pseudomonadati; phylum Pseudomonadota; class Betaproteobacteria; order Burkholderiales; family Burkholderiaceae; genus Cupriavidus; species Cupriavidus phytohabitans. The sequence goes on from NZ_JAGIQB010000076.1 coordinate 5,873, forward strand.
TTCGTCGACTTTGGTCCAAACGAGGCCCAAAAGCTGAAATGCTGGAAGGGAGATAGAAGCAATCCCGCTGCCGTTAAAGCGCTCAGAATTAGCGCGCGGAGAGCAGGTATCGGTTCTCGCCAAGTACTTCGTCAGGCAGGTGTTGCATGTCAGATTGCCTGGAAGCGAGCGATTGCATCCTGTACTGGCTCTCATTGGTGGCAACAGCCTTGTGAAAACCTGAATCAGGCATACGCGTCGCCCGCAAGGAGGCTGCCTTGCCTTTCAACTAAGGTAAGGGGCATTCCGGTTATCCGGTCCTTCTCGCTCATGCCTGGGGAGTGGCACACAGCCGGTCAATAGTTCTATGTGCGTCCAGATAGCGCTGTTCACATTGGTCATCGCATGGCGCTTCTCATAGCAGCGCGGCGATGCCTAGTCATTTTCCAGCATTGCCTCTAGGTTGCTGGTGATGATTTAGAGCCTTCACGCTTTTTGACCGTTCATAATCCGGAGAGATGTAAATTGTTCTGCCATAAAGTTTCAAATGGTATTAAACTGCCTTCTATCTGATCTCTCGAGGAAAGGAAAACAGTAAATGGCAACCTACAAGGAACTGATGGCGCAGAAGGCCGCCCTGGAAGCTCACCTGGAAGAAGTACGTGCCAATGAAGTCGCATCGGTCATCGAACAGATTCAGAATCTGATGGCCGAATACGGGCTGACTGTCGACGACATTACGAAGCGCCGTCGTGGCCGTCCGGCAGGCAGTGGCACAGTCAAGGCGAAATCGGCGCTGCCCCCGAAATACCAAGATCCGAAGACCGGCAAGACGTGGTCCGGCCGTGGTCGCCAACCGGCCTGGCTGGGCAAGAACCCCAACAAGTTCCTGATCGCAGAGGCGGCGTAATTCAGGCCCTCGCCCGTCCGACAGCATTGCGTCCAACCCCTGCATCCGACTTATACCCTAAAGGCACATAGTTAGCGGGTAAGTCACCAGAGGGTTAGTCAGGGTGGTGTTTTGAGAATCAAAGCCTTGCGATGTATAAATACATCGTAATGCACCGAAACATCCAAGCGCCGGCGACAACGCCGGCGCTTTTTCTATTACGTGATTCGTACGTCGGGGGCCTTGGTGGCGTTCCCTTTGAGCATGTTATGTCTCGGGCAATGCCTCCCACTCCTCCCCATCATCATGAATGGGATGGGTATCACTCACCACAGTCAACGGCTTGCCACGATGGGACAGCGCAAATCGCGATATCGCGCCGGCTTGCCCTTCGGGCATAGCTTGGCAGTCCGGACCTAATGCCCCTACCCACACATAGCGCCCGGATTCAAGGCAGGCAAGGTAATAAGCCACACTCATGTTGTCCTCTCCTCCTTTCATTTTGCTTCGCCTATGCAAGCACTTTTCGAATCGCTCGCGCGAACCCCACCTCAAACACTTTCCGGCCACGCCCGTTGACGATTTCACCGTGGCTGCCTTCGCGAAGGCCCTGGTTTTCGAGATAGTCGGCCGACACTGCTTTCCATAAGGCTTCGCGCTCTGACGGCGTGAGTTGCGCGGACGGGACGAGCACAGTCACTGGCTGCGTTCCAGGCGCGGCCGCGATGGTTGCGCCCAGTGGACGCCGGTCCACAGTCACCTGGGTGTCGGCCTTCAGGACGTTGAGTTGCGCCTTGAGTTTGTCCCGCTCGGCGATGATGGCCTGCATGATGGAGCGAATGGCCGGGTCCTCAATGCGCATCAGGTATTCGTGGCTCGCTAGCGTCTTCGGCGGCTTGGGCGCAGGCGGCCCGGCGTAGGCCGCCCAGGCTTCGATGAGTGTTCGATAGTCAGCGGACTGGGCGTTGTAGAGCACGCGGCCCTTCATGATGCCTTCGCCTTCGGCCAGGCGACCAATGGCGGGCAGCGAGAAGTCGCGCGAGCCGGTCTCATGCTGCCGACGGCAAATCTCGTGCAGCTTTGCCAGGCCTGCACGCCGGTTCGAGCGCCCGCCCTTGGCGAGCAGCGACTCCAGGACCGCGTCGGGGTGGATGTCCGTTTTCCCATTCATGCTTCATCTCCCGTGAGGGCCTGGTACCCCGCGGGAAACGCCCGGATGCGATCCGTCCTGGGCAGCAGCGAGGCGAGGTCCATATCGAATTGCTGACTGAGGCTCAAGCCTGCATCCATGAGGCGAATCACTTGGCGCTGGCCCAGCGCGGGATTCGCTGGGTTCATCTGCTGGGCCAGGCGGCGCATGAAGGCGTTGCCGGCGAGCAGTTGCTCCTGTTCACTCAACAGCATGAACACGGGCGGCAGGTCATCGCGGTAGAGCACCGCGTCGAGCAACTGGCTGCGGCGGAACACCGCCTTGCCAGGTTCGAGGTCGGGGTAGACCTCGACGTTTTCGCACACGCCGGCGAGTTGGAGTAGTTCCGACTCCGTTTCCTCGAAGGCAGCATGCACGTCGCCCATCGTGCCGGCAGCCACCAACTGCGTGCCGTCCCCTTGCGAGGTTTCGCGGGCTGCCTTGCAGCGTTCGATGAGACGCCAGCACGCCACCAGGTCTTCGGCGAAGTCGCTGAAGCGCTTCATGGCACTCTCCCACACTCGCTCGGCCTGCCGGTAGGCTTCCAGGCGGGCGAATGGCCGGCCCGCGTCTTCCGCATCCGCCTTCTGCTTCTTCAGGACCTGCAGCTCGCTTTCCCGAGTGAGACAAGCATTGCGCGCCTCATCGAAGTGATAGGCGAGCGTATTGAAGTGGGCGGCCAGCGCCGGCAGGTGATGCGGCTCGGTCACGAACCAGCGGCAGCGCACGCAGTTGCGGCTGCCGCCCGAAACGGGCCCGTACTTGGGATTAGAAGCCGAACCAAGGTTTGGCCCGCCGTTGTAGCAGCCGCCCACGTTGCCGTTGTCCTCGACCTCGCTGGTGTTGCCGCCGACCAGACACAGGCCGTGGTGCATCGGCATCCAGCCCACCGAGTTGCGCGCGGCCGGATGCTCGGGGATGGCGGCGGCGAGGCTGGGTACGCTGTTGCAGATGGCCTGTTGCAGGAGTTGGTCGTGCTCGGTGTCGAGCAGGAAGTTCTGGATGCGGGCTTCCTTGTTCGCCTCCAGCCGCTCGGCAGCGCCGCGCAGCACGTCGTGGATGTGCGACGCGCCGGGCTTCGTGTAGTAGAGAGTCATCAGCAGGCGGCTGTGGCCGACGAGTTTTTGCAGCACGGGGAATGGGACCTGCCCTTCGAGGGCCAAAGCGGTGATGAGCGAGACACGCAGGCTGTGCAATGGGAAGAGGGTCGTCTGTCCGCGGTTCTGTTCTTCCGGCGGCGGGAGGAATCGAATTGGTGCGCCGTTGCGATGGGTCTCGCCCCGGTCGGCGAGTCGCTGTTCCAGTGCTCCCAGCAATGCGAACCAGCCACCATCCAGCCCTCCGTTGCGGATAGGCAGATGACGCTCGCCGTCTCGCGCTTCCGGCATCCTGAAGAGGAAGCATGTGTCTGCGTAGCTAGCGAGTTGCACCTCGCTCTTCGCCTTGATGTGGCGACCGTCCAGTTCCGTCCAGGCCGTGCGCCGCGCGACGGGGTTGTACTTCTCCTGCCAGTTGCGCAGCTTCTCCAGCCAGTAGCAGACATCCTGATGCACCGGTCCGCCGAAGGACCACGGCAGGACATAACCCTTCTCGGGACCGGACCTGGCGATGTCGGCGGTCTTGTTGGTGTTGATATAGAGGACCGTAGAAACCGCGCCATCGGCGAGCGGGTCGCTACGACGAAACACTCCCTGTTGCAAGGGACGCCGTTCACTGCCCTGCGCGAACTGGCTCGAATTCAACGCCCAAGTCCCGGCGGCGTAGCGCCAGGTATCGGCTTCGCCCGAATCGAGCACGCGGACCTGGAAGGTACGCAGCGGCAGGATGAGTTTCACAAGCAGCGCCACCCAACGGGCTGGGCTCCACATTTCCAGGCGCGTTCCGTTAGACATCTGGCGTACACGCCAGACACAATCGGAGTCGCTCCGGTCAACCCGGTCTTCGGTCACCTCGAACCAGTCGGGCCCGCCCCGGCCCCGCTGTCCAATTTCGGCCCCCAGCGCACGCTGTGCCCACTGCCAGTCGCGGAAGTGCGGTCCCGCCGCTAGCATCTGCCGCAGTTCGTCGATGTAGCCGTACGGCAGCGGCGAATGCACGCTTTCGTCCCTCAACGTCCGCACCCCGGCGTCAGATAGGCGGGGTACCGGGTTGCGAAAAGCGGGAGACACCACTGGCTCGCTGTCGTCGTTGGCTTCGCTGAACTCGCGCAGCAGCACGAATTGCAGGAAGGCGCGAATGTGGTTGTTGTACGTGATGCCCTCCTCTGAATCAGGGCAAGCGGTCCGGTAGAAGTCGGGCAGGACCGTGGTGCGTGCCAGGAGCACTGCGGGGTCAACCGGCAGGCCCTGCTGGATGAGGTAACGCTCGAAGAATGCCGACAAGGCATGGAGCCTCTTGTGGACACCCCTGGTTTCGCCTTTCAACCACTCGACCGCCAAGGCGCGCCAGGCAGCGAGCTGCGGATAGTTCCGCTCGACCCAGGTGAGGTTCGTGTCCACGTCACGTGCCATACCCTTCTCGTTTTGGGGGGAAGTGGCAGCCCCGGGCGCAGTCATCGTCTTCTTTTTGGCCATGAGGATTCCTCAGTGGTTGAGTTCGATGCCGGGCAGCACCAGCCGCTCGCATGGTTGTGGCCCGGCGTACTTGTCTCGCAGCCGCTGCGCGGCTGCTTCGAGCTCCGCCTGGGTCTCACGGGTGTTCGGCTGTGTGTAGACCTCCTGGCTCTGCAGCGAGCTGTGATGCATGAAGCGGCGGATGAACGGCTTGTCGACGCCGGCGTTTTGAAGTCGCCGGCCGTAGGCGTGGCGGTGACCGTGCGGCGTCGTGCCCAGCGTCTTGCTCACCGTGAGTCCGATGCGCTCGCAGGCGGCGGCGTGCGCCTTGTTGTACTGGGTGAGCGTGTACATGGCGCCGACGGGCTCGCGATTCAGGTTGATGAAGGCAAAGGGGTGGTGACGCTCGAGACGGGCGACCTGTTCGACGTAGCGGTGCCAGATTTGCAGGAACCACTCGCCGTACTCGGGCACGAACCAGTACGCCTGCTTGTAGAAAGCCGCATCGTGCGTGCCGCCCTTCCAGCCGGCGTGCCGGCGGTCCATCAGCTCGGTGCGGGGCACGAGGCCGAACCGGTGGACGAGGTATTCCGCTCGCTTGCCTTTGCGGGGTCGTCCTCGCTCGTCCCGCCAATCGGCGGGGGCGGCACCGTGGCTTGGGTGGTGGATGAGGACCTGGGCCTGGCGCGGGTTGGCGGGGTTCGGGAACACATCGGGGATGTAAAGGTGGAAAGGCTCCGATTCGCGGAAGCCCGCGCCGTGCAGCAGCAAGGTGACGAGCATCCCGCGATAGTCGTAGCGCCCGGCTGGGCAGAATCCCTTGACCAGCAGTTCCTCGAAGCGCTCCTCCGGGAATGCCGGCGGGTCACGCTGTTCGACCTTGGGCAGGCGTCGACCTCGCACACGATGCCCGGTCTCGGCGGGGGATGCGTTCGCCGCCCAAGTGTGCCCAAGGAAGGCCTGGCTGCGTCGGTACTGGTAAGCCGCCTCGTCGGTCTGTCGGTCGAAGGCGCCACCCGCATAGCGGGGATTCACCTTGGCCGCCTCGGGTCGCATTTCGCCGAGCCAATCGAAGAAGTCAGAGAGATGGGTGATGATGTGCGAGGCATCCTGCGGCGAGCGTGGCGGCCAGCATAAGCCGCTGGGGTCGAGCCCGGTCTCCCGGTCAAAGGTCCCGGTGTAGAGCCGCTGGGCGAAGTTCTGGAACAAGCGGTAGGTGTCGCGCTCGGCTGGGTTGGTCTGAAGGTACTCGAGGAACATCCGCACCGAGCGATTCACCTTCGTCATCCACGTCAGGCTCCGGTCGTGGCTGCGATGGAGGTAGTAGTCGAGCAATGGCTCCAGCACGCCGGCTGGCGTCAGGAGGGCGGGCAACTCCGTATAAACACCCGTAGCGTCGGTATAGACGCGGGCCTTCACGGTCACGAACATGCTACGACCTAAATACCCAGGCTTCGCAGGAGCGCAGTGGCGCTCTTGAAGTCGAGGTTATGCAGGTGCATGGCCAAATCCACGGCACCACCTCCGCCACGGGCACGCCGGGTGTCGTAAAACTTGGGCCCTTGAAGGAGCAACTCAAAGTCGCGTCCATCTACGCTGACCTGGAAGCGCTTCGTATCGTGGGCGCTGACCGGCTCGTAGGTGCTATCGACTTTCGCGCAGCATCCCAACCTCTCCAGCACTCCAAGCGCATCGAGCGCCCGTCCAGCGCTCAAGAGTTAAGTTATCCACAGCCCGACGCCTCATCTGTCCCTCCCCCGGACCCCCACCGGCTACTCGGCTTTCAAAGAAAGCCGAGCTACTCGAAACAATCTGTGCTGCGATGTACAACGCTCGTTTTTCTACATGACATGTACATTTAGGGCATAGCTTCCCAAAACCCAGGGCAAAAAAACACCCCTCTGTCAGGGGTGTTGGGGGTGAGAGCCACCTATCTAGCCCTAACTATGTATTAATAGTTGGGGGGAATAAGCATGCAGGGGTTTTCTTTTCTGAGCAAGCGCCAAGTCATTCTTGCAGGGAACCAAGGCTAGACCTGGCGTACGGATGGCTGGCTAACTTCCGCTGTCTGGACTTACCCTAAAGCCCAACAACCACGCGCCGCACACTTGTTTTGGGTCGACGTATTCGCCAATTGCGTAACTGGCGAAAGCTTAAAACCCGCGCTGCCGTGCCTCCATGGAGCGCGCATGTTTATCGGCATGCGTGCCCTCAACCGCCAAGGCGAAGAGTGGCCCGGACCCAGCAGCCTTCCCCGGTATTCCTCGATGAACCAAAAGAAAACCCTCGGCGTGAGAACGCCGAGGGCGGAGCGTCTGCTGGCGGGTCGCAACCACCAGCGTAGTGATATTGCCATCGGGCGATCCTTCGCTTCCATCCCCCGATGTAGGGGATGCCCACGGCCCGAGCTCTCACGTGATTGCGAAGCGGATTTTATATCACATCTTGATGTGAACAGCCGTAGCGACGCGTCCGTGCGAGGACCACTCAGTTCTTTCGATGTTTTTGGCACTCTTGGTATTTTCCCGAAGTTGTCTTTACATTGCCTTCCCGGAATAATCGCGCCCTCAGCCACCGCCGAGCAGCGGCAGAAAGGGGTTGTTGTCCACAAGTAAAGGAGTCCACGTGTTTCGCTTCGAGTATGGAACGAGCAATGTCTATGCGCAGCTTGGCTTCGCTGACGCAGATGAAATCCCGCTTAAGGCGGGCATTGTGCGGGACATCACCGAACGGATTCGGGGGCGTGGACTGACGGTTTGCCAGGCCGCCACCCTCGTGGAAGCATCCCAAGCGGATCTGCTCCTGGCCCTTTGCGGCAAGTTCCAAGCTTTTCGCGCGACAGAGCTACACGGCTGGCTCAAGCGGCTAAGCTAGCCCGCTAGCGGGGGTGATCGTGCTTCCGCTGAATAATGATACGCCGGCGCGAGAAATCCTCTTTGAAATCAACAGTTTGTGCACAACGACAATTCCGCGGAAAGCTCTTTGCACAACTCGTTGATACAGAACGGGCTTTCTTGCTGAAACCGTGTCAATCAGCACCGAAAGCACCATCACCCCATCAAGGCTTACAATCTGAATATCACTCGCGCGTTGTTTCTACAGGGCGGTGCACCGCAGCGCTACATTGAAGCGCTGCGTATTAGCTTGTTTCTTTCAGCGAGTTCGGCAGATGTCCGTCAGGCGATTCTTGCCGGGCACGCGGCAGGCCAAGTCCTCGCCGGCACAATGCCTGTCGACACGGATTCTGATGAGCTACGCCTTGCATTTGGCTTTGATAGGGTCATTGCCGATGATGCTGCCGAAGCGGTCTTCCACGCCGGACAGCTAGATGCCTTCCATCGCCATGAGCAACAGCTCATAGATGTTCCACATAGTCCTGGTCCGCTGGCACCGTTCCTGAAAAAGCTGGCCACCATCCAAGCGGCGGAGCGTTACCTTTCCGCAAACGATCCTCCCTTCGGTGGACACTGTCGACCTCAACCTGACAGGTGGGGGGGTCATCATGGAAATCGATATCCTTGGCATCGATCTCGCCAAACGAGTGTTCCAGCTGCATGGCGCTGACCACCGCGGACGGCCCGTACATCGAGCGAAGGTCTCCCATGGCTCGCTCCTGGAAGCAGAGATCGCTACGCGATGCGTGTAGCGGCCCAGTAGTCCAGGACGTGCCGGGGGCCGCCGAACGGCTCCTTAGCATAGACGACCCACTCTGTGTGGCGCGGGCCGACAAGATGGCCGAGGATGGTTCACCCGCGTTCTTTCAGCGCACCCTGGGTCACGAAGCCGGCCATAGCTTTGCCTACGTGCACAAGCTGGAGCACCGGCCGGCCTATCGTATGATGAATTTTCTGGTACGAGAAGTTCGCAACCCAGTCAACCGGTTACGTTCCTGTCGTCCCCGCCCCTTAGCATTGCTGCGGGGACGGAAATAGCATCTGTATTAGAAATTATGGCGGATGCCGACAGCTGCGCCGAACATCGAGCTGTGTCCGGTCCCGAGGAAGTATCCGTTAATAAAGCTGACTGCGGACGTGTCGAAATTCAGCCCGGCATTCTTTGAATACGCGGTGGTCAGATAGATGTCAGTCCGCTTGGAAAGGCGGTAGTCGGCAATGAAGGAAACCTGCCACGGGTTCTTCATACTCCTATCGCCAAATTTCTTGATGTCGTCGTAGTAGTAGGCCAAGGTCAGCTCAATTGCCCGAGTGAGATTGTAGTTGGCGCCCGCCCAGTAGAAGTCATCACGCAGAACCGTTGAGCCATCGGCACCCCTGCTCTGACCCCAGCGGTAGCCAGCCATCAGCTTGGCGCGCCCGTCGAAGCTGTAGCTTGCGGCGACGGCGGCTTTCTTGAAGCTACCAGTGTCGCCCGCCGTGGTCAGCGTCGGGTTGTACTGGTTGTACCCGACGGTTGCGGAAAAGGGGCCGGAATCGTACGTCAATGCGGCGCCATAGCCGGTGTCGCGACGAAACTGCCCAGGGACTTCGCCGTTGCCGAGGAACCCATTGCCAAACGACCAGTTGGCGCTTGCAGTCAGCGGGCCGAACACTCCGGTGTACTTCAATGTGTTGTCAGAACGGAAGTCCATGCCGATCTGTGCCACGATCGGTTCATACTGCGTTGAGAAAGCTGTCGGCGAGAAGTTCGCCAGTGCGTCGAACCAGCTGATGTACTGTCGACCAAAAGTGAAGGTACCAATCCCCTTGTTATCGAAGCCGATAAAGGCCTGGCGACCAAACAGGCGCCCCCCTTGCTGCATCATGCCATTGTCCACACCGAAGCCGCCTTCCAGCACAAAGATCGCGTTCAGGCCGTCACCCAGATCTTCAGTTCCCCGCATGCCAAAACGAGAGCCCGACAAGCCGCCCGAGTTCAGGCGGTAGAGGCTTGTGCCGGGCCCGGTGGTAAATCCGTTTTCGACGGACGGAGTCACGGTCGAGAAGTGATTGACATACTCGAGGTTGGCGTCAACCCCTCCATACAGCAACACACCGGATTGAGCCTGCGCACCGCCACAGGCAAGGCAAGCGCCCAGCGTCAGCGCGGCATTGCGGCATTTGATTCCATACGTTGATTTCATTCCTGTCTCCTTTTCGTGGTGAAGTCTTCTGGCATGAGGGGACGCCTCTTATGGGCGTGTTCATCCATTCGCCCTGTTCGTGTCGAAACGGGCGGCCTGGTCGGAACTGCTACTGAGAGGGCAAGAGCCGCACGGGCCAGCGGTGGACGTACTACGCCGGAAGGTCCGTGCAAGCGGGAACACCGCGGCGCGTGAATGCACGCTGACAGCACCGCAACAGCGTGCTGTCAGCGGTCAGCTCGAGTGCCTCACGCGCTACGAGGGCGAGCAGACTCGGCCGATCATGGTTGACCGGGCGAGGCTTCCGCGGCGAATGGAGTTAGCCGAAGCCTGTCGATTTCTGTTGAGCTGTCATGGCTTCCGTCGCGTCAGCCAACGTACAAGAAGCAGGACTAGCGCGGTCGCGGTAATCAGAACGGTCGCCACTGCTGTGATGGTCGGTGTGATCTCCAGCATCAAGTCGTTGTACATCTTCTTCGGCACGGTGTTAATCGTGCCCGCGAGAAACACGCTCACGATGACTTCGTCAAAGCTGATCACGAAGGCAAAGATCCAGGCTGCGGCCAGATTGGGCGCCAGCGTCGGCAACACCACCCGTCGCATGGTCTGTGACCAGCTCGCGCCCAGGCTCCATGCCACCTGTTCCATGCGGATATCGAAGCTGCGGACCGCTGTGTTGAGAACCATGACCACGAAAGGAATAGCGAGCAGGGTGTGTGCGAGAACCAAGCCCGTGATCGTGCCGAGCAGATTCCAGCGCGCGTAGAAGAAATACAGCGCGATGGCGATAATGACGCCCGGCAAAATCAGCGGCAGCATCAGATTCGCTTCGGCCACCGCGCGCCATCGCGGTTGCCCGCGACCCAGACCATAGCTCGCCAGGCTTCCGAGCATGACTGCCGCACTCGCGGTCAGCGTCGCGACCAATGCGCTGTTGGAGAACGCATCAATCCAGTCATCATCCGACAATAGAACCTGAAACCATCGCAGTGACCATCCCGGTGGCGGGAAGGTGAGGGCGTTTGCTGAAGAGAGTGACATGGGTAGCACGATGGCCACCGGGATCAACAGAAAGCCGAGGGTCAGCAAAGCCCAGATCCGGAGCCATAGCGCAGTCGTTATACGTGCCCCATTCATGATGTTGTCTCCGTCATTCGATTCAGGCGAAGGAAGACCGCAAAGACTGCAAGCGCAAACGCTAGCAACGCTGTTGATATGGCGGCCGCCAGCGACCATTCCGACGTCTCGTTGATCAGCGTGTCGAGCAGATTGCCGAGAAGCGGCACCTTGCCCCCGCCGAGAATGGCCGGGGTAATGTAGAAGCCAAGGCTGAGCATGAATAACAACAAGGCGGACACCCCCAGTGCGGGCAATGACAAAGGGAAGAAGACCCGCCAGAAGATCTGCCGCCTGGATGCGCCCAGTGACGCCGCCGCCCGCAGGAGGCGATCATCGATACGCAACATGGCGGTGAGCAGGGGCAACACCAGAAAAGGCAGGAGTACATTGGCCATGCCAATCGTGACGCCGACTTCTGAGTACAAAAGCGTCAACGGCTCGCGGATCAATCCCGTGGCGAGGAGAGTCCGATTCACCAGGCCCGCGTTTCCCAGGACAACAATCCACGCATAGGTGCGTACCAGGATGCTCACCCAGAATGTCATCAATACCAGCGTCATCACCGCAGCGCGACGGCGCTCCGGGAGTCCGCGCATCCAGTACGCCAGTGGATATCCAAGCAGGACGCAGACAACCGTAGCGATCAGGCTCACGCGCAAGGTGTCCACGAAAACGCGAAAATACGCTTTCGTCGTCCACGCTTCTTTGAAGTACTGCAGGGTGAGGCCAGCACTGCCGTGCACCGACTTCGCCAGCAGGCCGCCCAATGAGTAATCAAAGACGATCAGAAAAAGGGCCAGGAGCGGTAAAGCGCGCCAGCCGTTTGCGTCAGGCATGATTCGATGCCAACGGGAGGAGGACATAGTAGTCATGGTGCGACCGTGGGGCGTTCAGGCGTACAGGCGTTCAGGCGTTGAGAAGGAAGTTCGACCAGATCTTGTTCACTTCCGGCCCGTTCTTCTGCCACCATTGGGCGTTCTGTTTGAACTGGGCTTGTAGGTTGGCCTTCGCAGTAGGGAAGGACTGGAACGCCTTGGCGCCCAGGAGTCCTTCAAGTTGCGGGCTATTGCCACTCAGAGGCAACACCTTTGCCGCGACCATCTGATTCTTCGCGACAGTCACTTCATGCAGAAACTTCATGGCCAGGTCTTTGGTAGCGGGGTCCTGCCCGCGCGGTACGACAAGCCAGGCAATGTCGTACATGCCTTGATTGAAGGTTGAGCGAATTCCCGGCTCCCTTTCGATACCGGCCGACCAGGTCACCGCATACTGGACTTCGTTGTCCTTCAGTAGTTGAAGCGGTTGTGTACCAGTTTTCCACCACACCGAGACATGGCTCTTGATGCTTTCTAGCTTCCGCATGGCGCGATTCACATCAAGAGGGAACAGTCTGTCCAGTTCCACTCCGTCAGCCAGTAAGGCGAATGCCAGCGTGTAATGCGGATAGGCAGACATGCATCGCTTGCCAGGAAAACGTTGCACATTGAAGAAGTCCGCCCATGTCTGCGGAGCCTTGTTGCCCTCGCGCCAGGCCATGACCGTGGAGAAATACTGATAGCCCATGCCGTAGTCATCGCGGGCCTCTGGGAACATCGGGTCCGGATTGATCGCCGCCCAGTCGAGCTTCTCCAGCAAGTTGAGCTCGCGTGCTTGTGCCAGGGTCGACGAGCCAAGCTCGAACAGCGCGGCGTTGATACGGCCGCTCTCCACCATCGCACGCAACTTGCCCAGGGACGAGGGCGCCTCGCGAATCACGCGCACGCCATACTTCTCGGTAAAAGGTGGAATGTAGGCCGCGGCGATGGATTCACCAGTGGTCCCGCCGGAATCGATAAGGCGAATGCTCGTGGATCCTGCCGCAAATACCTTGGGAGAGGCTACGATCAGGGAGGCTGCGGGTGCGGACAGCAAGAAGTCGCGACGATTCATGGAACGTTCTCCAGGGAATGGGATGTGTGTCGGGCCGTTAGGGATGGTCTGAAAAACCTCTGCCAACGGAAGGGCGGCAGAGACGTTAAATGAGGATCACGAAAGCTGCATGAC
>NZ_JAGIQB010000077.1:0-16012 GCF_017815025.1 Cupriavidus phytohabitans
GTAAGGAGTCCTCAGATTAACGATTCAGCAAGTCGTCGCGCTGACGTCCACTGCCGGTATTTCAGCAGCCTGCTAAGTGTGATGCCATGAATAATCACGCTATCTCCCAGCTTTTTGCAGCAGCTTCAACCATTGCTTCCGTTACGTCCTTGCCTACTGTGGAAAGAAACTTCCTCTCAGCTGCAAACAGGTCGGAATCCTTAAGTAGTTCCATTAAGAACATCTCGCCTGCCTCAACAATCTCGTAGCCTTTTCCGGTTTCGCGAATCAAGCCCTCAGCGATTGCGAAGCGGATTCCGATGGCCAGCACAGGGTCGAATCCCCACGCTGGTACCTTGAGCTGCTTGGTGTTCGCTGCATCCAATATCAGTTCTTGGCGAGGCGTCGTTTTCAGTGCCCAGTTAAAGAGATGCAGTTTTGGTAGGCTCGCCTTTCCGCCCCTGCAACAAAGCTGGAGAATCAGCAGTACTTGGCCAATTTTGTACAGTGGGCGATGCTCTGGGAGCACGGGGGACGGTCTGCGGACAAACCGCAGCCGCCTAGGATTCTGCGCCGAAATGTTAGTCATCGTAGTTCAGCTCGCAGACGGCCAGCCAACGCGCCGTCATGTGTCGCGCGACCCTGCTTGCATTCGTAGCGTCGAAGTCCGGTGTGAGCTCTTGGGCGATTCGCTGGGCAAGACCGTCCCGAACCTTAATCGTCAAGTCCTCTGCCGAGCCCGACCACGTCGCAGACATTTCGACAACATATAGTTCATACTCGTTAATTAGACGTGTGAGCTTTACAAATGTAGTTGGCGATGCGGTTTCTATCCGTTTGAAGAATCCATCCGCGCCTAGAAATGCTTCGATGGTCAATTGACTCAACTGAGTAACCCGTTGCTCGAAATCAACGCGATTCACTTTATCGGACAATCTGGTGCTGCATTTCCTTTTGACGTTGCTCTCGTATTCTTCCTGCTCACCGCTCAGTTTCTGAAGAATCGGTGGTTGTTCGTCGAAAATCAAGGCCTCTCCGGAGGCACTTCGTATTTCGTTTATTTCGACAATGTAGTGGTCTCCATCATGAATCAGAACGGAGAAATCGTCCGCGATAAACGGCAATTTCTGAGCAATGACCTGCTGCTCTTTCGTCCTCGCATGTACGAGTATGGCGTTCTTGTCCACTTCCGGCGTTACAAAGACCCAACGAGAAATCTTCGTTGACCCAAGTCGTTTCACGAGTTCGGATTCGTATGTCTTCAGCTTACCAAGGTCTGTGGTAATCTTTTCGCGAATCTTCTCGTAAAGCTCGCCGCGTTCATAATGCTTCTCGGGGCAATAACACTGGAAGGCCCAGCCGGTGCTGAGCACAAAGCCCTCAATGCCGAAGTCTCCGGGAGAAGCAGGCATTTGCTGATAGCCCTCGGAACCATGCTTGCGCTTGAAGACCTGCTGACATAGCGCTTCCCATGTTGAGCCGTTAAACGGGCCGAACTTGGTCACAAACATGGGATGAAACTCCAGATTCGTTGCGCTACGGCGCATTCACATTGAAGGTGCATTTTCATTGTTGTGACTCGCAACTCTCAAAGCATGGCCTGTTCGCGCTCTTTCGACGTGGAAGTCAGCCAAGTCAACCGGTATAACCGCTTCGAGGCGGCGTAATTTGCTCGCCCCCCAGCGAATCGCATATTGTATCTATGGAGTCAATCACCGGCGACTTAAGAGCGCGTGTGATGCCTGGTTGGGGACGTACCCCCCTGAAGCTCTATTGACAACGAGATAATCATGCGGAGCTAAGTTCTTTGAACTTGCGCCAAGTTGGCAAGTACCCACATACCAACCAGCCGATGGGCGCTCCCCAAGGACCAGCGGACCGCCCAACTGTACAATCGCCTGCGATGGGAGAAAACAATAGGGAAGGAAAGTGAATCTCTACGAGGTTCTCGGCGTGAGCAGGAACGCAACGACCGCAGACATTAAGGCAGCGTACCGGAAGCTTGCCATGAAATGGCACCCGGACCGCAATCCGGGCAATGAGCGGTTGGCCGCGGAGAAATTCAAGGAACTTGCTCATGCATACTCGATTCTCGGAGACGAGACGAAGCGACAGCACTATGACGACGCCCTGAAACTCGACAAAGCTGCGGTGGACGACGAAGGCGTCGACATGAAGACCGCAGCGGAAATGTTCCTGGATGCCATGATTGAACTGGCAACCGACATGGCAAGCAAGGGCTATAACCGGGACGTAATCTTGGGCGCTCTGCTCAACCAAGGATGCCCGGAGCACATCGCCAGGGAGATTTCGAGCGAAGTTTGGCGCCAGCACGGAAAGCGGGCCGCGCCCCCTAACCCCGAAGCTGCCCCTAAGCCGAGTCCCAAACCAGCTGAGCCACCCCCAACAGCATCGGCAGCACGGCCCCAAGCGCCTCAGCGTCCCAGTCAGTTCGGAAATTATCTGCTTGCGGGCTTTGCCGTGTTGGCATTTCTTGTTTGGCTCTCCAGTTCCCAGAAGGGACCGCGCGTCTATAACCTTCCTGCCGCGGAGTATGCGTCACCAACAGCAGTGCCACCGGTCGAACCACCTCCAGAAATACCAAAAGTTTCTGTCATCGAGCGGCAAATCCCTACCTACAGCCTGGCCACAAAGAGCGGTACCATTCGGTATCAGCCATTCCCTGCAGAATCTGACTTGGGCAAGGCATTTAACGAATACGTGTACGGCGACTTTGAAATCAAGCTCATCGGTGAGCAGCCTGTCGACAAGACCGGTACACAACGCCTCTACTACTTCTCATCAAGGCCAATCTTGCGTGAAAAGTACGACTGCCATCCCTGTGCACCCCTCGTCAGCGCAATGATGACAGAGAAAGCTGCAAATGGGGATGAGGCTATTGTTACCCCTTTAACGATTCTTGGCCGGATGGGAACCTTTGGGGAGTACTACGGCATGCAAAGGGAATTGCCCAGCATTGTGGAAGTCGCCCCGGGTAAGAAAGGAATCGTCTTTAGAGATTCCGATATGGGACAAGGCAACTATTTCGCATGGCTGAATCTCTTCAGTATCGAACGCGATGGGTTTCGGCATCTGCTGACGCTGGATACGGAGGCGTCGAACACCGGAACAGGCAAGTGTGACACGACGACACCCGGTTCGTGCGTCGACCTCCGCGTAAAAATCAGGTTTGACAAGTCGTCAACGGCCGGCGGCTTCTACCCCCTGCGCGTAACGGAAAGCGGGTACAAGTACGACAAGGACTACAAGCCTATTCCCGCGACAGACAACTATGTCATGAAGTTTACGGCCAGCAAGTATGAACGCACGCCGCCCACGGAGAGCACTTCCACGCTCAATTGAGGGGCGGCCCCTGCAGACACGGAAGCGCAGCTTGCTTGCTGAAGCGCCCTGGTGACAAAGTATGACGCCCACCTACACATCGGGCAGCGACTGAGCGGTACGTCGGGGGCACACGAAAAGGCTGCCACCTTGTCATTTTGCGAGGCCGCAAAGTTGTCTGTGGAGTGATTGTCGACAATCTCAGTCGATTCGACTCACCCTTTTTGGTGCCTTGAGAAGCCGGCGAAATATTGCTCAAATAGCTCCCCAAGAGCTACGAGCCGCATCGGCCAGACGGCCGCATAATGCATAGAGGTAATACATGTCCATTTCGCCGAGAGAGTTGCTACACCGCCTGTTCGTCTACATCGAAGAGCAGCTCAAAGACATCGACCCTCGGGCCTTTCAAATAGGAAAATCGGCTCTTCCACGGCTGTTCCCCAAAGACCTTGCCAACTTGCCTGGCGTCTTCTTTGATGTCCAGGAAGAGGGAGACCATGTCTGGCTGAAGGTCGAGCGTCTGGAGGAAGTCGCCCCGCCGGCGCCAGATTCCGAGAAGTTTGGGAAAGCTATCCGGATAGAATCGGACCCGAACGGTACGCCCCCACAGTTCATCGAAGCCGCGATTGACACATTGATTCGCATCGAGCAACAGGACGTCCCTGAGTCGGAACACCATGCGCTAGTGGAACGCCTGCGCGCGGAGGCAGCAACTGCTCTTGTCGCGTATGTCAGCAAATGGCAGGAATGGGCAGCGAGGGAAAGACCTCGGCGCAAGACCATCTCGCTGTACGGCGACCTCTTTGCCCTACGGCATCAACTGCATTCCGAGCAGACGGCGAAGCCGGTCGAGTTCGTTTGGGGACTGGGAATGGCCAGCTGGACGCTCAGTTTCGAGGGTAAGCCCTTCGACTTCCAATACCCGCTGCTGACGCAACCGCTCGAAATCTCGCTAGACACGAAATCCATGTCACTGGAGGTGCGGCCGCGCGCTACGGAAGCGGGGTGCGAGATGGATGGGTTCGTCGCATGTGGCATTCAAGGCGCTTCCGAATGCGAAAAAGCGATGCTCGAACAACTGGCCCGGCACAAGGACACACCGGTATCACCCTTCCTGGCATCGAGCTATGCCAACGTGCTCAAGCTTGTAGCGCGGAGCCTCGACAGTCGGGGTAGCTATGTGGAAGTCCTCGCCAAGGGAGAGGACGCGCCGGCAGCCGGGGAACACCTGGTCGTAAGTGACTCTTGGGTGGTATTTGCACGTCCAAAATCGAATAACTTTCTGGTCGCCGATTTAAATAACATTCGCGGCAAGCTGGAAGCGGGCTGCGAGATTCCCGATGGTCCGCTGGCACTGGTGACGCCGCCCTCGGAAACGCCTCTTGACTACCAGGCGGTGAACTTCCGTGGTCTCTCCGGACGGGGCGTCAGTGGTGGCAGTGGTGCGGCCGAAGTCAAGGAGCTGTACTTTCCCCTGCCGTACAACCAGGAGCAGGTCACTATTGTGCAGCGACTTGAGCGAGCCGCTGGCGTGACGGTGCAAGGTCCCCCGGGCACGGGCAAGACCCATACCATTGCAAATATCATCTGCCACTATCTTGCCACCGGCAAACGCGTGTTGGTTACGTCCAAAGGCGAGCCGGCCCTCGAGGTCCTGCAAGGCAAGATTCCCAAGGAGGTACAGCCGCTGACTGTCGCTCTTCTTGCGGGCGACCGCGACGGTATCCGGCAATTCCAGGCGTCCATCGAAGCCATCCAGCATCAGGTCTCACAGCTCAATCCAGAAGCGACCCGAGACGAAATCGACCGGATTCACCGGGCAATCGACCGTACGCACCATGAGCTGGTCAACATCGACCGACGTGTCGACGAAATCGCCATGCAGCAGTTGGCCGAAATCCCGGTCGATGGCGCAAGCTACCGGGCTGAGGAGCTGGCCGAACTCGTGGTGAAAGGGGCGCCGCAGTACGCCTGGTTCGATGACGAACTCTCGTTGGAGCCCCGGCACGCACCGCCGCTGACTACGGAGGAGACCGTCCGTTTGCGAGAAGACCGGCGCCAGCTGGGAGAGGATTTGGTCTACCTGGCCGCGTCGCTGCCAAGTCCGGACGAGTTGCCCCAGCCCGCCGACATTGCCCAACTTCATACACAACTGTGCAAGCTGAAGTCGCTGGATGAGGCGACGCAGACCGGCGTAATCCCCCCGCTGCGCGCCATCACGCCAGAAGTGCTGCAATCCGCTCGTACGCTGCTCGCGCAGTTAGGCGATGCACAAGCCGAACTGATGGCCATGGCTCAGGTTGAAGGCGAATGGCCCGGCGCGCTTCGGCGCAAGTGTGCGCAACCGTCTTTTGCCACGGAAATCGGTGCGTTAGTGGCTCTTTTCGAAGATGCGACACGTCTCGTGGAGGCGCGTGCGGCTTTCATGAAGCGACCGGTAGACTTCCCCGCCGAAGCGCTGGCGCATCCCAAAACGGTTGAGGCCGTGGGACGCGCCGCCACGACGGGCAAACCGTTCGGATTTATGGCGTTTGGCACCGGGGATGCGAAGGAACACGTCGCCAAGGTCAAGGTGAATGGCCTGTCGCCGTCCACCAACGACGACTGGCAACATGTTCAGTCCTACCTGAAACTGCACGAACAGGTGCTCTCCTTCTCCAGTCGATGGAATCCCGTCGCGGAGGTCCTCGAGCTGCCGAGCTTGGATGGGGGCGTCGCTCGTCTGCGCATGCTGGAACTGGTCACTGCCGCAGCAAAGAAAGCGCACAGCATGGCAACCCGGTTTGACGCCTTGCTGCACAGGGCGGGCGAGGCGGTCTTCGCACGCGCGCCGGCGACACTGGCGTTTGGCAGCCATGAGGACTATGAGGTCGTCCGTAGCCACATCATGCAGCACCTGACGCGCGCCGAACTGGCAGAGGCGTCCATTGCGCTTAGCCAACTACAGGAGCGGTTGGCCGGCAAGACCGGGCCTGTTACGCAGCGGCTGCAAGATTTTGTCGACCAGTCGCTCGGAAACCCCGGAAAGGAAGCGGCCCGAGTAGCAGCCGATTACACCGAGTTGGTGGTCGAGCTGCGCCGGGTGTGCGGGCTCACCTCGGTCATTAGTCGGGTGAAGGAGCTTGCCGCACGCCTTTACGCGGCCGGCGGCGCGAACATAGCCGGACGGGTGTCATACGTACCGGTTGCTAATGGCGCGGAGGATTCGGCATTGCCCGCCAGCTGGCGTGACGCCTGGAATTGGGCGCGCATGCGCACGCACCTCGAGAAGATTGAGGCACGCAAGGAGTTGGTCGAGCTGAACGCCCGTCGTACGGACCTCGAAGCAGCCCTTGCTCAAATGTACAAGGATGTCGTTGGCAAGGCTGCATGGCTGGCCACAAAGCGCAACGCGAGCGCAAAGGTTCTGCAGGCGCTGGCCGGCTATGCGACCGCCATTCGGCGTATCGGCAAGGGAACCGGGCCGAATGCCGTGCGCTATCGGCGTGACGCCCAGCAGTCGATGCTGGATGCCGCAGGTGCCGTGCCATGCTGGATTATGAGCCATGCGAAAATTTCGGAGTCGATGCCGGCAGACATCGGAGCTTTCGACCTTGTCATTGTCGACGAAGCTTCCCAGTCCGACCTGTGGGCACTGCCAGCTATCGTGCGTGCCAAGAAAATTCTGGTGGTCGGCGACGACAAGCAGGTCTCGCCGGATGGCAGTTTCGTGTCCAGCACAGAGATTGACGAACTGCGCGCCCGTTTTCTGAGCGACCAGCCTTATGGTCAAGACATGACGCCTGAGAAGTCGCTCTACGACCTGGCTGCCCGTGTATTCGCTGCTGACCAGGTAATGCTACGCGAGCATTTCCGTTGTGTGCCACCCATCATTGCGTATTCCAACCAGTTCTACAAGGGCGCCATCCAGCCATTGCGCATCCCACTGGCGTCCCAACGCCTCGACCCACCGCTCATCGATATTTATGTGCCGGGCGGCATGCGGGACCGGCACGACTGCAACCGCCTGGAGGCGGAAGCCATTGCGGCCGAAATCAGTACCATCCTTGAGGACGAGCGATTTGCGGACCGCACTATCGGTGTGGTATCGCTCCTTGGGATGGAGCAGGCAAAGTTCATCGATACGATGGTTCGGGAGCGCTGTTCCGCTTCTGAACTGTTGCGCCGTGAGTTCGACTGCGGCGATGCGCGTACCTTCCAGGGGAGCGAGCGCGACATCATGTTCCTGTCGATGGTTGCTGACCCCGAACGCTGCCACCCGCTCTCGGGCAATGCGTACGACCAGCGCTTCAACGTGGCTGCCAGCCGCGCACGAGACCGGATGTACCTGGTCCGCTCTGTAACGGCAGAGCAGGTCTCTGACAAGGACATCCGGATGACTTTGCTCGAGCACTTCAGCAAGCCGAAGGTGACGCAAGAAGTTGACCAGGATGGACTCATCAAGCTGTGTGAGTCTGGCTTCGAGCGCGAAGTGTTCACGATGCTGATACAACGCGGCTACCGCGTCATTCCTCAGGTGAAGAGCGGTGCGTACCGGCTGGACATGGTGGTGGAAGGTGCCAACGATGCGCGCTTAGCAATCGAATGCGACGGCGACGCCTATCACGGTCCTGAGCGATGGGCCAGCGATATGAACCGTCAGCGCATCCTTGAGCGCGCCGGATGGACCTTTTGGCGGTGCTTCGCCTCGACTTGGTGCTTGCGCAAGGAAGAGGTCTTCGAAGAACTGGTGGAGCGGCTCACGGCAATGGGCATCGAGCCGATTGGCGCCGTGGCCACGCTGCCTCGCCTGGTCGAATCCAGGACGTGGACATTCCCGACCGCAAAGGCCGAGCCTGATGCAATTGACGGCGTTATCGACGCTGCCATTGCGGCCGTCAAACAGAAGGACGGCCCAGTGGAGCAAGCACAATGAACGAGAAGTGCGAGCGCTGTGGCTGCACGCCACGCGCACCGCGCCGCCGCTGTGGCCAGTGCAGCAAGCTTATCTGCGTCAGCAACTGCTGGTCTAGGACCAGCAAGACCTGCACGGCTTGTTCGCCGGCCAGCAAGCAGAAAGAGGCCGACGACACGGCTCAGCGCTGCAAGATTTGCAGACGACACTGAGCCCATCCGATAGCCGGTGCCCGGGGTGCTTCTGGCTCGTCAATTAAGCAGAGGCACGCCAATATCAAAAATGCGGAGAAACGGGTTATGGCAGTTAGATTTCGGAAATCCATCAAGCTCGCGCCAGGCATTCGCATGAACCTGAGCGGCTCCGGTCTGGGCTGGACATTGGGTCCCCGTGGGGCATCAGTCGGCATCAGCAGCCGCGGCACTCGGGTGAACACCAGCTTTGCCGGTTTCTCAGCCAGCCACCAGATTAGCCGCCCCAAGCGCGCCGTGCGGACCGTGCCGGCAGTTACCGCTTCCCAGAAGGTCAGCATGACTTGCAAGGTTGCCGATGACGGCCAGCTGATTTTCCTGGATTCGAACGGCGCACCGGTGCCAGACCATCTAGTGGCCCTGGCCAAGCAGCAGCATAAGGAGGGGCTGCAGAAACTCATACAGTCGAAGTGTGACGACATTAATGCCGAGGTTGAGTCAGTCGCAGAGGTTCACTTGGAGACGCCGAACAGCAACCAGGTCCCGCGCTTCTCCTTACCCACTTTCGAAACTCCGCAGCCTACGCAGCCGACCCCGCTCAGGCTGCGCTTTCTGGACAAGGTATTCAAGAAGCGACGTCATCAGGCAGAAGAAGCGCACCGAAGGGCCATGGGCGAGTTTGAGCAGGAGGCGCTTGATTGGCAGGCGCAGAAGGCCGCATTTGCTCGAACGGCTGAGGAGCGCCGCGACCTGATTGAGCGGCGTATCTACTCGGATACTGCAGCAATGGAGACCTGGCTGGGAGAAGTGCTAAGCGACATCGCTTGGCCGCGGGAAACCGAGGTCGCATTTGAGGTCCTTGATGAGGGCCGGACCGTGATGCTCGATGTCGACCTCCCTGAAGTTGAAGATATGCCGAGCAAGATTGCGGCAGTGCCAGCGCGCGGTATGAAGCTGTCGGTCAAGGACCTCACCTCCACCAAGGTCCAAAAGCTATACATGGAGCATATCCATGCCGTCGTCTTTCGGCTCATCGGCGAAGTGTTCGCCGCTCTCCCCCTGGCAAAGGAAGTGGTGATTTCGGGCTACTCACAGCGTCACAACGCTGGAACTGGTCGTCTTCAGGACGACTATCTGCTCTCTGTGCAGGTGCGTCGCGACGACTGGAACCAGATAGACTTTGACCATCTCGACCAAATTCAAGTCACAGAAAGCCTCTCCCGCTTCGACCTGCGTCGAACGATGAGCAAGACGGGCGTGTTCAAAGCTATCGAGCCATTCGGCCGCGAATGAAATGGCAACGCGTACCATCGAGCTTGTCTACGACAACCTTCACCACGCTCAGGTCACGGCAGACTCTGTTCTGGATGGTGATGAGGCTCACAAGCATCAGCAGCGGCTCGAGGACGAACTTGTAAGGCTGGAGGACGGCCGGCGCCGATACACCTGTCTCTACTGCCTGGAGCCGTTAAGCATCCGCGGCTCGACCGAGCGCGTCTACCACTTCGCACACCCCAAAAATCCCGGTGCCGAATGTCCCTATCGTTCCGGCTTTGCGCTTTCCAAGGACGAATGGGAGGCGCTGCGGTACAACGGCGCGAAGGAATCCGAGGCGCATCGTCAAGTCAAGGCCTGGGTCGCAGAGAGCCTGCTCGTTGACCGTGATGTCGATTCCGAGTCTGTCATTGAGGACAGTCGCATGCAGAGCTGGCGCGACCGCTCGATATGGCGAAGACCAGATGTCCGCGGGACGTGGAGGGGGAAGACTCTCGTGTTTGAGGCGCAGCTGTCGACGACATTTGTGTCCACCCTGGCTGCCAGGCGTCAGTTCTATCTGAACGAAGGTGCTTTGTTGTTCTGGATTTTTCGCGATTTCGCACTCTCAGAAAACGAGATGCGATTCAGCGAACGCGACGTGTTCTACAACAACAATTGGAATATCTTTTCTATCGACGCACACAGCGTCGATGCGTCTCGCCAGGGCGCTGAGCTCAAACTATGGTGCCGCTGGCAGAAGCCTTCCGTGGAGGCCGGAGCCATCCAATATAAATGGCACAAGAAACTCGTGGGCCTTTCGGAGCTCACTCTCGATTTCGCACGGCAGCGCGCTTTCTATTTCGACTTCGAGGCAGCGCTAACGCAGGCGCAGGGTGAACTGCTGGCTGCCAAAGCTGCGGCATTCCGCGACAACAGGTACGCGCACCAGTTTGGCCATCGGCCGCTTGACGTACCCCAGCAGGCGTCCGACGATGATGCGGAGCTTGCCACGAGGCTGGCGCTCTTGGCTCGATATGACATCATGTCAAGCGAAATAGAGCGTGCTTGGCTCTTCGCGGAAGCATCCGACTACGGAATGCCTCGCGTGCAAAACTACGCGTACAAATTCCTGGCACCGTACTTGAAGGCCGCGTGCCCGACGGCACCTAAGACACTACAAGGCAGGGAGGACCTGCGAATCATTCTGAGCGGACTCATCTCCCTGCGTTTGGGACATGTTGTCGGTGTCCGCGCGATAAACCTCAAACAAGTTGAAGACGTCGTCTTCCGCCACGCATTTGGTTACTACAGTGTCTTCCGCTATGCAGTACGAATCTACGGACGACAGAGCGACATCGGCTACGACGTTCCTGACTCCATCGCCTCTCAGAACCTACGCAACTATCTCACGCGGAAGGCTGAGAGCCCAGATGTCGTGACCCGGGATTTCGACAAGGCGTTCATGATTCTCTTCCCGGAACTCAAGCCGCCACAGGCGTAGCGTTATTACTCTTTCATCATGCGCCCAACTAGAAGGGAAAATATCGCATGGCTACCGCCGCGGTAATCCACCGGACCGGTCGCCGACGCTCAAGCGGAGCGGCAATGAACCGCCTAGGGACGTGCTAGGCGAAGCTGTGCAGCGAGTTCTGCGTTATTGCGTGCGCCGACACGAGCGTGGATTGCTCGCAGGTGGTTGTTAACGGTCGACGGAGCTATTCTTAGCAACTTGGCCACCTCCTTGTGGGTCAGCCCGGTAGCAACGAGTTCGGCGATTTCCCGCTCGCGAGCGGTCAGGTTGTCCAGTTCCTCACGCTTACGCGCTTTCAGAAATATCAAGCTCTTCGTGAAAAATGGTGCAACCACTATCTTGCGACCTATGATGGAGCGTTGCGGGGCTTCGAGCAATCGCTGAAACAGCGTAGTCGGGACCGCGTGGGTGGAGGTGCCAGGCCACTCCGCATCCATTGCCATGAGAAATCGCGGTTCAGCAAAGCAGAGCAAACCACCCATGTCAGCCACGGCGACCGCCCATCTTTCATTGTCGCCGATGTCGCGAAGACGCTCCGCTTGCAGCGTCTGATTAATCTTCAGCGCTTCCTGCAAATGAGGAAAGACCGCCTGCATCAACTGGCGCTGTTCTTCGGTGAAAGCCCGCCGCGCGGATGCCCGGTAGAGCGAGACGGAAGCCACTGAACCCGTAACCTGGCTGTGGAATGCCGTCACGAGCCCCTGCTCATGAGCGTAGCGGTGCGCATAGGCTTGCAACTCCTTTGAATGACGACTTTGCTCAGGCAAGTAGCAGTTGATAGTCACGCCAGGATGGGCCATGCAATAAAACGCAACTTTATCCTGGTCGCGGACGGGCGCGTAATCCTCCAAACTCTCCGGAGCGTCGTTGTGCAAATAGGGGGCGTGGAACACGACACCCTGCGAATCGCGTACGCCGGTACCCCACCGCCCTGCATCGAAAGGCAACAATGCCTTGAGCAATAACAGTGCATGCTCTTGAAAATCGTCGAGGGATACTTCTCGGGCACTTTGATAAAGCGCAAGCAGCAAGTTACTGAAGCTGTTCACGTCCACCTCCGATTCTTTACTGCACAGCGAGTGTCAAACAGCATGCTCGCGTTATACGCGCGATATCGTCGATTCACACGACGGCATTTGGTCTCGGCGTAACACTGGCTGGTCAGCCATAGTGAATTTTTACTATAGCCCGCCTTCGTTCGTGGAACTAGCTTGGAGGCATGAACCACAGCTATCGACATCCCCAGCGCCCACAACTCTCTCGTCTTGAAAAATTGCGGTTTTGGCGTGTTAGGCGAGTAGTAGCGCGAACTAGGAGAGGTCGACTACCAAGGGCGCTTCCCTCCAGCCAACGCTCGTGATTCCCTGTGGCGTAAAGGGAATGAAGGTTTGCGTTCGCACGACTTGAGATTCTGTTGGAAAGGGGCCGATACGGGCCGGCAATATTCGCTCGGTGTTCGTCCAAAGTTAGCTACCGGACAGACGAAGGAGAATGAAATGCAAACAGAAACCTTTCTTGAAGAGGCGGACAGGTATTTCAACGCGGGCGATTGCATTTCCGCGATGCGGACGATTAACTCCGGCCTTGCAAGTGTGCGCAGTGCCATGCATGACGAAGAGTGGAAGGACTTCGTTGTCACGGCGCGGGAGCATCCCGCACTGAAGACGACGCGTCTGTGCCCCTTCACGAGCCATGCAGCGCGGAGGCCGTACGGATATCCCGGCGACGCGGCGTTGATAGACTACATCTACGGATACGTGAAGCCGGAACTGGACAAGTTGCCCCGGTCCATCTACGCACATACGGTGGGCGCTGCGGCCCCCCGAGCCGTGCGCTTTAGGCGCCACCTTCTGGCCAACCTTATTGACAGGGTGCTGCATGAACAGGGCACCGGGGCCAGCATCCTTGCGGTGGCGTGTGGTCATCTGAGAGAGCTCGACCTGAGCCGACTCATTTCCCAAATCCGGCCGCAGAGATTTCTCGCACTCGACCAAGATGAGAACAGTCTGGCCGAGGTCGATAAGTGCTTCGCACCATTCGGTGTGTCCACCGAACTCCGCAGAATCAAGGACATTGTTGTCGGGAAGGTAAGCTACAAGCCGTTAGACCTCGCGTATGCAGCAGGGCTCTACGATTATCTCGATAACGAAACCGCACAAATGCTGACCCGCAACCTGTTCAACATGCTTGGGCCGGGTGGCACATTACATATTGCGAACTTCCTGCCAGGTATCGAAGATGTGGGCTTTATGGAAGTGGCGATGGACTGGTGGCTGATATACCGGGACGAGAAACAAATGCTCGCCTTGCTGGAGGGTATTCCAGACACCGCCATCGGTTCAGTCCGTCAATATCGGGACCCGGACAACAACATCACATTCTTGGAGGTCCAGCGTCAGTAATATCGGGCCAGGGATGCTGCATCCAGAACGGGGCGAGCCAAGCCAAGGGGCTTCGGCTGCCTGCTGCAGCCGCTCTTTTTCATCAGCGACGCGATATGGTTGCGGACCACATTTTTAGCGATTTTTTATGCCCATGCAATCGCTTTGAGAGCAGGACATAACCGGAGATGGTGTTTTTTAACACTGTAACTCACCAATTTTGGTGATGGGGTGCGAAGAAGATGGCCTAATCATGAAAATGTCGCACCCAATGCGACCTGCATTGACACCGGAACCGACCGTTGATACTACTTGCCGCATTGGCCGTCAAGCCAGAAGGAGACAAAAAATGCGAAGAGCCATGAGAATCTTCACCAACGAGCCTATTGCCAGCGGCATAACGTGCATGCTTGCCCTTGCAATTAGTGCCTGCGGCGGTGTCGATGATGTTTCCCCAAAGGCGGCAACTAATGCAGGTGCCATGAAGACGGTTGCCTCGCTGCCACTTCCGACCACCTATAGTGTGGTGAATCTCACTGCAAACGGTTGGGCCGTAGACAAGGGAATCAATAGTACGGGACAAGTTGCCTTCCGAGATTGGAACGGTTCAGGCTCCGAGCATGCAAAGTTTTATGATGGGTCTGCGATTCATGATATTGGAACGTTAGGAGGGCAGTATTCGATTGCGGGCCCCCTCAATGACAATGGACAAATAATCGGTTACAGTGACCCAGGGGACGGTCAAGCACATGCTTTCATATGGTCGCTGAGCACGGGCATTACAGACATCCACGGTACTTCAGGCACTGTCAACTCGTCATTTGGTACCGCTATCAGTAATAGCGGGCACGTGGTTGGCTTTCACGTTGGTAGCTCAGTTCACGCTTTTTCCTGGACGCAAGCTGGAGGCAAGGTCGACTTGGGTTCGCTCAGCGGTAGCGGTCTCTGGTCCGTCGCAAATTCCGTGAATGGGCTAGGACAACTGGTCGGTAATTCGATGGATGCTAACGGTATAATGCATTCCATTTTTTGGTCGCAACCAACTGGCATTGTCAGCCTGGATTTACTTGGCGGTCAGTATTCGAGGGCCATAGCAATCAATGATGCCGGCCTAGTAACAGGAATCAGTACCACTGGTATCGGGTACGGTCAGCATGCGTATACGTGGACCCAGGCTGGGGGAATCAACGATATCGACACGCTCAGTGGCTCATTTGGATTTTCTGCGCCGATTGCTTTAAGTAACGCTGGGCATGTGGTTGGCTATTACGCGCCCCCCGGTGCCCATAGCCATGCCTTCGTATGGACAGCGCAGAGCGGAATGGAATCAGTGGGTGAAAATTACTTGTATTCGTTCGCAAGAGCCGTTAACGATTCTGGGCACGTTGTAGGCCACGTTGTGGATTCAAATTCCAATACACATGCCTTCGTGTGGACAAAATCTGAGGGGTTGATTGACCTTGATACGCGTATTTCTGGAGCGCCTCCTGGGCTGAAACTGTATGAGGCGATAGCCATTTCTAATAATGGCGCTATTGTCGCATCATCGAATGTCGGTTTGGTACTCCTCAAGCCTGGCACGGTAAGCAATACCGCTCCAACCCTTGGGCCAATCACCGCAAATGACCCAATAGCTGTTGGTTCCCAAGTATCAGTGTCTGCTCTGTTCTCGGATGCCGATGCAGGAGATTCGCACACAGCAACATGGTCATGGGACAATGGGACGACAACTCAGCCCGGTGAAGTCTCCGAGAGCAATGGCGAGGGTAGTGCAAATGCCACATACACCTTCGGTGCTGCTGGCGTCTATCCCGTGAGTGTTACGGTCACGGACAATACCGGCCGTTCTGCCACGGTTCGCCGCGACGTCGTCGTGTACGACCCTTCCGCAGGCTTTGTAACCGGTGGAGGATGGTTCATGTCGCCGGTAGGTGCTTACAAAGCAGATACTACCCTAGCCGGTCGAGCAACCTTTGGTTTCGTTTCCAAGTACAAGAAGGGAGCTACGACGCCGACAGGCAACACGGAATTTCAATTTCAATCAGCGAAGCTGAACTTCCATAGCGAAAACTATGACTGGCTCGTTGTTGCAGGGGCACGGGCACAATACAAAGGACGCGGCACTATCAATGGCGCAGGTGATTACAGCTTTCTTCTAACTGCCGTTGACGGCAACCTTTTGGCCAAAGGCACCCCTGACCGCTTCCGCATCAAGATTTGGCACTTCGACCCTGACGCGAATGCTGATGTAGTTGACTACGACAACCAAGTCGAGAGCTCGGGCGAAGGAACGGCGACGGAAGGGACTACGGTGGCAGGTGGTAGTATCGTGATTCAGAAGAACTAGCATGGCGAGTGAGTTAACAGGCTGCTGAAATACCGGCAGTGGACGTCAGCGCGACGACTTGCTGAATCGTTAATCTGAGGACTCCTTACA
>NZ_JAGIQB010000078.1:0-15909 GCF_017815025.1 Cupriavidus phytohabitans
TCCCGGCAAACGCCCGCATCGCCATGCTGTCGTACAGCGCGTCTTCCAGCGCCTCGTCCGACAGTCCATACCACTGCTGGAGGAAATAGATGCGCAGCATCCGCTCAAGGCCGATCGGCGGTCTTCCACGTTTGCCCTTGGGGTAGTACGGCTCGACCGCCGCAATCAGCCGCGCCCACGGCACTACGCTTTCCATCTCCGTCAGAAATCGCTGGCGGCGCGTCACCCGCTTCTTACCGTGGCTTTCCGCTTCCGCAAAACTGATCTGTCGCTTCATCACCGGACCTGAATCATGGACACACCTATGACAACGCGCTCACCAAACGCCTCGATGACTCGCGCGCTGATTTAATCAGCGATTCCTTAGTGTTGTTGGCCAGAACCGGGGCAGCCGACAAGGCGGCGGCGATGGCGGTGATGACGATCAAGGCGTAGCGGGTGGCGTTCATGATTTCCCTTTTCTCTTTCTCGGAGCGACCCGGCTGTTATTGAGTTGCTGCATTGCGGTATCGCATGGATTGAAAGATAAGGGTTTTCCCCAGAATGGCAAAGAGCCAACTCAGCAATAAACGGTTTCCCGTTACGCAACAATCACCTGGCCAAGATCAGGGCATGCCCTTACGGGGTCTGCCATGACGGCTCTAAGCGGATCCCCTGCCAATCTGGGATAACCGCTGGCGCTACCTACCCTGTAAAACTCCACACTCTGCCCCGCATTGACCGGACGCCGCAGCCAGGCGGGCATCTCCCCCTGTCCGTCCCAGGTCAGCCCCTCGGCGTTGCGGTAAACACTTTCGCCTGGGCGCAGCGTGAGGAGTGCCCCCTCGGCCAGGCGCAAAACTGGAGCGGCTGGCGCGTGTACGTGTCGACCCGGCAGGCGCACCATAAAGCATCTGCCGAGTTTGCTGGATCCTATGTATGGGGGTGGACCGGCCGCGCCCGCCAACCTGTCGTTCAGTTCAAGAGATCGATTAGGAAACGCTCCGGCTTCTTGCCAATCCACGCGGG
Source organism: Cupriavidus phytohabitans (assembly GCF_017815025.1). Taxonomy (NCBI): domain Bacteria; kingdom Pseudomonadati; phylum Pseudomonadota; class Betaproteobacteria; order Burkholderiales; family Burkholderiaceae; genus Cupriavidus; species Cupriavidus phytohabitans. Next base: position 1,009 of record NZ_JAGIQB010000078.1, read on the forward strand.
AGCCCTGCCGCGCCCCGACCAGGTCTGGCCCGTCTTGGGGTTGCGGTACCTCGGAGGCGGCGCGGCCTTCGTCTTGCTCGGAACAGCGCGGGCAGCGGGCTTAACACTGGGCTTGCCCGCAATGTCCTCAATGCTGAGGTCGTACTCCTGCATCAACTGCCGAATCTCCTGCACAACCTTTGGCACTTCCGCGGCTCGCAACTGCTCAAGTTGCGCATTGACAGATGCCAGTTGAGCGAGCAGTGAGGATTGGGACGGGCTTTGGGTTGCGGTAGGCGCTTTTTGCTCCTGTCGCGGCTTCCGGGTTTGCGGCTTCTGAGTCGGCGCTTCCGGGGCAGCCTCCACGCTAGGCAGTGGTATCTGCTTCGGCCCGCGCTTCCGGGTTGGGGTCTCTTGAGTCGTGACTTCCGGGGCGGCAACTTCGGCTAGGGTTTTCGGCTTCCGACCGCGCTTCGGGGCCCGCTTCTCTTCCGGCGTCGCAGCTTCCGGAGTCTCTTGCGTGTCGTTCGCTTCTCGCCTGCGCCAATCCTTCCTTACGAATTCTCGCGCCCAATCAACGCCGTACGACTTTGGGACCTTTCTGCCGACTCGTCGTATTCGACGTCCTCGGGCTCGGCGTAATAGAGAGACTGGAAGGTCTCGTCGGCTTCCCTCGGCCGCTCGCAGCAAGGCTGACCAGGTCCCTTCTATCGAAAATGTCGATCCTTTCGCAAGTGATTGACTCACAAAGAATTTGGGGGCGCGACTATCAAATGCATCAGCGCCCGATGTCAACTCTAGACTGGCCGCCTGCCACACGAAGCACGTTGCCCTCTGGCGTCATCTGCCGCGGAATGTCGTTGAATGTCGGCTTGCCCGGCCTTGCCGCTGTGGCCGGCCGTAACGTTGATACTTCCGCCACTCGACGCGTCCGGCCGGTTGCAAGAGGACCCACACGACTTTTCTTCGGTTTGTGTGCCGATGGCTTTGGGGGTTTCGCGGCCGAACGGCGCGCCTCCGGCGGGTTCCAGACTTCTATGTAGCGCTCGCCGGCCAGCGCCGAGGTTGCCAGTATCATCGTTACCAGGCCAACCAGTAGCTCTTTGGACAATCTCGTCTCCGCATTGTGTTGTCGCGACCGGAGCGAGTCCCGCTTTTGGCCGCGGCGTATTCTCGCACACCGTCCCTGAGCCCAATGCGGGGGGCCGTCGAACGCGACCGTCTGTTGGTGCCCGACCGGAGACCGTCCGTTCAACCCGAGGCAGCGCCGGCGCGCGCGGTTGGAGCGGGCTGTGGCCACGACTCAGTACGATTCTGCCCTACCAACTGATCGCGACGCCGCCCTTCGCAGCTGGAGCACGCGCGTTGCCTGTGCTAAGCAAGCAGCGCGACGTCGCCTGCTGATCGCAGCTCATACAACGGCCGCGCCGCGGGCATGCGGACCTACGGGCTCGTGTGCATGGCGTCGACTGCGCTGACCGTCTTCGTCGGCTATGCGCCTTTGTGGTTTGGCGGTGTCGCGGAGCACAGCACCGACCCTACACGGGGCGTGCAGGGCGTGGTGACAGGAGTCGGTTTCCTGTATGCGGGCGTCATCATGAAGGACGGCCTGAGCATCAGCGGCCTGACCACCGCGGCCTCCATCTCGGCCGCCTCGGCCGTGGGCGTGCTGCTCGGAGTCGAGTTCTACGCCGCGGCACTGCTGCTGGCGATGCTGTGCATGTTGTCGATGTCGCTGCTGCATCGTCTCGAAGTCAAGCTGCCCGGACGCGCGACGCTCGATGTCTCGTTGACCTTCCGGGTAGGCCCGCCGGACCTTGACGTGTTGGCCAGGGCTCCAGAAGCCCGCGGATATCATCTGTTGCGGCTGAAGACCTCCGCGTTGCCCGCAGGGCAACGATCTCGTGCAAAGATTGCTGTTCCTCGAACGAATATTCCAGCCAACAATCCCCCTCGCAACAGGTTCTCGCATGTGTGCGAGAAGATCTAAGAAAGTGGAGGACGACATGCAAGACCGAGAATTATCCCCCGTCAAACGCTGGATGACACTGAGTGCCGCCATCCTGGGATTGACGCTGACCAGCGCACCAGCATCCGCTGCCGACACCTTTCCCTCCAAGCCGATATCGATGCTGGTCGCATTCCCTCCGGGGGGGCCCGCTGATGTTCTGGCGCGGGCCATGCAACCGGCGATGGCCAAGGCGCTCGGCCAGCCCGTGGTCATCGAGAATCTGCCCGGCGCCGGCGGCGCGCTGGCAGTGCAGCGGCTGCTGAGCCGACCGGCCGACGGCTACACGCTGATCATGGGCTCGCCCAACGAGGCAATCCTGACGCCGCTGGCGCTCGCCAGCGCCAGGTACAAGTCGGAGGAGCTGGCCCTGCTGGCGCCGGTCTCGAACCACCCGCTCGTCGTGATGACGCGCAGCGACCTGCCGTACAGCTCGCTCGAACAGATCATCGCGGCCACCAAGTCGGCAGGTGGCAAGAGCCTGACCTTCGGCAATCCGGGCTACGGGACCATGTACCACATTGTCGCCGAATACATGGCTCAGCTGACCGGAGCCAAGATGCTGCAGGTGCCGTACAAGGGCGCCACGCCGATGCTGGCAGACCTGACCGGGCGCCAGATTGACATGACAATTCTGCCAAACCTCGGTGCCTCCACGCAGCTGCTCGAAACGCACAAGATCAAGGCGGTAGCAGTGCTGGACACGCAGCGCATGCGAAACCTGCCCGATGTGCCTGCGATCTCCGAAACCAGCGTCGCGCGCAAGTCCGAATTCGTGTATTCGATCTGGCTTGGCGTCATGAGCAGGGCCGGCGTCCCGGCGGAGCGTGCCCGCGTATTAATGGACGCCTCGCAGCAAGCGCTGAGGTCGCCCGAACTGATCAAGGCGCTTGAGCTCTCCGGCGTGCAGCCGATGAAGCCGCAGACGCTCGAGGCCTCCGCGAAGTTCTACGTCGACGAGACTGAGAAGTTCAGGAAGATGGCCGCCTCGATCAAGCTGACGCCGCAGTAATACCACCCCTCACGGCCGTTCCCATGGCGGCGCCCGCGCTCGTATTGCTGGTCCCGCCTCGTTCCAACATCCCGTTCCAGGGAGGCTCTCCTTGAATATCCTAGTTGCCGGTTTCCAGCACGAAACCAATACGTTCGCCCCAACCATGGCCTCCTACGAGAACTTCGTCCGTGGCGAGGACTTTCCCGCCATGGTGCGCGGCGAGGCGATCTACGACCTGCTGGACGTGAACGTGCCGATCAGCGGCTTCATCCACCACGTTCGCGAGCACGGTCACACCGTCACGCCGGTGATCTGGGCGGCAGCCGGCGCTTCGGCCCATGTCACGACCGATGCCTACGAGCGCATCGCCGGCGAGATCGTGGAGGCGGTGACGACGGCCTCATACGACACGGTCTATCTCGACCTGCATGGCGCTATGGTGGCCCAGCACCTCGACGACGGCGAGGGTGAGTTGCTGACGCGCGTCCGTGCCGCGGCTGGCCCGGACGTGAAGATCGTGGTCTCGCTGGATCTGCATGCCAACGTTACCGAACGGATGCTCGCGCTGGCGGATGGAGTGGTGGCGTATCGCACCTATCCACACGTGGACATGGCCGCCACCGGCAAACGGGCAGCCGAGATGCTGCTGGAGTTGTGCAGGCGGGAGACGCGTGCGCACCTGGTGGCACGACGCGTGCCATTCCTGATTCCGGTCAACAGCATGTCTACGATGATGCAGCCCGCTCAAGACATCTACGGGCTGCTCGAAGAACTGGAGCAACAAGGCGTGCTGTCGCTGTCGTTTACACCGGGCTTTCCCGCCGCCGACTTCGCCGAGTGCGGTCCCGTCGTCTGGGGGTACGGCTTCGACAAGGCCCGCGTCGAGCGGGCCGTCGAGGCACTGCTCGCGCGCATCTGTGAACCCGAGAGCCAGTGGGCCGTGCAGTTCGAGGAGCCGGATGCAGCGGTGCAGCGCGCCATGCGGATCGCGCAAACAGCCACGCGGCCAGTGATCCTTGCGGACACGCAGGACAACCCGGGCGTCGGCGGCGATGGCAACACCATGGGCATGCTGCGTGCGCTACTCAAGGCCGGCGCGCAGGACGCCGCGATCGGGATCATCTGCGATCCCGCCGCGGCCGAGGCCGCGCACCGGGCTGGAGTTGGCGCGGGGATCGATATCGCGCTTGGCGGCTGCCCACAGGTGAGCGAAGATGCCCCGCTGCGGGCGACCTTCGAGGTGGAGGCACTGTCCGATGGCAAGTTCGTCTACGGCGGACCGATGATGCGTGGCAAGGCTGCCGACATGGGACCAATGGCGCGGCTGCGGCTCGACGGCGTGCTCGTTGCCGTCAGCTCGACCAAGGCACAGCTGCTCGACCGCAACATGTACCGCGCGGTCGGCATCGAACCGGCGGGGATGAAGATTCTCGTGAACAAGAGCTCGGTGCATTTCCGCGCCGACTTCGCCGCGATCGCGGAAGACATTTTCGTGGTGCGTGCGCCCGGTCCGTTCATCGCCGATCCGGCGGACCTGCCATGGCGGCATCTCAAGCCCGGCATGCGCCTGAAACCGAACGGTCCTGCGTTCGCGCCGGCGCCACGAATCTACGACAAGCTTGCGCAGCTTGGTATCGAACTGCCCACGGCTTCGGCCCCGGCGGCGGCCTATGTGCCAAGCGTGCGGTCCGGCAAGCTGATCCACGTGTCCGGCCATCTCTCCCGCGTCGATGGGCAGGTTCGGACCGGCCGCTTTGGCGACGATCTGCGCACCGCCGACGGTGTCGCGGCGGCCCGCCTGGTTGCCATCGACTTGCTCGCGACGCTGCACGCCGCTACCGGCGATCTCGATTCGATCGTGCGGGTCGTCAAGCTCACCAGCCTCGTCCATTCGACAGCGGACTTCACCGAGCAGCACCTCGTGACCAATGGCGCCAGCGATCTGCTCGCCGCGGTGTTTGGCACGTGCGGCCAGCACGCGCGCAGCGCGTTCGGCGTGTCGCAGTTGCCGCTCGGTGCCTGCCTGGAAATCGAACTGATCGTCGAGGTCGCCTGATTCCATGTCGGAAGATTCTGCGAAGAACCGCTACACAACTGTCGCAGGGCTAATAAATGAACGACGTTCCTAAACCAATTGCCCGCCCGCAAGCTCGATGGACGAGCGACGGCTGTACTTCCGGAAACGGACATTGTAGCGGTCAAGGTTCGAACGGCGGCGCAGGTTCGCAATGAGACGACCAGTTAGGCAACGGGCGAGGTCTTACCGTTTATCGCGCCTGTAGCTAGCATCGCCATGCCCATAGGTTCACTATCATGAAACTATGGGCATGGCGATTGCCCCGACGGCTCATGCCATGCTCTGCAAGGCTTTGTTATTAGGGTTTATAGTCACCCTGTCTCCTCCCTTTCACCGAAGGGATTTCGGCCCGCTTTTGCAGCGGGCTGTTCTTTTTTCGTTTGAGGTCTTCACCCAGCATTGGCGCGTGCTGGCATCTGGACGGGCGCAGGGATCTACTGGCATTGCCTGGAGGGACGCCAAACGAAAGGTAATCAGGGGGGGGATGATGCTCGCCCAAAATCCGGCGTTCCCTCGGGAAGCGGACAGCCGCCCGCGTTACACCGGCAGAGAGTTGAACCGCCGGCCGCATTGAGATTCGCCGAACTCAGGATTCCCGACAGCGAGCACGCGGCCGCGTGCCAGCCTCTAACAGCCAAACTGCCTGCCAGAACCCCTGCAGCACCTTGGCGGGCGGGAGACCGCGCGGTCTCCAGATCGCTGGCGTTCCTCCCTCCGACCTCAACTACGCGGCTTGCAAGAGCATCAGAATGTCGTCGTAGAGGGCCTTGGAGACGTCCACACCGGACTCATCACTGTGCGCTCTGGCTTCATAGCGGCGCTCGGACGGAAGCCGCGCACCTTGCTCGGTGATGGCTCCGAAGAGCTCCTCAGCGCGCTGCAGGTATTCGCTGGCTCGATCTCCGAGGAATGTCTTCGGGTCAAAAGCCAGCAACAGTTCGCCATGGCATGGCGTTGCACCCGCTTTCTCATCGAATTGCATGGAATCGGCGCTGGTCATGTCGCCAATTAGTGGACCTGCCATCAACTCAATCATGGTGGACAAGGCAGAACCCTTGTGTCCCCCGAAAGTAAGCATCGCCCCCGTCAGAGCAGCGACAGGATCTGTGGTCGGCATCCCGTTCGCATCGATCGCCCAGCCTAATGGAATTTCTTTGCCTTGACGGCGGTGAAGTTCGATATCACCCCGTGCGATCGCACTGGTCGCAAAATCAAACACAAAGGGATGCTTGTCGGGACGCGGCCACGCGAAGGCGATCGGATTTGTTCCGAATACCGGCTTTGTACCCCCCGCCGGCGCGACCCAGGAATGGCTGGGCGTCATGGCTAGCGCCACCAGGCCCTCGTTCGCCAACGCTTCCACTTCGGGCCAAAGTGCAGAAAAGTGGAAGCAGTTATTGATCGCCATGGCCGCCAGCCCGCACTCGCGCGCCTTGCTGACAAGATACGGAAATCCCTGTTTGAATGCGAGCAGCGAATTACCGTAGCACGCGTCGACCTTGACGATAGCGCGAGCCTGGTCTGTTACGGTGGGCACCGCCCGGCCATCCACCTTTCCATGACGGATGGTATGCACACACACTAGCAGACGATAGAGCCCGTGCGACTGACAATTGTCGCGCTGGCCGGCAACGATGACGTCGGCAATGGCTTCACTGTGGGCGTCTGAATAACCGTTGGTGCGCAGGACGTTGAGCGAAAGCTCGCGGACCTCGGCAAGCGAGAGTTGGACTGTTTCCGACATCGTTAGCATAGAAGTAAATTAGGCCACCACACCCGGAGGCATGAGCGGTCGCATCGGATGCCGGATGAGGACCGGCTACCGATGCAAGACTTTCTCGACAAGACCGATGATCTGGTCTGCCGCAATATCCAGGTGTTGCAAGAGCAGTTGCTCGGCTCGCTTGGTATCCCGCTTCCGACTGACTTCGATGAGCTCCATATGCTCCTCGTGCGCTTGTTTACGAATCGGCACGTTGACGACCTGGAACCGGAAATAGCGGTCGGCCTTTTCGTGAAGGCGCTTCAGGATGCCAAGCGTCATATCCCGATTCGCCGGAAGATACAACGTCTCGTGGAAGGCCCAATTCAGCTGGCCCCACTCGCCTGCTGCCGCCTTGTCCATGGATGCGACGATCTGCTCCGCCGTGGCCAGGTCGCGCTCCGTCAGATGCGGAATGGCCTCAATGAAGATCCACGGTTCCAGGCGTTTGCGGATATCGAACGCTTCGTGGATTTCGTCCACGGATAGCGGCCGCACCGAGGCGCCCTTGTGGGGCACGACGTTCAGCATGCCTTCTGCCTCAAGTCTGGTGATTGCCTCGCGAATCGGCAACCGACTGACGCCAAGTTCGTCCGCCAAGGCCTCTTGCCGCAACACTTCACCGGGACCCAGTTCGCCCGACAGAATCTTCCGGCGAATGGCGTCCATGACGAGATCGACCGTCGTCGGACGGACAATCTTCGCTTGTGTGGTACGTTTCGCAGGCGAAGCGAGGGAAACGGGCTCACCGTTGTCTTTCAGCTGGGCGTTGGTGGTGCGGGGCATTTCGAAGCGCGGATCTAGGGATGTTCCAAGCATTCTAGCACCGGGATTGGATATTGGATTCAATTTCGGCGCCGCCGGCGCGATCTCAGTTCATCAGGGCTTCGCGGACCCATTTTCCCGCTTTCATGACGCCCCGAATGCCTTCTCCCTGACCTCCCAAATACGAGAGATCTCTAAGGGGATCGCCGTCCACGACAAGCAGGTCAGCCATTGCACCTTCCCGGACCACGCCAAGCTTGCCAGGCATGCCCACGACCTCGGCTCCGATCGTCGTCGCTTGCCGCAACACTTCGAGGTTGCCCAGGATTTTGGCACGGATGCGGAGTTCATCGCTCTGGAACTCGTGCATATCGCCCAGCAGGTCGGTGCCAAGCGCCATCTTCACACCGTGACGCTTGAGGAGTTCGAGCGCCGCGAGGCCTTGAACGCGCACGGCCTCATTCTTTTCCAGCGCTTGTGCCGAGACGCCCGTCTTGGCACCGACCCGGCTCATGGCGTCGTACGTAACCAGCGTTGGCACCATGTACGCTCCCATCTTTGCCATGGTGGCCGCTGCTTCATCATCGACAAGATTGCCGTGCTCAATGGTCCTGACACCCAGTTCCACCGCTCGCTTGATTGCGGGCCCGGTATAGGCGTGCGCCATGACATAGGTTTGATGGGAACGCGCCTCCTCGACAATGGCTCGGATTTCGTCAACCGAGTACTGCAGGTTGCCGATCGGGTCGGTCGGCGAGGCGACGCCGCCGGATGCCATGATCTTGATGTGGTGGGCGCCGCTGCGCATTTCCTCTCGCACGGCCTTCCTGACTTCGTCTACACCATCGACAATGCGGCCGATCGCACCCAGGTTCCGGCTGCACCCGCACGGGTCTGGATCGGTGGAATCAAAGCGTTCCCGAAAATCGCCGTGACCGCCTGTTTGTGACAAGGCCTTGCCGGCGATAAAGAGGCGCGGTCCCGCAATCACTTCCTGCCCGATGGCAGTCGCCAACGCGTAGTCGGCGCCGCCGGCATCACGGACGGTCGTAAAGCCGCGGTTGAGCATGCCGCGCAAGATCGGCACGGCGCGCAGGACCGCGAACGTGTTCGGCAGCTTTCCATTGGTGCCGAGGTGCGCAATGGAGGCAATCACATGCACGTGACAGTCGATCATGCCGGGCATGACAGTCTTTCCGGCAAGGTCGATTTGTCGTGCGCCATCAAACTGAGCAATACCAGTCGTCACTTCCCGAATCTCGGAGCCTTCCACCACGACGGAATAGCGCTGATCGTCGTCCGGCGTGTCGACGTTCAGGACTCGAGCGTTCTTAAGTACGGTAATCGCCACGATTTACTCCGCTCATTTCAGGATGAAACCGTGGGCCAGCGGATCGCGGTCATTCACGAAAATCGTGTTGTGACCGGTCACCTGTGCCCAACCTTCGATTGTCGGGATGATCCCGGGATATTCGCCCACCGTCGCAGGGGCGACGGCAACACCAGTGAAGAGGGTGCCAATGATGCTTTCGTGCACGAAAGGATCGTTCAGTCTTAGTTGCCCCTTGCCGAATAACTGGGCCATGCGCGCAGACGTCCCCGTCCCGCATGGCGAGCGATCGATCGCCTTGTCGCCATAGAAGACCGCGTTTCGCGCCGTCGCTTCTGGCTTGGTCGGCGTACCGGTCCACATGACATGTGACAGGCCCTTGATCTCAGGCTGTTCAGGATGCACAAAGGTGTACTTCTCGTTGGCCTTCCTGCGCAGTTCCGGGCTCAGCCGCTGGATGTCTGCCGGGCGCAGTGACTCCATGCCCGAGTAGTTCGCCTGCGGCTCGACGATCGCGTAGAAGTTCCCGCCGTACGCGACGTCGAACCGGATCTCGCCCACGCCGTCGAGTTCGACGCTCAGATCCCGCGAATGCAGGAACGAGGCGACATTGGTCAACTGGACCGACTCGACATGGCCAGCGTTGAGCTTGTAGCGCGCTTCCACGAGTCCAGCCGGTGTATCGAGGCGCAGCAAGCCCGGCTCCTTAGGCTGGACCAGACCATTTTCGACAATCGTCGTCACCGTCCCGATCGTGCCGTGGCCGCACATCGCCAGGCAGCCGCTCACCTCGATAAAGAGAATGCCCACGTCACAGTCGGGGCGCGTTGGCGGGTAGAGAATCGTTCCCGACATGACGTCGTGTCCACGCGGCTCAAACATCAACGCGGTGCGGATCCAGTCGAACTCGCGCTCGAAATGCGCCCGTCGCTCGATCATGGTGGCGCCTTGCAACTGGGGCGCCCCGCCCGCCACCACACGGACCGGATTGCCACAGGTATGGCCATCAATACAGAAGAATGTCTTGTCCATCATCTTCTCGCTCATGGATGCCGGACAATGCCGGGATTTAGTTTTGGATCCAATATCCATTTTGGACATTTTGCCTGCCGAGGTCAAGTTCGCTCTGACGCGTGCCTAACACCCGAGCCTGGTCAGCGAGCGCGGCAGTCGTCACCAACTGAGCAAAAAGGCGTGCTACGTCGATGTCAGCCGGTGTGTAATTCGCTGGACCATCGAGCAGATTGAGCGATCCGACCACTTTCCCTGCATGGCGAATCGGGATGTTCAACACGCTTTCACATCCGATCGCCCAGAGGGTCTCGAAATCTGGAAAGACTTCGCGCAGGTCCGATTTGCTTCCTCCGATATAGGGCTGCCCGTCGATCAATACCTTGGTCGTCCACATCGATGGCGTCACGGGCTTGATCCCTCCGACCGGATTGATCTCCGGCCGGGAGCTGTAGACCCGAACAACCCGCTCGCCGGCACCGTCAAACAGCAGCACGGTAAATAGCTTGTGGCCAAAAACCTCGCCGAGGACGGCGTCGAGCGAGCTCCATACTGTCTGCGACGCTGCCCCAGACTGACACAGCGTTGCCAGGCGCGCGGCAGCCCCAAGTGGTTCGGTATTCGCTTTCATCGCGCTGAAGCCTGCGGGCCGGCATGGCCTCCCACATCCCCATCCGGCAGCGTGGCGTACTCGTTGGCCGCAATCTGTTCAAGCGTCCGCCCCTTGGTCTGGATGCCAAAGATCAGTACCGTCAGTGCGCCGACGAGCATCACCATCGTGGTCATGCCGAATACCCCGGAGAATCCCAGGATCGGGTAGATGTAGCCGACCAGCGCTGGCGACGCGATAGCACCGATGCGGCCGAAGGACGATGCCGCACCCATGCCGGTTGCACGAACGGAGGTTGGATAGATCTCGGGCGTGTAGGCATACTGGCCCGCATTCACGCCGTTCATGGAGAACGACAGCAGCACGCTGGCAACCAGAATCGTCGTGGGATCCTTGCTGAAGAAGGCCAGGAAGATGGCCGACAGGCAGGCGAGGAACATATAGGTGACGATAGTCGCCTTGCGTCCGATCTTCTCGTTGAAGTACGCCGCGGAGTAATACCCGGGGATCTGTGCGAGGTAGATCGCGATCGAATAGGAAAAGCTCTTATTGATCGTCAGTCCCTGCTGCACGAGCAAGCCCGGTATCCAGGTGAAGAAGGCATACGAGCAGAACGTGATCGCCAGCCAAAGCACCCAGGTCATGGCGGTGATGCGGGTCAGTGGTGGCCGCCACAGCGTCTTTACGCTTTCCCAGGCGGATTGGGCCGGCGCCTTGGCCACCGGGGCATCAGCCACGTGAACGACTGGCGGCAGCTTGACGCCAGCGCGCATGACGCTCGCTTCGATTCTGTCGACGACCTGGAGCGCTTCATCATGGCGGCCCTGGCTTTCAAGCCAGCGCGGGGACTCCATGAGTGCCCGACGCCACCAGAGGAGGATCACGACGGGTGCCGCGGTCATCCCCAAGGCATAGCGCCAACCCTCGGGACTTTGGGGAATCACGAAGTAGCCGATGATCGCCGCAGCAACGAACCCGAAGGAGAAGAAACCTGCCAGGGCGCCAGTAAAGCTACCGCGGTAGCGATTGCTGACGAACTCCGCGAGGAACGGCGCAATGATCGCGCCCTCGGCCCCAAGGCCGACACCCGCCAATGCCCGGATGACAAAGAATGTGTGCCAGTCATTGACGAAGGCGTTGACCAACGACAGGCCGCAGAAGATGAACAAGGCCCACATCATGACAACCCGTCGGCCAAAGCGGTCTCCCAGGACGCCCGCGATGAACGCACCGACCAGAAAGCCGATGTAGGTGCTGCTGCCGAGCAGACCCGTTTCGAAGCTCGTCAGCTGCCATTGCGTGCGTACGACCGGCAGGATGAAGGCCATGATCGCGGCGTCCATCGCCTCGAAGGTAAAGCCGAGGCCGCCAATGATCAGCAGTTTGATGTGGAAGCTACAGAAAGGTAGCCGCTCCAGGCGTGCAGCAACTTGTGACATCAGTCGTTCTCCCAAGTGGTTGCCCATAACTCTTGTGGATCCAATATCCTCTATCCAATAGTCGTATACCCTTGGACGGGAATTCCCACGGCCCCGCCGCCACATCACCATCCAGTGAAGCATAATAAGTGGCGCCAGGTACTCATTTACGCTCGTTTTTCTTTCGAGTGTTTCGATGTTTGCGTGTTTACCCGAATTTGACACGGACGAGTGTCGCACCTAGACTTCGCTTCAACAACGTTTTGGATCCAATATCCAAGAAGACGAGCGATGAGGAGCGAGATGATCACTGCGCCGTCACGGACCCCATGACTTTGGCAACCATGGTGGCCCTAGGCGAAGCCACCACCCCGTGTACGAGGCGTAAGCCGGCAAGTGGAAGCTCGATCTCTCAGACGCTCGGCGGCAAGTAGCCGCAATTCCAAAACCCTCATCGCAGTAAAGGAACGCCCAATGACATACAGCGCCGAAGCCAACCATGCAGAGTCCGACGTCCTGATCGCGGGCGCCGGCGTGGTGGGGCTCGCCTGTGCCTGGAAAGCACTAAAAGAGGGGCTTTCTGTAACCGTCGTCGACCGCGATTTCGAAGGCGACCGGACCTCCCACGGCAACGCCGGCGGTATCGCCGTCACCGAATCGACGCCGCTCTCCGCACCGGGACTGGTTTTGAAGGCGGCAAAATGGCTGATGGATCCGCTGGGCCCGCTGAGTCTGCGCGTCGGGCACGTTCCCCAGGCGTTGCCGTGGTTTTGGGAGTTCAACAAAGTCAGCCGCCCCGACCACTTCCGCCGCATCTCCTATGCGCTGGCATCGCTGAACAACCGCGTCTACGAGGACTTACTGCCCATGATCGAGGATATCGGTGGCAGTGGCAGCCACTATCGGCGCGGTGCCATCACGGTGTACGAGACGGAGAAGGCATACCAGGCGGATCAGCATGAATGGCAATTCAAGCGAGACTTGGGGGCCCGATGGCGCGAGCTCAGCAAATCCGAACTCAGCGATCTGGAACCCGGCCTCGCGCCAGTCTTCGAGCGAGGTGTCTTTCTTGAGCAATGGTCACACGTTGGCGATCCCAAGCGGCTGGTCACGCAGCTTCGAGAACGGGTTCGAGCCCTTGGCGCAAACTTTGTCCAGCAGTCGGTCGCTGCAATTGATGCGTCGAAAGAACGCCCGGAAGCCGTGCTGGCCAACGGCACTCGCCTGCGGGCCACACGCATTGTCGTGGCAACCGGAGCATGGTCGGAGTCGCTCGCCAAATCGGTAGGCGATCGGGTGCTGCTCGATAGCGAGCGCGGCTACAACTCGACGTTGCCTCAGCCCAACGTGCAACTGTCCCGCGAGATCATCTTTGCCGAGCGCAAGTTCGTGGCAACGCCGCTCGACATCGGTCTGCGCATTGGCGGTGCGGCGGAATTTGCGGGCCTGAACGCCCCGCCGAACTACAAGCGAAGTGACGCGCTGCTTTCGCTGGCCAAACGATTCCTGCCCGGGGTCAACGACACGGGTGCCGTGCGCTGGATGGGGCACCGCCCCGCCACGCCCGATTCGCTGCCCGTGATCGGCCCATCCTCCCGAAACCCGAGCGTGCTGTACGCCTTCGGTCATGGACATCTTGGCCTGACGCAATCTGCGACCACCGGCACGCTGATCGCTGACCTGCTTAAGCGGCGAACGCCTCGGGTGGACCTCAAGCCGTTTTCGATCTCTCGTTTTGGGTAAGTGGGTGCCCTGATAACCCCCGATTCAAGGCCGAGCCTTTTGTTCGGTCATCTCTACTAGGAGTATGAACATGTCTGTGACCTGGAAAGGTGTCTTCCCCGCAGTAACGACGAAGCTCAAGGCCGATGGCTCGCTCGACGAGGCCGCCATCAAGGCGGGCCTGGAACGCCTGATCGAAGGCGGCGTCGGCGGCGTCGTGATGATGGGTATGGTTGGCGAGAACGCCTCGCTGACGCCTGAGGAAAAGCGCACGGTGCTGCGTATCGCCAAGGAGACCGTCGCTGGCCGCGTGCCAGTAATCTCGGGGGTTGCGGAAACCAATACGGCGAGTGCCATTGAATTCGCTCGCGCCGCCGAAGAAATTGGCGTCAATGGCCTGATGGTCTTCCCGGGCCTGACCTACAAGTCCGACGCGCGCGAAACCGTCGAGTTCTATCGCTCGGTTGCCCGTTCGACCTCGCTGGACATCCTGCTGTACAACAATCCGCGCGGCTACGGCGTCGACCTGACTCCGGACCTGCTGGAGCAATTGCAGGGTGAGAAGAACATCGTGGCCATCAAGGAGGAATCGTACGACACCACCCGCGTTACCGACCTCCTTACTCGGTTCGGCGATCGCTACGCCGTCGTCTGCGGCGTCGATGACCTGATCCTGGAAAGTGTGGCCTTGGGCGCCACGTGCTGGGTTTCCGGCATGGCCAATGCCGTGCCGCGCGAGTCGGTGACGTTGCTGGAGCTGGCTGTGAGCGGCGATTTCGCTGCCGCGCGCAAGCTGTACCGAGTATTGACCCCGCTGTACCACCTCGACACCCATGTCAAGCTGGTCCAGTACATCAAGCTGGCCGAAAACATCACGGCCGGTTACTCGGAAGTCGTCAAGGCTCCGCGTCTGGCTCTCGAAGGCGCCGAACGCGAGCGCGTCGTGGCGATTGTCCAGAAGACCGTGGAAGACCTCAAGGCTCTCGGCTGAGGATGCAGACGGCAGCTGCTCCCGCGGCTGCCCTGCCCCGACTGGTGATGGTTTTCCACTGTGTCACCAGCGCCCCTTCTGACGAGGCCTCGCGCCTCGCCCGCTATTGCGGCACCTGCCGGTGCCGGCACTACGCTTTCAAGTCATGACCACCTATGGATGGTCTGAACAACCTGCCGTAGCCGAAGGCCACGGCGTGCTCAGCACGCATTGATTTCACAGGATGAGACGAAT
>NZ_JAGIQB010000007.1:0-185503 GCF_017815025.1 Cupriavidus phytohabitans
AGAGGAGTGTAGGTGCTGCTCGGCAAGCATTCATTCACTCGCATCGAACGCTATTTACGTTTTTTAAGTGCTCATAAGCGTATTAATCTTGTGCAAGCAGTAGTTGTAAGGACCAGCCCCGCCTTTGTGCGGGGTTTTTCCTTCTGCTCAGTACCTTATGGACGGTGGTGCATTGGAAAGATTCGAAGACGGATCCCCGGCGAAGTATGAGGTTCCCGTCAGGAAGCGGAGTGTCAATCCGAACAAGGTGCGGTTGAGTCCGCATGAACGTGAATGCGCGCCGGCATTCCGCTTCGCCGCTATCGGTTGCCGGTCTGGGCTTCGTTCTCGTGGTTCATGGCGGCCGCAGCGAGCGCCGTGGCATTGGCCGGCGCGGCTTCCTTGCGTTCGCTGTATCGGTCAGTGAGGTAATCGCTGCGGTCGCGCACCAGGAGGGTGAACTTGTAGAGCTCCTCCATGACGTCAACCACGCGGTCGTAGTAAGACGACGGCTTCATGCGGCCGTTGGCGTCGAACTCCTGGTACGCCTTGGCGACCGACGACTGGTTCGGAATCGTCACCATGCGCATCCAGCGCCCCAGCACGCGTAGCGCGTTGACGGCGTTGAAGGACTGCGAGCCACCGCACACCTGCATCACGGCCAGCGTGCGGCCTTGCGTCGGGCGAATTCCGCCAATCTCCAGCGGCAGCCAGTCGACCTGGTTCTTGAAGACGGCCGTCAGCGTGCCGTGGCGCTCGGGGCTGCACCACACCTGGCCTTCCGACCACTCGGAGAGCTTGCGCAACTCGGCTACCTTCGGGTGATCAGCGGGCACACTGTCCGCCATCGGCAGATCGCGCGGATCGAATACGCGTGTCTCCGCCCCGAAGTGCTGAAGAATCCGTTCGGCCTCCTGGACCAGCAGGCGGCTATAGGACGTCTCGCGCAGCGAGCCGTAGAGGAGCAGGATGCGTGGCGGGTCGGTGCTGACGCGTGCCGGTTCCAGCTTGCGGAGGTCTGGCGTATCGAGCACTGCAGGGACGACGTTGGGCAAATCCGCGGTCATCGGATTCTCCGGCCTTGTGCGTCGATGACGGCCTCGCCGTCCTCCTTGGTGAAGGCCCCCTGCTGCGGCGCCGGCAGGATGTCCAGCACGACTTCCGACGGCCTGCACAACCGTACGCCAGGTTCCGTGACGACAAAGGGCCGGTTGATCAGGATCGGGTGGGCCAGCATCGCATCAAGCAACTGGTCGTCGGTCAACGCGGGATTGCCAAGGCCAAGCTCCGCATAGGGCGTGCCCTTCTCGCGGATTGCCTGGCGCACGGCGAGGCCGGCATCGCGGATCATCGCCTGCAACGTCTGCCGGTCGGGCGGCGTGTTCAGGTACTCGATGACGGTCGGCTCGATGCCCGCATTGCGGATCATGGCCAGCGTATTGCGCGATGTGCCGCAGTCGGGATTGTGATAGATGGTGACGGTCATGGGAAGCTTCAGTGCGATTCGTACCAGCGCTGCGAGCGGTTGACCACGCCCACGACGAACAGCATCACGGGCACTTCGATCAGCACGCCGACAACAGTGGCGAGCGCTGCGCCGGATTGGAAGCCAAACAGGCTGATGGCGGTGGCCACGGCCAGTTCGAAGAAGTTGCTCGCGCCGATCAGTGCCGAAGGGCCGGCCACGCAGTGGGCCACCCCGAGCTTGCGGTTCAGCAGGTAGGCCAGGCCGGAGTTCACCAGAACCTGGATCAGGATCGGCACGGCCAGCAACAGGATGATCAGGGGCTGCTCCACGATGGCATTGCCCTGGAAGCCGAACAGCAGCACGAGCGTCGCAAGCAGTGCGGTGATCGAGTAGGGCCCCAGCGCGCCCACAACGCGCTTGTATGTGGCCTCGCCACGCGCCAGCAATGTCTTGCGGATGACCTGTGCGATCAGAACGGGCACGACAATGTAGAGCGCGACCGAGGTGATGAGCGTGTCCCACGGCACAGTGATCGACGACAGGCCCAGCAGCAGTGCGACGACAGGCGCGAAGGCCACGACCATGATGGCGTCGTTGAGTGCCACCTGCGAGAGCGTGAAATACGGATCGCCCTTGCACAACTGGGACCAGACAAACACCATCGCCGTGCAGGGCGCCGCAGCCAGCAGGATCAGGCCGGCGACGTAGCTGTCGAGCTGGTCCGCCGGCAGCCAGCCGGCAAACAGATGGCGCACGAAGATCCAGCCCAGCAGCGCCATCGAGAACGGCTTGACGAGCCAGTTCACGAAGAGTGTCACGCCGATGCCGCGCCAGTGGCCTGCAACCTGGCCCATCGCGCCGAAGTCGATCTTGATCAGCATCGGGATGATCATGATCCAGATCAGCACGCCGACCGGCAGGTTCACCTGTGCCACTTCCAAAGCGCCGATGGCCTCGAAGA
The DNA here is from genome assembly GCF_017815025.1 of Cupriavidus phytohabitans. NCBI lineage: Bacteria > Pseudomonadati > Pseudomonadota > Betaproteobacteria > Burkholderiales > Burkholderiaceae > Cupriavidus > Cupriavidus phytohabitans. Next base: position 2,409 of record NZ_JAGIQB010000007.1, read on the forward strand.
CGGCTGGAAGCCATTGGCCGAGGAAGATGCCGGCGATGATGCAGAGGCCCACCCAGACGGTCAGGTAGCGCTCGAAGAAGCCAATGGCGCTGAGTTGCGCCGTCCCGGCAGTCCGTTGCAACGTGCTCATTCCGCCGACTCCACAGGCTGCCCGCCAATCGCGTGCATCTCCTTCTGGATAGCGTTGCGATCCAGTACGTGCAACGGCAGGTTCACGAACTGGCTGACGCGATTCAGGATCTGACGGAAGACCTGGTCGAACACCTTGCGCTTCTCGTCGTCGGACCCCTGAATGGCTGCGGGGTCTATAAAGCCCCAATGTGCCGTGATGGGCGTGCCCGGCCAGATCGGGCACACCTCACCGGCCGCCTGGTCGCAGACGGTAATGACGAAATCCATGCGGGGCGCATCGGGCAGAGCGAACTCGTCCCAGCTCTTGCTGCGCAGGCCCGAGGTGTCGTAGCCGATCGACTGGCAGCGCTCGATGGCGAAGGGATTCACCGTGCCGGACGGATGGCTGCCAGCACTGTAGGCATGAAAGCGTCCCTTGCCGAGCACGTTGAACAGGGCTTCGGCCATGACACTGCGAGCGGAGTTACCAGTGCACAGCACCAGCACGTTAAAAGTCTTGTCGGACATGGTCGTTGGGGCGAACGGCCGCCTCCTCGTCCGAGGAATCGGTAGAGGAGGCGTGTTAGAGAAAACTCAGCAGCAGCCGGATTCCGGCGAGCAGCAGGCGGTCTTGGTGGATTGCTTTGGCGCGGCGTTCAATTGAACTGGTACGCAGCATGCGGAGGCTTCGGCGCTACGATCGCGTGATTCCCCATAGGTCGGCGCATTGCCGAGCGTGTGGAACGATTCCCAGGCGATACCCGTCGGGTCAACCGACCAATGCTTGTTCGAGGTCGCGTAGCAGCAGTTCGTCTCGGACTGAGACTGCATGGGCAGGTTGGCGCTGGCCAGCCGTGTCTGCATCTCGGCAAGTTCTGCATCTGTCTCCACCTGGATCCCCAGATGGTCCACGCCCAGCTTCTCCGTGCGATTGGAAATGGCGAAGTTCACGCGTGGGTCGTCCAGCGCCCACTTCGCATAGTCGTCCCTGACGACGGTCGGCTCCGCGGCGAACAGTGCGGAGTAGTAGCGGATGCTGGCTGGCAGGTCGGCCACGCTGACGTGGACGTGGAAGCGCTTCATGATCAGGACTCCGAGGCAACGGAACAGCGGGATACCGGCGAGCACGGATTGCCACCACAGCAGTTCTCCGTGAGATAGCCAAGCAAGTCATTCATGGTCTCGAAGCGAGCCATGTAGATGATCGACCGGCCCTCCTGGCGGCTTGCCAGCAGTTCCGCGCGGTGCAGTTCCTTGAGGTGGAACGACAGCGAGGAAGCAGGCATCTCCATCAGTTCGGCAATGCGGCCAGCTGGCAGGCCTTCAGGGCCGGCCTGCACGAGCAGGCGAAATACAGCCAGCCGCACCGCGTGGGCAAGCGCGGCAAGTGCTTCAAGGGCGTTATCTGTTTCCATAGTTCCAATATAGTCGAAAAATAGAATGATTGCAATCGCCTGCTTGTGACACGGGAAGGTCGTAAGCATTGCCTGCGGTGTGGAGAGCCTGCGCGCAAAGATCCGCTGGTATGAAAACCACTGAAGCGCAATGGCTCCAGCGCTGGCAGCGCAGACTCAGTATCGAGGATCTGGATCGCCCGCTGCATCCCCGTTCCAGGTCCTACCTTACTTCCTTTTGTAAAGTTTCATCCTGGAGCCAGCTTGATTGCGGGCTTTTTCATTCCGGGCGTGTTGGCTAGCCCTTCATGCCTCGTCAGCGAGTCGGCCGGCCGGGAGACTTATCGACGCGATAGCACGCTCACGTCGTCAGGGTTGATCAAGTCCGGGACAGTCCAGCCGTTCAGGTCATACTCGTCCATCGCCGAGCGCGCAAACGCCTTCATGCGGTCGAGATCACCGCTGCACTGAGCGCCAGACAGATTGGTCAAGCGCGTGGCGTCGTTGCTGCCGATGTAATTGATCTCGTAAAGCTCATGGCGTCCACCGAACTCGGTGCCGATGGCATCCCACAGCATCTTCATCACCTTCACCCGCTCCTCCGCTCCGGCGCCACAAGACCCGCGCAGATACTTGTCCAGGTGAACACGGATTTCCGGCACGTTGAAGTCGCGCGCATGCGAGTTAAGGTAGACCAGCCCACTCGCCACGACCTGTTCGATGATATTCCGCACTCGTGGCAGTGCTTCCTGGTTCAGCACGCGATACGCACCGGCAAAATGCGGATCAGGGCGGACATGGCCATGCCACGACACGTCGCTTTTGGCCATGGCATCCGACAGGGCCCAGAAGGCGTTGCGCCAGGCGATGACCTCGCCGAGTTGGACCTGCACGCCGTGATAGTTACGCGTGCCCGTGATTTCCAGTGCTCGCGCAAGCAGGCCGACGACAAAGTCCAGCTTGACCGAAACACGCGTGCAGCCGTGTAGCGACGCGCGATCGAGGAAGCCGGAGCCGGACTGCAGCGCGGTCTCCGATGCCACTTCACCGTGCATCAAGATGTTTTCCCAAGGCACGAAAACATTGTCCAGCACCAGGATCGCGTCGTTCTCGTCCAGGCGCGACGATAGCGGGTAGTCGAACGGGCTGCCCAGAGCCGCAGCCCGGAATTCGTTCGAGGCGCGACACAGTAACTTCAGCCCCGGAGCGTTGGTGGGCACGATGAACTTGGAACCGCTCGCCGGTGTGGCGTCAACGTTCGCCACATAGGTGTAGTGCGTCAACGCCGAGCCGGTTGCAACGACCTTGGCCCCGCTCACGTATATGCCGGCATCATCTTCGCGGATCACCCGCACGTAGACATCTGAGGTGGCGGTCGGCGGCAGCTCGCGGTCCACCGGAGGATTGACCACGGCATGTCCCAGATACCAGGTTTTCTCCTGAGCCTTGCGGTACCAGCGCCGGGCATTTTCCTCATACCCTCTATAAAACTCGGCATTCGGGCCGAGCGTAGCGAGGAAGGCGCCCTTGTAGTCCGGTGAGCGTCCCATCCAGCCCCAAGCGCATCGCTGCCAGCACGCAATTGCATCGCGCTGTGCTACCTGCTCCGCCACGTCTCGCGGCGCCCGGAAAAAGCGTTGGGTAAAGCCGCCCCACTCAGTCGGTACGCAAAGCAGGGCGTGGCGCGCAGGGTCATGCAGGGCGTCGTACATCCGCGCGATCATCCTTGCTGTATTGCGAAATGCCGGATGGTCGGCGACATTGCGTACCCGCTCGCCGTAAATCCACACCTCGCGCGCATCATCCAGACTATCCAAATACTCTTGGCCTGTGAACGGAATGTAGGCACGGGTATCGGTACTTCGCAGGTCGTCAAACATTTGGTGGTCTTCCGCGACGGAGTTGCCGGCCCGGTCCCAATTGCCGGGGCCTTGGACAAGGAGTAGAAACTCCCCATGCTGTCTGGACGATACATTGCTGCTCGACGAAAGGCGCTGCCCGTTCGTGCGCTGGGTAACGGAAACTATGTCTGTATGCTGCCGCAATTAACCAAGGGCTAATTTTTCTTCGTGCCCCAATCCAGATGGGGGTATGCCGTGGCGACGAGTTGCAGCGTATCGCTGCGCCGGATGGCTTCGCTCAGGTCGACTGACGGCATCGAGCATGCCTTCGCTACGGCAGGCCGGGCCAATCCCGGCACCAATGCCGAAAAGGCCGTGTACGCCAATGCCAGAGGGCGCTGCATGGGCCACGGGCATCGCTGACGAAGACCTTCTGAGCGGGGGCGCAGCAGTGCGTTCAGGCGTTATCCCGCTACCACGCACTGTCCGTGCCGCCCGGCCCGCGCGAGCGGTGGCCGGCAAACCGCTCCAGCATGAAATCCACCAGTGCCCGCACCTTGTCCGGCCGGTGGTTGCGCGCGGGGAACACCAGGTAGATGTCCGCCGGCGCCAGCTGCCACTGCGGCAGCACGCGGCGCAGCGCGCCGCTGCGCAGGTGCTCGGCCACGTCCCATTCGGAGCGCACCAGCAGCCCTTGCCCGTCGAGCGCCCACGCCAGCGCCGATTCGCCGTCGTTGGTGCTCATGGTGCCGCGTACCTTGACCGTTTCCTGCTGCGCGCCGCTGCGCAGGTGCCAGGTGCCGAAGGTCTCGTCGGCCTCGCGGATAAAGATGCAGTTGTGCCGTGCCAGCTCGCGCGGATTTGCCGGCTCGCCGGCGGCCTGCAGGTAGGAAGGCGCGGCGCACAGCAGGCGGCGATTGTTGGCGAGCAGCCGCGCAGTGAGCCGTACATCGGGCAGCTCGCCGAAATGGATCAGCGCATCCAGCCCTTGTTCGACCAGGTTGAGCGGCCGGTCGCTCAGGTGCAGTTGCACCTCGATCCTGGGGAACGCGCGCGCGAACGCGGACAGCGCCGGCGCGATATGACGGCGGCCGAAGCCGAGTGTCGCGCCGATCTTCAGCAGGCCGTGCGGCGTGCTGCTGCTGCCGGCGATAGCGCGTTCCAGCGCTTCCATCTCCGCCAGGATGCGCGCGCCTTCGACCAGGTAGCTTTCGCCCTCCGGCGTCAGGCTGATGCGGCGCGTGGTCCGGTGCAGCAGCCGCACACCCAGCCGCGCCTCCAGCGCGGCCAGGCGCTTGCTGACTGCGGGCGGCGTCACGCCCAGTTCCTGCGCGGCCGCGGCCAGGCTGCCGTGCTTGTTGATGCACTGGAAGAAGGCGAGGTCGGAGAAGTGGTCCATTGATGAAATGCAGGAACTAAAGAAGTAACGGTGTTTGAATTATGTTTCTGATGGGCAATGATACGATCGTTTCCACAACAATTCATCCCACAGGAGACGCCCGTGAAGCTTGTCCGCCTGACTGCCTTGCTGGCCTGTGCCGCGGCTTTCGCCGCCACCGCCGGCACCGCCGCCGCCCAGTCCTATCCCCAGCGCCCGGTCCGCCTGATCGTGCCGTATGCCCCCGGCGGCAGCGCCGACATCGCCGCGCGCCTGGTCGCGGACGCCTGGGCCAAGAGCATGGGCGGCACCATCGTGGTGGAGAACCGCGCCGGCGCCGGTGGCAACATCGGCGTCGACGCGGTCGCCAAGTCGCCCGCCGATGGCTACACCGTCGGCCTGCAGACGGTGTCGCTGGCCATCAATCCCGGCCTGTTCCCGCGCATGCCGTATGACACGCTGAAGGACCTCGCGCCGATCGGCATGGTCGCCAGCTCGCAGCACGTGCTGGTGGTCAACAACAATATCCCGGCCAGGACGCTGCCGGAACTGATCGCCGCGGCGAAGGCACAGCCGGGCAAGCTGACCTACGGCTCGGCCGGCAATGGCAGCACCTTCCATATGTCGGCGGAGCTGTTCAAGTCGGTGGCCAACGTGTCGATCGTCCACGTGCCGTATCGCGGCGGCGGCCCGGCGCTGGTCGATACCATTGCCGGCCAGGTCGACATGAGCTTCCCGGTGGTGTCCGCGGCCCAGCAGCATGTGCAGGGTGGCAAGCTCAAGGCGCTGGCCGTGACCGGTTCGAAGCGCTCCGCCCAGCTGCCGAACGTGCCGACGGCGGCGGAGGCCGGCCTGCCCGGCTATAACTTCGAAACTTGGTTCATGGTGTTCGCGCCCACCGGCACGCCCAAGCCGGTCATCGACAAGCTGAACACCTCGCTGAACGCCGCGCTCGCTACGCCTGCCACGCGGGACCGGATGCTCAAGGAAGGCTTCGAGCCGACGCCTACCACGCCCGCGGCCGCACGCCAGCGGCTCGAGAAAGAAATGCCCGTGTGGGCCAACCTGATCAAGCAGCGCGGCATCACCGCGGAATGACCGTCATACCGTTATCAAGGCTTTAGCCAATGACACCCCGCACCCTGTACCAGAAGCTGGTTGACTCCCATACCGTCGCCAGCATCGACGACGACAACGTCTTGTTGTATTGCGACCTGCACCTGATGAACGAGTACACCAGCCCGCAGGCCTTCGCCGGCCTGCACGAGCAGGCGCGCGGCGTGCTGGTGCCGGGGCAGAACGTGGCCGTGGTCAGCCATATCATTCCCACGCACCCCGGCGCCATCCGCGTGATCGCCGATCCGGCGTCGGCGCTGCAGGCCACCAACCTGCACGCCAACTGCGAGCGGCACGCGATCCCGCTGTTCGACACCAACGACACGCTGCAGGGCATCGAGCACGTGGTGGCACCGGAGCACGGCATGATCCGGCCCGGCATGGTGGTGATCTGCGGCGACAGCCACACCACTACCTACGGTGCGCTCGGCGCGCTGGGTTTCGGCATCGGCACCTCGGAAGTCGAGCACGTGCTGGCCACGCAGACGCTGGTGTACCGGATGGCAAAGACCATGCGCATCCGCGTGGACGGCAGGCTGCCGCTCGGTACTACCGCCAAGGACCTGATCCTGCGCATCATCGGGGCGATCGGTGCACAGGGTGCGCGCGGCTACGTGGTCGAGTACTGCGGTTCAGCGATCCGTGACCTGAGCATCGAAGCCCGCTTCACCCTGTGCAACATGACGGTCGAGGCCGCCGCGCGCGGAGCGCTGATCGCGCCGGACGAGGCTGCCATCGACTACGTGCTGCGCCGCGCGCCGGATATCGGTGGCGACGGCGCCCAGCGCGACGCCGCGCTGCAATACTGGCAGACGCTGCACAGCGATGCCGGTGCGCCGTTCGACATGGAATACGTGTTCGACGCCAGCCAGGTCGAGCCGCACGTGACCTGGGGCACCAGCCCAGACCAGGTGCTGCCGGTGTCGGCCCAGGTTCCTTTCCCGGAAGACCAGATCGACGAGGCGCAGCAGCGCTCGGTCGAGCGCGCGCTGGCCTACACGCAACTGCAGCCGGGCGCGGCGCTGGCCGGCACGCCGATCCAGCACGTCTTCATCGGCTCATGCACCAACGGCCGCATCGAAGACCTGCGCGCGGTCGCGAGCGTGGTGCGCGGCAAGACTGTCGCCACGGGCGTGCGCGCCATGGTGGTGCCGGGATCGGGCGCCGTGAAGGCACAGGCCGAGCGCGAAGGTCTCGCCGACATCCTCACCGCGGCGGGCTTCGAATGGCGCCAGCCCGGCTGCTCGATGTGCCTGGCCATGAACGACGATGTGCTCGCCGACGGCGTGCGCTGCGCCTCCACCACCAACCGCAATTTCGAAGGCCGGCAGGGGCGGGGTGCCATCACCCACCTGATGAGCCCGGCCATGGCGGCCGCGGCGGCCATTACCGGGGCGATCACCGACGTCCGCAAGCTGGAGCTGTCCCATGCCTGAACTTTCCTGCCTCACCGGCAAAGCCGCAGCGATCCGTTTCGAGAACCTCGACACCGACCAGATCATTCCCAAGCAGTTCCTGCGCGGCATCGACAAGTCGGGCCTGGCCGAAGGCATTCTCTATGACCACCGCTTCGACGCCACCGGCGCGCAACGCCCGGAGTTCGTGCTGAACCGGCCGGAATACGCCGATGCAAGCCTCCTTGTCGGAGGCGCCAACTTCGGCTGCGGCTCCAGCCGCGAGCATGCCGTATGGGGCCTGCAGCAGTTCGGCATCCGCGCCGTGATCGCGCCCAGTTTCGGCGAGATCTTCTACTCGAATGCGATGAACAACCGGCTGCTGCTGGTGATGCTGCCGCGCGGGGTGATCGAGCGGCTGATGGACGCGGTCGATGCCGACAGCGCCAACGTGATCCGCATCGATGTCGAAGCCATGCAGGTGCGCACGCCGGTAGGCGACTTCCCGTTCGAGCTGTCGGCGCGGCATCGCCGCATGTTCCTCGAGGGACTCGACATGATCGGCCTGTCGCTGACGCAGCGCGACGAGATCGAGCAATTTGCGCGCCGCTACTGGGACGCGTTCCCGTGGGCGAAGGATGTGGCCCGGCGCACGCGCGACCGGCTGGGCTCGACCTGAGCCTTCAGGTGCCACGCCGACCTGCTGGCGGGCAGTTTCCCTTCGCTGTCGATGCCCTGCCGCAAAGCCCGGAGGAGTCCGACATCGACAGCGCGCGATGCGAATTCCATGCGTGCGCGGCCGCGCGTGACTATGCTTGGCATATCTCCGCTCGCCTCAGGCGGGCATGCAGCCCCGGACAATGCCATGACGACGAACGACGACAGCGCGGGCTCCGCGCCGGCCGACGCGCCGCGCCCCGCCAACCCGCGCCTGCTGGCCGCGATGAGCCACGAGATCCGCACGCCGCTGTACGGCATGCTCGGCACGCTGGAACTGCTGTCGATGACCGGGCTGGACGCGGCGCAGCGCCAGCAGGTGGCGACCATCACCGCCTCGTCGCGCGTGCTGCTGCAGCTGCTCGACGACCTGCTCGACTTCTCGCGCATCGAAGCCGGCGAGCTGCGGCTGGACGCGGTGCCGTTCGATCCGGTGGCGCTCGCCGAAACCGTGGCGCGCGCGCAGGAGCCGCTGGCCATGCGCAAGGGCGTGGCCCTGGACTGCGACCTGCAGCCGGGCGTGCCGTGGCTGCTGGGCGATCCGCTGCGCGTGCGGCAAGTGCTGGCCAACCTGTTGCGCAATGCGATCAAGTTCACCGCGCAAGGGCGCGTCACGCTGCGCATGTGGCGGGAACCGCTGCCCTCGGCTGATCAGGTCAGGCTGATGCTGGAAGTGGCCGACACCGGCGTCGGCATCGATCGCGCGATGCTTCCACACCTGTTCGAGCCGTTCACGCGAGGCAATGCTTCGGGCACGGACCGCCACGGCGGCGCCGGGCTCGGCCTGGCGATCTGCAGGCATCTGGCCAGGCTGATGGGCGGCGATATCACCGCTGACAGCACGCCGGGCCAGGGCAGCCGCTTTACCGTTGCGCTGCAGTTGCCGGCCACTTCCTCACGGCCGTCGCGCGGCGTTGCCGGCGCCGATACGCCGTCCGCGATGCCAACGCTGCCCCACCTGGGACTGCGCGTGCTGGTCGTGGAGGACCATCCGCACAACCGGCAACTGCTGCGTGGCCAGCTGGAGCGGCTTGGCTGCGCGGTGCAACTGGCGAGCGACGGCGCTCAGGGGCTGGCGGCCTGCGCGGCAGGGGCCTTTGACGTCGTGCTGACCGATGTGCAGATGCCGGTCATGGATGGCCACGCGCTCAGCCGCCGGCTGCGCGCGGCAGGCAACCCCGTGCGCATCGTCGCGCTGACTGCCAACGCCGGCGCAGGCGAAGCGGGTCGCTGCCATGCCGCGGGCATGGACCGCTGCCTCGTCAAGCCGGTACTGCTGCAAGCGCTGGCGGCGTGCCTGCAAGAGCTGGTGCCTGCGTGCGCGCAGGCGTCGCCGCTTGCCAGCGATAACGCCGAAGCCAGCGCCGCGCTGCTGGCGCAAAGCGCGTATGCCGACCTCGATGCCTTGCTTGCGGCGGCCACCAGCGGCGACCTGGGCGCGGTGCAGACGCACGCGCAGCGCATGCGCGGCGTGCTGGCGCACTTCGATGCCGCGCGCGACGCGGCGGAGCTGTGCCGCGAACTGGAGGCCGGCGCCGCGTGGGCCGTGCAGGCGACGCAGGACCGCATCGGCGACCTCGGCCTGGTGCTGGATGCCTGCTTTCCAGGCCACCGCGATTCACGCTTGTCGCCATGATCCGGACGACCGGCTTCGAAGCGCTACGCTGCGGCCTGTAGCGCCGCCTCAGGCGAGGGCGCCGGACGCCTGCGGGGCTTCGTCCCGCTCCCAGGCGACGCAGTTGCGGCCGCGGTTCTTGGCAGCGTAGAGCACGTGGTCGGCGCGCATCAGCAGCGTATCCAGGTCTTCGCCGGGCCGCAGCGTCGCCACGCCGAAGCTGGCGGTCACGCGGTGCACGCCGGGCAGTACCGTCATCGGCGTGTGTTCGAGCGTATGGCGCAGGCGCTCGGCCAGTTGCAGTGCGGCGTCCGGCGCGGTATCGGGCAGCAGCACGACAAACTCTTCGCCGCCCAGCCGCGCCGCGATATCGCGCCGGCGAATGCCGCCGGCGATGATCTGGCCGAACTGCGCCAGCACCGCGTCGCCGGCGCTGTGGCCGTAGTTGTCGTTGATGAACTTGAAGTAGTCGAGGTCGCACACCAGCAGGCTGAGCGGCTGCCCGGGCGGCGGCGGGATCTGCTGCACGGCGAGCGCGGCCAGGCCGCGGCGGGTATGCAGCAGCGTCAGCGGGTCAGTGTCGCGCTCGTGCCGCAGGCCGACGATGATGTCCTGCACCGCCGCGGCCAGCAACGACAGGGCCAGCGCCATCAACAGCAGCCCCAGCGTGGCCTGCAGCCACAGCCAGTAGGCCGATTGGATAAAGCTGGCAGCATCGTGCGATGCGGCCGGCACCACGGTCAGCACGGTGCGCGGCAGGAAATGCAGCGCGAACACCAGGTAGACCCAGAACAGCACGCGGTCCGCCAGGCGCCCGGCGCGCAGCCGGGCCAGCGCCGGCATGCCCAGCAGCAGGATCATGGCGATGCCGGCGTTCAGGATGTAGATGCGCGCCACCAGCCGCGGCTGCACCAGGTCGAACCACGCAATCGCGCCGAGCAGCGCGAGCGGCAACGCCACCTGCGCGCAGGTATCGACCCGCGCACCGATGCGCGCCAGCATGCCGCGCAGCAACAGCACCCCGCTGCCCAGGTAGAGCAGGCTGGTCACCGTGGCCTGTCCGCCGCCGGGCCGCGGGGACCAGACGATCTGCAGGGTGATGGCGATCGCGTACATGCCGTACGCGGCAGCCGGCAGCAACAGGTAATGCCGGGTGCGCTCATAGCGCCATGCCAGCACGAAGCACAGCGAGAATGCGATGGCGATGGCGGGATTGACCAGTGCCAGGAATCGACCAGCGTCTTGCAACACGAGAGTCCCCTGTTCTTGTCGTTCCCTGGCAGGGGTGGTTGGAAGCCCCGGCGAGGGCGCGCATGCGTCAAAACATCGCGCGGCCGGAGGGCGGGCCAGGGAACTTTATAGGGCGCATGCGCGCCCGGGCAGGCGCGGCGCCTGGCCGCCGCCTGCTGAGTGTTTCCGTCGGGTCTCATTCTAGCCACCACCGCGACACGCGGCGCATGGCGCCTGCCGCCGCCGGGCAAACAATTGTGAACGCCGGGGACGTGGCTGCCGGGCCACGGATGCCACGGTTTCCCGCTTTTGTGACTAATCTGGTAGATGCTGTCCGGGTCTTCCGGCAGTTCGGTTTTCCGTACGCAAGGAGATCACGATGAATACCAAGAAAGCGATGCCGGTCCTGCTGCTGGCGGCAAGCGTGCTGGCGGCGCCGTTTGCCATGGCGCAAGGCACTGGCCGGACCACCCGGCCGATGACGGAACCCGCGGCGTCAGCGCCGCCGCCGGCCCCGCAAAGCTCGCCGTATATGCAGGTGCAGCAATGGAAGAAAGGCGACCGCCTGCCGGCCGAGTTCAGGGACCGCCAGTATGTGATCGACGATTACAAGCAATACAATTTGCCGGCGCCGCGCAAGGGCACGCGCTGGGTAGGAGTCGGCGCCGAGTATTACCTGGTGGCGCCCAATGGCGTCATCCAGCAGGTCGGGTCGGGTTCCTGATCCACACGTCCGGGGCGCCTCGCCCCGGGGCCATGCAGCAAAGCAAAGCCGCCGGGCGGGCTGCGCGGCGGCTCTTTTTTGTGCAGCGCCGCTTCAGATGCCAAGTATCTTCTTGGCTTCGAGCAGCGACTTCATCGATTCGTCATGCTTGCCGGCCTTGTGGTAGGCCTCGCCGTCTGCGCGCAGCTTGGCCACCTTGGCGGCATCTTCGGGCGACAGCGCCGGCTTGGTCGATAGCCTGGCGTCGATCGCTTTCATCTCATTGGGGCAGTTGTGGGCGAGCGCCATGCCGCTGGCGCCGCACAACACCAGCGCCGCGAGGATCGGGATGGATTTGCGCACGTCGGCCTCCGTTCGGGAATGGTGAGATTTCCAGCATAGTGCATGGCCCGCATGGTCACCGGCAATCACACCTTCAACCGGGACGACGGCCTGTCCGTCAACCTGTCCTGCAAGACCCGGCAAGCCACAAGCGAATCTCCCGGCGTGCCCGTGCTGGTTTTCCCGCGCGCCTTGCGATGTTATGTTGGAGGGCGTCTTTTTTTGCCCCCCCGGAGCCGTACGCCTGAGCCCCTCGACCGGTTGCGCATGGAAAACTCTGCCGAGAATTTTTTGCTGGCCCTGCTGTGCGCCTCGGTGCTGACCGTGACGGTGGTGGGCATTCACTACGAAGCGCTGCGCCTGCTGTCGTCACTGCATCCGCGGCGCTGGAGCGGGCGCGTCAATATCGGTGTGCTGATCGTCTGCATCATCCTTGTCCACTGCCTGGAAGCGATGGTGTTCGCGTTCGGCTTCTGGTTTGCCGACAACGTGCTCGGCCTCGGCTGGCTGGCGGGATCGACCGCGCCCGGCATGCCGACCCGCCACGGCCAGCCGTCGCTGCTGGTCTATGCCTACTTTGCGCTGGAGACTTTCACCACGCAGAGCCTGGGCGACCTCTACCCGGTCGGCGCGACCCGGCTGATCGCGACCATCGAGCCGCTGGTGGGCCTGATCCTGATCGGCTGGTCCGCGTCCTTTACCTATGTGGTGATGCGGCGCGACTGGCAGCTCGAAGAAGAAGGCGAGCACCGCGGGCGCTAGCGCAGCGCATGCCGCGTCCGGCACCGGCAACAGTTGCCGGAAGTGCCGCAGATGCCGCTAGTGCCAGACGAGCCGCGAACGTTTAAGCTGGCACCTTCTGCAAATCAACGAGCCAGCCTGCCGAGGAGCCACCATGCCGAGCCGCCAGCGCACCTTGATCCGCCTAGCCGCAGTTGCCGCCCTTGCCGTGGCCTGCAGCGCCCAGGCGCAGAAGCAGGACGGCCAGGGCGCCGCCGCGGCCGCCATCAACGAGGCAGTCCAGCAGGGCACCACGCCCTACCGCCCGGATCCGGACGCGACGCCGGCCAGCATCGAGTCGGCGGAATGCCGCGAACTCGCAGCCCAGATCGCCGTCGCGCCCAAGCGCGAGTACCGCGCCACCGACTCGACCATCGAGACCGCGCAAGGGCGGCGGGTGCCCGAGCTGGAGCGCGAGCGGCCGCGCAAATCGCTGCAGCAGGCGTACCAGGAGAAGTGCATCCGGTAAGCCGGTGCGCCAGGCGCGCCATCCGCGACGCCTCTTCGTCACGCACCTTCCGGCACGGTCCCGCGCCGGATTTCTCGCCTTCTTGTCCGTTCCCGTGCTGCGCCGCGCACAGGCCTGGCGCGCCGATGCCCTGCGTTTGCGCACATTCGCCCGCTGTGCCAACGGCTGTTTCACTACGCCCATGAAAAATACATATGTTTCATGGTTATCCATGATGGAACAATTGTTGCTGACTGCCTAGCATTGGCGATGCGATGGCGCATCGCTGACCGCTACCCCGAAACCAAGCTACCCAAGCATCCAAGGAGAGCCTGTATGAAAGCAGCAGAAGTCACGCGTCCGTGCGGCGGTTCGCCGACCCCGCGCCGGTCTGCGGCCGCCGCGGCCACCGCCGCGGCGCTGGTGCTCTGCAGCGGCATCGCCGGCACGGCGCATGCCGTCGACGTCGCCGCGAGCCCGACCCTCGGCAAGATCAAGTCGTCAGGGACGATTTCCATCGGCCATCGCACCTCGTCGATCCCCTTCTCGTACTACGACGCCAACCAGAAGGTGATCGGCTTCTCGCAGGACATTTGCGACCGGGTGATCGACGCGGTGAAGCGCGAGACCGGCGTGCAGGCGCTGCAGGTACGCATGGTGCCGGTGACTTCGCAGAACCGGATCTCGCTGGTGCAGAACGGCACCGTCGACCTGGAGTGCGGCGTCACCACCAACCTGAAGTCGCGCCAGCAGCAGGTCGCGTTCTCGACCACGTTCTTCGTCGCCGGCACGCGGCTGCTGGTGAAGAAAGGCAGCCCGGTGCGCGACTTCGGCGACCTCTCGGGCAAGGCGGTGGTGACCAATGCCGGCACGACGTCGGAGCGCATCCTGCGCCGGCTCAACGACGAGAAGCGGGCCAACATCGCCATCCAGAGCGCCAAGGACTATGGCGAGTCGTTCCTGATCCTGCAGTCAGGGCGCGTGGCCGCGTTCATGATGGACGACGTGCTGCTGTCGGGCGCGCGCACGCTGGCGCCCAACCCCGCGGAGTGGATCGTGGTGGGCACGCCGCAGTCGTTCGAGGCCTATGCGTTCATGCTGCGCAAGGACGATCCCGGCTTCAAGCAGGTGGTCGACGGCGCCATTACCGGGCTGATCCGCAGCGGCGAGATCAACAAGCTCTACAGCAAGTGGTTTGCCGCGCCGGTGCCGCCCAAGCAAGTCAATTTCGAACTGACGATGAGCGAGCCGCTGAAGAAGGCCTACGCCAGCCCCAACGACGAGGCCTTCGAATAACCCTTCAGCCGCGGCCGGCGGGCACGTAGGCGCCGGTGCGGTGCAGCTCGCCTTCGGCCTGCTCAAGCGCGCGGATCGCGCCCTTGCCCTTGCGCGCCAGCAGCTGTTCGACCAGTGCCTCGACCATGGCCACGCCGGCCGTGATCGACGGGAAGAACGACGGGCTCTCGACCGAGAACAGCAGCGTGCAGTCCGCCGCCAGCGCGATCGGCGACACAGTGCTGTCGGTCAGCGCGACCACCTTGCAACCGCACTCGCGCGCGGCCGCCGCCACGCGGATGCTTTCCTGCGAATACGGGGCGAAGCTGGCCACCACCACGGCGTCCCTGGGCGCCAGCCCGCGCAGCTCCATTTCCAGCGTGCCGGCATCGGCGCGGATTAGCTGGACGGAACTGCGGAACAGCCGGTAGACATAGTGGAAGGTGAACGCGATCGGGAAGCACGAGCGGAACCCCGCCACATGCACGTTCTGCGCGTGCGACAGCAGCTCCGCCGCCTGCTGCAGCGTCTTGTCGTTGTTGGCGGCGATCAGGTCGAGGTTATGGTGCTGCGCATCGAGCATCTCGCCCAGCATGTGGCTGGCGCTGCTTTCGCGCACCACCTTGCGCGCGCGGCGCGCATACGGCTGGCTGCCGCCGCGCAGCGCATCGACAAAGAGCTCGCGCAGGCCCTGCCAGCCCTCGAAGCCAAGGTGCTGCGACAGCCGGACCAGCGTGGCGGGCTGCACGCCGGCGCTGGCTGCGATCTTGCGCATCGACAGCACGGGCACGTCCTGCGGGTGGTCGAGCAGATAGCGCGCGCCGCTCTGGAACTGCGTGCTCAGGGTCGGGAAGCTGGCACGCAGCAAGGCCAGCAGCGCGTCGAGGTCCTGGGGCGGCGCCGGCGTTGGACCGGCATCGGGAGGTTGCGGCGGATGGGTGGGGCTGTCGGACGGCATGGACACTCCGGATTCGTGGTTGTAACGATTGTTGCACAGCCGCGCCTGGACGGGGCCGGCTCCAGCCTCCATGGCGCGGTGCCAAAGTCGTCACATCAGCCGGTTAACGTCCGCATGCTGCCAAAGCTGTACCCGGCGCTTCGGACAAGCTGCCGATTGTCGGATTGCCGCAACGCCAGCGCACTGTCATCAGAATTTCCTTACCTACTTAAAGGGCGGTGACTTACACTCCGCGCCATAACCTCCGGAATTGGTCATCCGGAACATAATTGGTACGGAGCGCGAGCATGGGACATAGAAGCCCTGCAGTGCGACACGGCGGGAGGGTCAACCCGTCGTTTCGGGTCGTTGGGGAAGTTGGGTCAACCGGCATTGCACGCCGGCGGTGGCGCCTGCTCGGCGCCAGGGCAGCGCATGGCTTCACGCTGATCGAGCTGATGATCACCGTGGCGATCATTGCCATCCTTGCTGCGACTGCCTATCCCTCGTACATCAGTCACGTCATCAAGGGCAGGCGCGCTGCGGCGCAAGCCAGCCTCATGGACATCGCGCAGCGCCAGCAGCAGTACCTGCTCGATTCCCGAAGCTATGCCGGTAGCCTGGCGACGCTTAACGTGACACCGCCAACCGATGTTACGGCTTACTACACCATCAGCATTGCAGCGGTGGCCGGCTCTCCGCCCACGTTTACCGTTACGGCAACGCCCATAACGGGTACTTCTCAGGCAAACGACGTCACCCTGAGCATCAACAACGCGGGCGTCAAAACGCCTGCGAACACCTGGTAGGTGCCCGCCATGTCCAATGGTCATGTCCGGAATCGATTGGCGGCATCCCCGGCTGGCGGGCGGCCATGGGGCAGTCGAGCGGGATTCACGCTGCCGGAGTTGCTGGTCGCCATCACTATCACCGGCATCCTGGCTGCGATGGCCGCTCCATCGTTTTCCAGTTTGATAGCGTCACAGCGCGCAAAGGCTGTTGCATCGGAACTCTTTGCAACGTTGTCAAGGGCGCGCAGCGAGGCTATCGCGCGCAACGCGGTAGTGACCTTGTCGCCGAAGGCCGGGGATTGGAAAAACGGCTGGCAGATCCTCGATCCGGCCAACGTGGCCAATGTCCTGGATGATCGAGGCAGCGCCACCGGTGCATCCATTACCGGTCCCGCCAATGTTATCTACCGCGCGTCGGGACGGCTCCAGGCAGGAGCCGCGCCGTCGTTTCTCATTACTGCGACGTCCGGTTCGACCACGACATACCAGTGCGTGTCGGTCGATCTGAGCGGACGTCCCTATATGCTGGCAGCCTCATCATGCTGATCCCGGCGCGGCGCACACATCGGCACCAGCACGGATTCTCCTTGCTGGAAGTACTGGTAGCCATCGTGATCCTGAGCTTCGGCTTGCTGGGTACCGCCGGCCTGCTGGCCAAGGTCTATCTCGCTGAGATTGAATCCTATCAGCGTACGCAGGCGACCTTGCTACTGCAGGATATGGCCGAGCGCATCGGCGCCAATCGCGCACTGGCTCCGAATTACGTTACTGCGAACGCGATTGGTACGGGTGACACCCAGGCGGCTTCCTGTGCCGGCGTTGCCGCGGGAGCTGCTCGCGACATTTGCGAATGGAGCAATGCCTTGAAGGGCGCGGCCGAGCAAAAATCCGCAGTGAATGTCGGGGCCATGCTGGGTGCGCGCGGCTGCATCACGCAACTGCAGGCGCCCGATCCCACACCCGGAACCTGCACGCCGGGGATTTATCAAGTCGCGGTTGCCTGGCAGGGAGTCCACCATACCGCCGCATCTGCCATCGGTTGTGCGCAGGGTCAGTACGGCAACGATGACGCCTATCGACGCGTCATTGCTACCCAGGTCTCCATCGGGCTGCCTGCCTGCTTCTGAGCTCCTGGCGCTTTCCTCATGATTCCGGATTGAAGTCAACATGACAGTCAACCGCAGAACCGCGCACGGTGGCTACACCATTATCGAACTGATGGTGGCGATCATCCTTGGCCTGCTGATCATCGCCGCACTGACCACGCTTTTTGTCAACAATAGCCAGACACGCGACGAAATCGAGCGCGCCAACGAGCAGACCGAGAATGGCCGCTACGCTGTGCAATTGCTCACTGACGACCTGCGCAATGCCGGCTACCTTGCGGAGTTCAATGGGGCCCTGTTATCGCTGCCCGCCACGACCCCGGATCCCTGCGCCACAGCGCTGGCCGACCTGAAAGTGGCTTTGCCGATTGCCGTCCAGGGCAATGACAATGCCGCAAGCATCCCGACTTGTCTGAGCGATGTGAAGGCGGGGAGCGATATCGTTGTGATCCGCCGCGCCAGTGGCTGCGCAATCGGTACCCCCGACTGCGATGCGCTGATCGCCGGGGCCCCGTACTTCCAGGCATCTGGCTGCACCAGCGCGGCGGAACTGTCCTCTCCCACCGTTGCCAACTACTACGGGCTCGATGTCGATACGACAAAGCTGACGCTGCATCAGAAGGACTGCAATCCGCCGACAACGCCTGGAACTCTGGCTGCCTTGCATCAGTACCGCACGCATATCTATTTCATCGCAAACAATGACAAGAATGGCGATGGCATTCCCACGCTGAAGCGCGCAGAACTCGGGGCCACTGGCTTTACTATTGTCCCGCTGGTCGAAGGCATCGAGAACATGCAGATCGAGTACGGCATCGAGACCGCGGTGCCAACCACGGGCGCGGCCAGCGTTTTCACTGCTGACCCGGCCAGCTACGCCGGTTGCGTGGAGCCGGCCTGCGTCGGTTACTGGCGCAACGTCGTCTCGGTGAAGCTCTACCTGCTGGCACGTAACAAGAAGCAGAGCATGGGCTACACCGACGGCAAGCTCAAGACCTTTGCCATGGGCATGAACGCCGATGGTACCGCCAACAGCGTCGGTCCATTCAACGATGCCTACAGGCGTCATGCCTACACATCTCTGATCAGGGTGAACAACACCGCTGGCAGGAATGCGCCATGAGAACAATGACAATCCGCCAGCGCGGCGCCACCTTGCTGATGGGCATGATCATGCTGCTACTGATCACGCTGCTGGCCATCACCGCGTTCAAGCTGACCAAGGGCAATCTGCAGGCTGCCGGCAATGCCCAGCAGAGGGACCAGGCGATTTCGGCTGCCCAGGGAGCCATTGAGCAGGTTATCAGCAGTCCTCAGTTCACCAGTACTCCCGCGAATGCCATACCCAATCCGTGCGGCAACGTGCCGAACACAAGTTGTGTTGATGTGAACAGCGATGGTGTTACGGATGTGACGGTCGCCGTCACGGCGAAATGTGTTTCAGCGCAAGTCATACCGGCTGCGGCGCTTGACTTCACCAAAGCCGACGATGCGGGTTGTCTCCTGGGCGCGGGCCAGGAATTTGGCGTGGAAGGGGGCGCTTCCAACAATTCACTTTGTGCAAACACGTTGTGGGATGTCCAGGCCGTCGCCACAGATACCTTGGGCAATGCCCAGGCAACAGTCAACCAGGGTGCGGCCGTCCGGGTTTCGGCGACCACTGTCTGTCCATAATTCGTGAGGCATATGGCCGTGAACTATCCAACTACCTCGATCAGGAAATGCATCGCGCTGGTTGTCTCCTGCGCCCTTGTCGCGATGCCGCTGCGTGGGATGGCCGAGGATATTGATGTCTTCATCGGAGTCGGCGGCAGGGCGGAGGCGCCCAATATCATGGTCCTGATTGACAACAGCCCGAACTGGAGCCGCAACTCTCAGGGCTGGGATGGTGGGCAGACTCAGGGTAAGGCCGAGGTCATGGCCCTGAGCAATGTATTGAACACGATCAATACCACGAATCCCGCGAATATCGGGTTGGCGTTGCTCACAGACTACGCGGGTACGAACGCTAATGGCGCCACGCCGGGTACTGGTGGCGGCTATGTGCGATTCGGTGCGCGTGATATGAGCGATGCGACGAATCGAACTGCCTTCCAGAGTATCTTGGCGTACATCGGAAATAACATAACCGCATCCACCGAGAAGGTGGGTGGGATGAAAAATAAGGATGAGGCGGCCGGGTTGTATGAGCTTTATAAATATTTTTCCGGTCTCACTCCGTTCAGTGGTCCATATTTCCCAACCAATCAATACCCTAATGACAATGCTGATACGGGCACAAACGCGGCTGCATATTCCGCGTCCGGCAGGGGGCTGACATCCGGGTTTGCGATTGGTGGTGGTAAGTATCAGAGTCCGATCAAATCTGATAATCCGTGCGCGAAGAACTTTATTATTTATATTGCAAACAACGCGAATAATACCGGGTCGGCGGGTAATCAATCCTACGAGCCAGGTATTGCCAGTGCCGGATCGAGGCTGCCAACAAAATTCCCCCCCAGCCTGAATACCTGGACCGATGAATGGACCCTGTTTCTAGCAAATAGTGGCGCGGTCGTGCCGGATGGAAACAATAACGGTTCGATCGTCACCTATGTAATAGACGTATTTCACGATCAATCGAATCTGGAATACTCAAATTCCTTGCGGGATGCCGCTTACCGTGGTAACGGCGGGTATATGCATGCGGATGGTCAGGCAGATATCGAAAACAAGATAAAACTCATTCTCGCTCAGATCCAGGGGGTCAATTCGACGTTCGCTTCAGCCAGCCTTCCGGTCAATACTACCAATCGTGCACAGGACAAGAATCAGGTTTTTATCCCCATGTTTCGCCCGGATGCCGGTACCAGACCTCGCTGGATGGGTAATCTGAAGCAGTATCAGCTGATTAATAATGGCAGTTCCGTCGTGCTCGGCGATAGTTCGAGCCCACCGCAGCTGGCAGTAAACCCGCTAACTGGTTATCCAACTGACTGTGCCGTCAGCTATTGGACGACTGATTCGGGGAGGTATTGGGAAACGGTGAACGAGGATGGCTCGCCAAAAGGGAATTGCAGTACTGAAACCGCATTTTCAGATGCGCCCGACGGCCCGTTGGTGGAGAAAGGCGGCGTGGCCGAAGTGATTCGCAAGGGCAATAACCCGGGTACGACCAATGCGAGCCCGACCTGGAAGGTCAATCGGAACATCTATACGCAATCTGGCAGCGCGTTGGTTCCATTCAACGCCAGTTCGTCAGGGCTTCAGCAGTCGCTGGCGGATTTCATCCTTGGCCACGATGTCAACGACGAGAATAACAATGCCGATATGACGGAAACCCGGCCATCCCTGCACGGAGATGCCATTCATTCGCGACCGCTGCCTGTCGATTATGGTGGCACGGTCGGCGTCACCGCCTACTATGGGGCCAATGATGGCATGATGCGCGCGGTGGATTCGACCACTGGGGCGGAACGCTGGGCCTTCATCGCGCCTGAATTCTTCAGCAAGTTCCAACGCCTGAAAGACAACAGTCCGCTGATCGACTACCCCACCACGCCCGCTGGCGTTACGCCGACACCCATCCCGAAGGACTATTTCTTTGACGGTTCGATCGGTGTCTATCAGTCGGCCAACAATTCCAGTGTCTGGATCTATCCGACCATGCGTCGTGGCGGGCGCATGCTGTACGCGCTCGATGTCACCGATCCCGCTGCGCCTGCGTTCAAGTGGAAAGCGGGCTGCCCGAACCTGACTAACGACCTGGGGTGCGTGGCTCCGATCGCGGGCGATGACTTCAGCGGGATCGGCCAGACGTGGTCGACGCCCAAGGTGGTACCAACGGTGCTTGGCCATACGGGCCCTGTCATAATTGTCGGCGGCGGCTACGATAGCTGCGAGGACGCAAATCAGGTAGCGCCGAACTGCACCAGTCCAAAGGGCGCGCGCGTCTACGTCCTGAAGGCTGACACCGGCGCCATCATCAAGTCGTTCAGCACGCAGCGCAGTGTTGCCGCGGACATCGCGCTGGCCGCAGTCACAACCGCTGGCGTGGTCGACCATGCCTACGCGGTTGACACCGGCGGGAACATCTACCGTATCGATTTCGCGGCGGATCCCAACGACTGGGTCATGAACCGGGTTGCTTATACCAACGGCTCGGGCCGCAAATTCCTGTTCGCGCCTGCCGTGCTGCCGGCACCCGGCGGGAAGGTGTACCTCGCCCTTGGTTCCGGTGACCGCGAGCACCCGTTGCAGGCCCAATACGCCTTTGGCAGTGTGACAAATCGCTTCTACGTATATCTCGACGATCTTGCCAGCACCACTGCACGCAATCTCGACGATACCAGCCTCATGAACAACTTCACGAACACTACCAACTGCAGCGTCACCGGAGTCTTGCCCGGCTCCGGTAGTAAAGGGTGGTTCATGGATCTGAGCCAGTACGGACAGGGGGAACAGACCGTGACCTCCGCGCTCATTGCGGCAGGCATGGTCACGTTCAGCACGAACCGCCCGGTACCAGCCAAGCAAGGTAGCTGCTCGACCATGCTCGGCGAGGCGCGGGGCTACTGGGTCAACCTGTTCAATGCGTCCGGTGCTGTAGGCGTAACGGGCTCCTGCGGTGGCGACAGGTCTTCGAAATTTGTTGGAGGTGGGCTGCCGCCTTCGCCGATGTTCGGCACTGTTCCGATCGACGGCCAGGCGACCACGGTGGTCATCGGGGCGGTCCAGCGCGATGGTGGCGCGAGTTCGCCCATTTCACCGCAACGGGTTACGCCTACCATTGTCCCGAAGCGCAAGGCCGTGTACTGGAAATCCAGTGGTACTAACTAGTGGCTTGCGCGGTCGCAAAAGGAACCAGTGCAGGCAGACTGACAGGTAGTAGCGCGCACAAACGGCGGGCGGCTGGCGGTGCGTCGCCGCCGCTGCCACAATGAAGGCGCTGCAGCGCTGCCGTTCTTATCACCATGACGTGCAACCCGACGAGGCGACGGCATCCTCTGGTAATCCTTCGCACTCTTATCTCGCTCATGCTGTTGTGGCAGGCCGCCACGGCAATCGCAGGGAGCCTCCAACGTCCCGCAGGAACAGCCTCGGGCACGGCCCCGGCTCCGGCCTCGGCTGCACAGGCCGCACGGCCGGATCACGGGGAGCAGTACGCATTACGTCCTGGCGACCAAGGACTGGCGGCAAGCAGTTTCGGTCTGAAGCTCAGGCCGGGCGGCGCCGGACGCGACAGCCGTGCTCTGGACCGCTCCGAACTGTACTCACCCGGTCGGTAAGCGCGTGGCGGTGCGCGCCCGCCGCCACTTTCCGCTACCCTTGGCATTCTTTCCCCCGCTCACGAGGAGCGCCGATGTCTGCAAGCCCCCGCAGTTCGACCGACCAGAACCTCCCGCAAGCACGAGACACCGTCCGCCACCTGCGCGCCTCGCGTATCCGCGAAGTCGCTAACGCAGGCATTGGCCTGCCCAACGTCCTGCCGTTCTGGTTTGGCGAGTCAGACCAGGCCACGCCTGACTTCATCCGCGACGCGGCGGCGCGTGCACTGTCGAACGGCGCCACCTTCTATACGCACAACCTCGGCATCGCGCCCTTGCGCAGTGCGCTGGCGGATTATGCGAGCGCACTGCACGGCGCGACCTCCATGGACAACGTCGCAGTCACCAGTGCCGGCGTCAATGGCCTGATGCTCGCTGCGCAGCTGGTCACCGGACCGGGTGACCGCGTGGTGGCGGTCACGCCGCTGTGGCCGAACCTGGTAGAGATTCCCAAGATCCTCGGCGCCAACGTGGACACTGTGTCGCTCGACTATGGCGCGAACGGGTGGACGCTTGATGTCGACAAGCTGCTGGCGGCGCTCACCCCGGGCACGCGTGCGCTGATGGTCAATTCGCCCAACAATCCGACCGGCTGGGTGATGCCGCGCGCCGCGCAGCAGGCCGTGCTGGACCATTGCCGCCGCCATGGCATCTGGATCATTGCCGACGAAGTCTACGAACGCCTCTATTACGGCGACCAAGCGGGCGGCGGCGAGAGCCACACGGCACCGTCCTTCCTCGATATCGCCTCACGCGAAGAGCGCGTGATCCACGTCAACTCTTTCTCCAAGGCATGGCTGATGACGGGCTGGCGGCTCGGCTGGATGGTGTTGCCGTCCTCGATGACCAACGACCTGGGCAAGCTGATCGAATACAACACCTCGTGCGCGCCGTCGTTCGTGCAGGAGGCCGGCGTGGTGGCGGTACGCGAGGGTGAGCCCTTCACGCGTGACCTGGTGCAGCGCCTGCACGCCGCACGCGATCACCTGGTCGGCGCGTTATCGGGGTTGCCGGGTGTGGATGCGCATACCCCGGACGGCGCAATGTATGTCTTCTTCCGCCTGCCGGGCGCGGCCGACAGCCTGGGGCTGTGCAAGCAGCTGGTGCGCGACGCACGCCTCGGACTGGCCCCCGGCAGCGCATTCGGCGACGAGGGAGAAGGCTTTGTGCGCTGGTGCTATGCCTGCGATCCGGCGCGGCTGGATGACGGGGTGCGCCGCTTGCGCGCGTTTATCGGCCGCTGACGATCAGCGCTCCGGCCAGGGGGGTGACCCGGCCGCACTGGCCTGCTGGTCTTCCTGCCACCACCCCCCCCCCAGCGCCTGCATCAATGCCGCCGAGTCCGCCAGTCGGTCCGCCCGCGCCTGCGCCAGCTCCAGCGAAGCCTGCCGCGCCTGCCGCTCGGCATCCAGCACCGTCAGCTGGCTGACCCCGCCCAGCCGGTACTGCTCCGACACCACCGCCAGCGTATCTCGCGCCTGGCGCGCATTGTCGGCGCGCTCGCGCAGCGTGGCGGCGTCGGCTTCCAGCGCGCGCAATGTGTCGGCCACATTCTGCAGCCCCTGCAGCACGGCCTGGCGGTAGGCTGCCAGCGATTGTTCATAGGCCGCTTCGGCTGCGCGCTTGTGGGCCTGCAGCTCGCCGCCGCGGAACACCGGCTGCACAAGCCCGGCTGCCAGGCTCCAGACGTTGAGACTGCTGAACAGGTCGCGCGCCGCAAGGGCTTGGCTGCCTCCGCTGGCGCTGAGTGTCACCTGCGGGTAGAGGTTGGCGGTGGCCACGCCGATATTGGCCGATGCTTGGTGCAGCAGCGCTTCTGCGGCGCGGATATCGGGCCGGCGACGTGCGAGCGTGGCGGGCAGGCTGACTGGGAGCGTGTCGGGCAGGTACAGGTCGTCCAGACGGAACTCATGCAACGTGGCTGCCGCCGGCGACTGGCCGGTATAGACTGCCAGCTGGTGCTGCGTGGTCTCCAACTGGCGCTGCAGCCCCGGTACCAGCGCCTGGGTCTGCGCCAAAAGTGAGCGTTGGCGCTGCACGTCCACGCGCGCGACGCCGCCGGTGCGCAGCCGTTCCTCGGTGATGCGCAGCTGGCGCTGCTGCGCTTCGGCCACGGCGACGGTGTCGGCCAGCTGTGCGCGCAGTCCGGCCTCGCGGATCGCCGCGGTGGCGACGTTCGCGGCCAGCGCCAGCCGCGCCGCTTCCAGCTCGTAGCGCTGGTAGTCGACCGCTGCCTGCAGCCCTTCCAGCTCGCGCCGCTGGCCGCCGAACAGGTCGAGTACGTAGGACACCTGCACCGTGGCGCCGTACAGCGTGAACGGTCCCGGGCTGGGGATCGCCGAAATGCCCATCGACTGGAAATTGACCTGCTGGCGCGTGGTATTGAGCTGGGCGTCGACCGCCGGCCAGCGCGTGGCGCCGGTGCGCGCGGCGAGGTTTTCCTGCGCCTCGCGCAGCCGTGCGCGCGCCTGCGCCAGCGTGGGGCTGGCGTCGAGCGCCATGCGGATGGTGGCGTCAAGCTCCGCGCTGCGGAACAGCGTCCACCATTGCGCCGGCACGTCGGCGCCGGCGGCCAGTGTCTGCGCGTGCGATTGCGCGTGGCGATCGCCGCTGTCGGCCGCCACGGTGGCAACCGGTTGCGGGCCTGGCACGTAGCCGGCATCGCTGGGCGGCGCGGGGCTGCGGAAGTCGGGGCCGACGGCACAGCCGGCCAGCAGCGCGGCCGCGGCCATCAAGGGAAAAAATCGGGTCATGGCAGCAATCCTTCAGTCCAGCGTGCGGCGGTAGAAGCGCACTGCGATCGTCATCACCACCACGATGAACAGCGCCATCGGCCAGACCTGCGGCCATAGCTCAGCCCAGCCGCTGCCCTTGAGCAGGATGCCGCGCACCATGCGGTTGAAATACGTCATCGGCAGGATGTTGCCGATCACCTGCGCCCAGCCGGGCATGCCGGCGAACGGGAACATGAACCCCGACAGCAGGATGTTGGGCAGGAAATAGAAGAAGGTCAGTTGCATCGCCTGCAGCTGGTTCTGCGCCAGCGACGACAACGTGATGCCCACCGTCAGGTTGGCCGCGATGAACAGCAGTGCCGCCAGGTATACCGCCGTCACCGAGCCGACGAACGGCACGTTAAAGACCCAGCGCGCGGCCAGCAGCACGATGGTCACCTGGATCAGCCCGATGAAAATGTACGGCACGATCTTGCCGGTCATCACCTCCAGCGGCCGTACCGGCGTGGCCAGCAGGTTTTCCATGGTGCCGCGCTCGCGTTCGCGCGTCATTGCCAGCCCGGTCATCATCACCATGGTCATCGACAGGATCACGCCCATCAGGCCGGGGATGATGTTGTACTGGGTCAGGCCCTCGGGGTTGTACAGGCGCTGCACCTGCACGTCGAACGGGGCCTTGCCGCCCGCCAGCGGCGCCAGCGAGCCTTTCAGGTCATGCTTGCCGACGCTGAACGGCAGTTGTGGCAGCGCCGCGATCGCCTGGCCCGTCGCCGAGGGATCGGTGGCATCGGCCTCCACCAGCAGCGCGGGGCGTTCGCCGCGCAGCAGCTTGCGCGTGAAGTCGGGCGGAATGCTGAGCACGAACTGCACGTCGCCCTTCATCAGCGCCTGTCTGCCGGCGGCTTCGTCGGGCAGGGTCGCGACCACCTTGAAGTAGGTGGAGTTCTGCATGCTGGCGATAAAGGTGCGGGTGAATTCGCTCTGGTCGGCGGCGATCACCGCGGTCGGCAGGTGGCGCGGGTCGGTGTTGATGGCAAAGCCGAACAGCAGCAGCTGCATGATCGGCAGGCCGACGATCATGCCGAAGGTGACGCGGTCGCGGCGCAGCTGCAGGAATTCCTTCAGAACGATGCTCCACCAGCGCTGGAGAGAGAAGCGGGTGCCGTTGGCGCGTGGCTTGCGCGGGTTCGGGATTGCGGCGGCGTTCATGTCGGCTCCTTCGCCTTGCGCGTGCCCATGTTGTCCTCGGCCCGGCTCATCATGTGGATGAACACGTCTTCCAGGCTGGTCTGGGCCTGTGCCACTCGCCGTCCCGGTCCGGCCAGTCGTTCAAGCGTGGCGGCCAGCGCCTGCGCATCGCGGCCGGTGACATGCAGCGCGGTGCCGAATGCCACGGTCTGTTCCACGCCCGGCGCGCCCTGCAGTTGCTCCGACAGCATGGCGAGGTCGTCGCCTTCCACGCTCCACGTCGACAGCTGCTGGCTGGCCACGACTTCGTCGGCGGTGCCCTGCGCCAGCAGCTTGCCGTAGGCGATATAGGCGAGCTTGTGGCAGCGCTCGGCCTCGTCCATGTAGTGCGTACTGACCAGCACCGAGATGCCGCGCGCGGCAAGCCGGTGCAGTTGCTCCCAGAAGTCGCGGCGCGCCTTGGGGTCGACACCAGCGGTAGGTTCGTCGAGCAGCAGCAGCTTCGGTTCGTGCAGCAGGCAGGCCGCCAGCGCCAGGCGCTGCTTCCAGCCGCCCGACAAGGACCCCGCCAGTTGTGCCGAGCGCGTCGCCAGGCCCAGGTCTTCGAGCGCGCGGTCGACGGCATTGCGCCGGTCCTGCATGCCATACACGCGCGCGACGAAGTCCAGGTTCTCGCGGATCGACAGGTCGTCCCAATACGAGAACTTCTGCGTCATGTAGCCGACGCGGCGCTTGATTTCGTCGGACTCGGTCAGGATGTCGAAACCCAGGCAGGTGCCTTTGCCCGAATCCGGGGTCAACAGACCGCACATCATGCGGATCGAGGTGGTCTTGCCGCTGCCGTTGGGGCCAAGGAAGCCGAAGATCTCGCCGCGGGCGACCTGCATGCTGAGATCGTTGACCACGTGCTTGTCGCCGAAATGCTTGTTCAGCCCGCGCACGTCGATGGCGAGTTCCTGCGCGCGGCCATTGGCGGTGTGGTTGGTTTCCGTGTTCATTGCCGCACCACCTCGACGGGCTGGCCGGGCCGCAGCTTGATGGCATCGGCGGCCGACGGGCGCGCCTCCACCAGGAACACCAGCTTGTTGCGGGTCTCGTTGCTGTAGATCACCGGCGGCGTGTATTCGGCCTCGTTGGCGACATAGGTGATGCTGGCCGCCACCGGCGCGGCGCAGCCATCGCAGCGCACCTGCACCGCCTGTCCGTTGCGCAGCGCGCCGACGACGGCCTCGGGCACGTAGAAGCGCACCTTGACGTTGCCGGGCGGCAGCATGCGCACCACCGGGCTGCCGGCGGGCACCCATTCGCCGAGGCGGTAGGGCGTGTCGTAGACCAGGCCGGCCTGCGTGGCGGCCACGGTCTTGCGCGACAGCTTCCAGTCCGCCTGCGCCAGCGCGGCGCGCGCTGCAGCCACTTGCGCGGCCTGTGCGGCCTGTTGCGCATCGCGGCCCGGCAGCCGTGCCACGTCGATATCGCGCTGCAGCTCGCGCACGCGCGCCGCGTCGCTGCGGGCCTGGGCGCGCGATTCGTCGAGCTGCGCCTGCGCAATGCCGCCGATCTCGAACTGGCGCTCGTCGCGCCGCAGCGCGGCGGCGCTGCGTTGCGCCTGGGCCTGTGCCTGCGCCAGCTGGGCGCGGTTCACGTCGACTTCGACCGGGCGCTTGCCGGTCTTCATGTCCTGCAACTGCGCTTCGGCGGCGCGCAACTGGTCCTCGGCCTGCTGGCGCGCGGCGCGTTCGTCATCGGATTCGAGGGCGAACAGCGCGGCGCCCTGCGCGACCTGCTGGCCGCGCTGCACGGAGAGCGTGTCGAGGCGGCCGGCGAAGGGCGAGGCGACGCTGACGAACTCGCCTTCGATATAGCCTTGCCAGGTGTCGTTGCCGGGCTTGCCGCAGCCGGCGGCCAGCAGCGCGGCGCCGAGCAGCGCTGCGATGGGGAGCGCGCGCGGCAGCGCGGGAAGGGCGGAAACAGCGGCGTTCATGAAGCGGACTCCGGGGATTGCCTGGGCGTGCGGCCCTTCTTTTTCGATGCGGGCGAGGCTTCGGCGCCGGCAGCCGGCGCGGGGGCGAGCCCGTGCGTGAGCAGCGCCGAGACATGGCGTACCAGCGCGTCGGTATCGACCGCTTCGGCACCCGGCAGTCGGCGCCAGATATGCGTGGTGGCCAGCGGCAGCAGCGTCAGGCCCACCAGCGACGGCATCACCAGCGCCGGCTCCAGCCCTCGGTTGAGTTGCCCGTTGGCGATCGCCGCCGCCAGCGGCGCCATCATGGCGCCGGCGCGCTGCAGCGCGAACCGCTTCAGCACGCGCTCGCGCAGCGCGCCGTCGTCGCTGGCAACCTCGCGAATCCACAGGCCGGGGAACCAGGGCGTATCGGCCGCGGCACGGACCAGGCGGGTGGCGAGGCCGACCAGCATCGCCAATGGCTCCGTGTCCTGCGGGCCGGTGGTGAAGAACTGTGCCACCAGCGGCTGCACCTTTTCCTCGATCACGGCATCGAGCAGCAGCTCGCGGTCGCTGAAGTAGTAGTGGACCAGCGCGGGGGTGACGCCTGCCTGCACGGCGATGGCCTTGACTGGCGTGCCGGCGACGCCTTGCCGCGAGAACAGGTCGGTGGCGGCATCGAGAATGCGTTCGCGCTGGCCGGGCTGGCCGGCGGCGGGGCGGCCG
Organism: Cupriavidus phytohabitans; assembly: GCF_017815025.1. Lineage (NCBI taxonomy): Bacteria > Pseudomonadati > Pseudomonadota > Betaproteobacteria > Burkholderiales > Burkholderiaceae > Cupriavidus > Cupriavidus phytohabitans. The sequence continues at coordinate 31,484 of NZ_JAGIQB010000007.1, forward strand.
GGTGTGCGGCGTTCCGGCGGCTTCGGGGTAGCGGGTTTGCGTGGCATGGGTATGCAGGGAACCGTGTCGAACTAATATTAATTTTTGAGTTAATTAATTCAAGCTCGGTTACAACGTCGGCATTCCCGCACCTGGCCTGGGGTGGGCATGTCGGTGGACATGTCATGTGCGCTTGGCTATGCTGCGTGCGCCGGGCGCGCCGCTCCCGGCACATCGCCCGCCAGTCCCTTTCCTCATGCTGTTTTCGCCACTTGCCGCCGCGTACCCGCGCGCCCGACGCCGTTTCCGCCGCGCGCTGGCTGCGCTGGCTTGTTGCGCCTGCTTGCCCGCCACCGCGCAGCAGGCAACTGCTGCGGACGACGCCCCCGAAAGGGAAAGCCCTTTCGCCTTCCATGGCCAGAGCACCTATATCTGGCAGCGCAAGCCGGCCTTCGGCGCCGCCTACTCGGGCCCGAACAGCCTCGGCACCGAGCGCGCGAAAAGCTACTCGTTCACCGCCACGCTCGACCTCGGCCTGCGGTTGTGGCAGGGCGCCGAGTTCCATTTCAACCCGGAGGTGGCGCAAGGCGTGCCGTTCTCGGGGCTGCATGGCGTGGGTGGCCTGTCGAACGGCGAACTGGCGAAGGGCGCGAGCACCAGCCCGGTGTTCTACCGCGCGCGCGCGTTTATCCGGCAGAACTGGGGGCTGGGCGGCCCCACCGAGACGCTGGAGGCCGACTTCAACCAGTTCGCCCGCACGGTGGACCAGCGCCGCGTGGTGCTGACCGCGGGCAATTTCGGCGTGCTCGACGTCTTCGACCAGAACGAATTCGGCTCTGACCCGCGCACGCAATTCATGAACTGGTCGTTCCTGACGCACGGCGCCTTCGACTATGCGGCGGATTCGCGCGGCTATACCTGGGGCTTGTCGCTGGAGTACATCGGCGATGGCTGGTCGGCGCGCATCGGACGCTTCCTGCAGCCGCTGGAATCGAACGGGCTGGAGCTCGATATGCGCATGTTCGAGCACTACGGCGACATCATCGAGCTGGAGAAGCGCTACCAGCTTGCGGGCCGGCCCGGCACCGCGCGGTTGCTGCTGTTCCGCAACAAGGCGCGCATGGGCGCGTTCAGCGATGCGATCCAGTTCGGCATCGCCAACAACACCACGCCGGACCTGGCCGACGTAAGGCGCGAGCATGCCAAGACGGGCGTCGGCGTGACGCTGCTGCAGCAGGTGACGGATTCGCTGGGCGTGTTTGCGCGTGCAAGCCTGTCGGACGACAAGACCGAGACTTATGCCTTTACCGAGATCGGCAGGCAGGTGTCAGCGGGCGGCGTGCTGAAGGGGGATGCGTGGGGACGTTCCCGCGATGCGCTGGGCGTGGCCGTGGCGATCAATATGCTGGGCAGCCGGCATCACAACTACCTTGCTGCAGGCGGGCAGGGCGCGTTTCTTGGCGACGGCGCGCTGCGCTATGGGCCCGAGCAGATCCTGGAGATCTACTACAGCTTCCAGCCGGTGAAGTACCTGAGCATCAGCCCGGACTTTCAGTTTGTGCGCAATCCCGGGTACAACCGGGATCGCGGGCCGGTGAAGTTTTATGGGGTGAGGTTTCACGGGGAGTTTTGACGCGCGTCGGCATTCGACGATGCCGCTTCCCATAGCGCCGGCCGGTCCCCTCTCCCGCGAGCGGGAGAGGGGAGCGAACAAGCGATAGCTTCGACGTTATCGCCAGTTCAAGCGCTACTGTCGCGCATTCCTCTTGTTATCCGGCCAGGCCGTATTGAAGTTGGTCCGGAACGGATTGATATCCAGCCCCCCACGCCGCGTATAGCGCGCATACACCGCCAGCTTCACCGGCTTGCATTGCCGCAGCACGTCCATGAAGATCCGCTCGACGCATTGTTCATGGAACTCGTTGTGGTTACGGAACGAGATCAGGTACCTGAGCAGCGCTTCCTGGTTGATCGGCGCGCCAACATAGCGGATCTGCACGCTGCCCCAGTCGGGCTGCCCCGTGACCAGGCAGTTGGACTTGAGCAGGTGCGACACCAGCGTTTCCTCCACCGGCGATTCGCCCTGGTCGGCGAACAGCAGTTCGGGCGCGGGCTCGTAGCGGTCGACCTCGATGTCGAGCCGGTCCAGCAGCAGGCCGTCGAGTTCGCCCATCTGCTGCTTGCCGAGATCCGCCTCGGTGACCAGCCGCACCTGCACCGTGCCGCCGGTGGCTTCGGACAGGTCGTGGTGCAGCAGCTGCTGCAGCGCCTCCGGCGAAGCGATTCTGGTCTGGTTGAACGAGTTCAGGTACAGCTTGAACGACTTGGACTCGACGATGTTGGGCGTGTCCGACGGGATGATGAAGGTGGCAAGCGCCACCTGCGGCTTGCCCTTCAGGTTCAGCCACGACAGCTCGTAGGCGTTCCAGATGTCGACGCCGAAGAACGGCACCGGCTTGCCCTGGGCCAGGCCGATCTCGGTGCGCTTGGGCTGGCGCGGGATCGGGAACAGCAGCGAGGCGTCGTATTCGGTCTTGTAGGCCGAGGGCTTGCCCAGCGGCGAGTGTTCGGGGAGGCTCATGGGGCGCTCGGCAGGAATCGGGACAGCAATTGGGCCAGCAATCAGGGCCAGCAATCAGTACAGGAACAGCTTGTACACCGGGTTGTCGGTTTCGTCCCAGTGTACGTAGCCCAGCGTCGAAAGGAAGGCGCGGAAGGCGCGCTTTTCGTTCTTCGGCACCTGGATGCCGACCAGGATATTGGAGGTGTCCGCGCCCTGGTTGCGGTAGTGGAACAGGCTGATGTTCCAGTTCGGGCTCATGCTCGACAGGAACTTCATCAGCGCGCCCGGGCGCTCCGGGAACTCGAAGCGGTACAGCAGCTCGTCATGCGCCAGCGCCGAGCGGCCGCCCACCATGTAGCGGATGTGCTGCTTGGCCAGTTCGTCGTTGGACAGGTCGAGCGTGTCGAAGCCGTGCTTGCGGAAGCTGGCGGCGATCTTGTCATTCTCGGCGCGGCTGGCGATCTGCACGCCGACGAAAATATGCGCCACGCTGGTGTCGGCGATGCGGTAGTTGAACTCGGTCACGCTGCGCGTGCCGACCAGCTCGCAGAAGCGCTTGAAGCTGCCGCGCTCCTCGGGGATGGTCACGGCGAACACGCCTTCGCGCGCCTCGCCCACCTCGGCGCGCTCGGCGACGAAGCGCAGGCGGTCGAAGTTCATGTTGGCGCCGCACGCGATCGCGACCAGGTGCTGGCCCTTGAGCTTCTCGCGCTCGGCATACGCCTTCAGGCCCGCCACCGCCAGCGCGCCGGCCGGCTCCAGGATGCTGCGCGTGTCCTGGAACACGTCCTTCACGCCGGCGCAGATGGCATCGGTGTCGACCAGGATGATGTCGTCGACCAGCTCGCGCGTGATGCGGAAGGTTTCCTTGCCAACCAGCTTGACCGCGGTGCCGTCCGAGAACAGGCCCACTTCCTTCAGCTCGATGCGCTTGCCGGCATCGACCGAGCGCTTCATCGCATCCGAGTCGAAGGTCTGCACGCCGATCACCTTGATCTCCGGACGCACCGCCTTGATGTAGGCGGCGACGCCCGAGATCAGCCCGCCACCGCCGATGGCGACGAACACGGCATGGATCGGGCCCGGGTGCTGGCGCAGGATTTCCATGGCGATGGTGCCCTGGCCCGCGATCACCTCGGGATCGTCGAACGGGTGGATGAAGGTCAGCTTGTGCTTCTTCTCCAGCTCGGCGGCATGGTGGTAGGCATCGCTGTACGACTCGCCGTGCAGTTCCACCTGGACCCACTGGCCGCCGCGCTCGCGCACCGCGTCGATCTTTACCCGCGGCGTGGTCACCGGCATGGCGATGATGGCCTTGCACTGCAGCCGGGCCGCGGACAGCGCCACGCCCTGGGCATGGTTGCCGGCCGAAGCCGCGACCACGCCGCGCTTGAGTTCCTCCGCCGACAGCGACGCCATCTTGTTGTACGCGCCGCGCAGCTTGAACGAGAACACCGGCTGGGTGTCTTCTCGCTTGAACCAGACCGAGTTGCCTGTGCGCGCCGACAGCTGGTGCGCGTAGGTCAGTTCGGTTTCCTGCGCCACGTCGTAGACCTTGGCGGTCAGGATCTTCTTCAAATAGTCGGGGCGGGCGGCGGACGAGCGGGTCATGGTGTCAGGGCAGGGCCGCGGGGGCGGCACAAAAAAAGCCGGAAATTCTGGTGGAAACCGCCAATGATAAAGGATGGCGGCGCCGCGCACCCCACCGGGGCGGCCCACCCGTCGCCCGGCGCAGCGTGTACGGGACGGCGGTGGGCGTTGTCTGAAGTGGCTGGGAATGCACTGGCGGCAGGGCTTGGCACAATGCCCCGGGGCTGGCCCCGGACTTGCATCGGCTGACGCTTGCGCTGCCGCCATGTAGGACGGCGCCCGGTGGACGCCGGTCAAAACAACGTGTTACGGTGTAGCGCGATGCCTCAGCTACCGCTTATCGAACCCAATACCGCCCTGTTTCTCGACTTCGACGGCACGCTGGCCGACCTCGCGCCGCGGCCCGAACTGGTGCAGGTAGAACCTGAACTGGTCGGCACGCTGCGCACGTTGTACCAGCGGCTGGACGGCGCGCTCGCCGTCATCTCCGGCAGGCCGATCGTCGAGCTGGATCATTTCCTGCAGCCCTTGCAGTTGCCGGCTGCCGGCATCCACGGGGCCGAATTCCGCACCGACGGCGGCATGGTGTCCCAGACACCCGCGCCCGCCCTCGAGCCCCTGATCCCACACCTGGAAGCGCTGGTGCACGCCTATCCCGCGTTGCGGCTGGAGCGCAAGTCCGTTGCCGTTGCCATCCACTACCGCCAGGCGCCCGAGCTAGCCGGCCTGGTCGATGCCGCCGTCACTGACATATTGCGCCACGCGGTCGGGCTGGAGGCCTTGCCCGGCAAGATGGTGGTCGAGATCAAGCCCGCCGGCGTCGACAAGGGCGACGCCATTGCCGCCTTCATGAAATCGGCGCCGTTTTTCGACCGCACGCCGCTGTTTGCCGGCGACGACATGACCGACGAGCCCGGCTTTGCCGCCGTGCGCAAGCTCGGCGGGCTGGGCGTGCTGGTAGGCCGGCGCGAGACCGTGGCCGGCGTATGCGTGGAGGGACCCGCTGCGCTGCGCAGCTGGCTGCACCGCTCGGCGCGGGCGCTGGATCAATCCGCGCGCGCCGCCGGCCAGCCCGGCGCCGTGCCGCACGAGGCCGAGCCAGGCCGCGAAGGCGCACCGCGCCACAATCCCCATCCGACAGCATCCTGAGGGAGATACTGCTGTGACCAATACGAGCAGCCCCGGCGAGCTGGGCAAGCCGCCGAGCGAAGGCGTGAACAAGTCCGTGGACGGCAGCAGCCGGTATGCCGAGCCGTCGCTGTCGCTGGGCATGATCGGCAACTGCGCGATCTCCGCGCTGGTGGATGGCCGCGGGCGCATCGTCTGGTCGTGCCTGCCGCGCTTTGACGGCGATCCGGTCTTCAACGCGCTGCTGGACCCCAGCGAGAACGCGGGCCAGTTCTCGATCGAGCTCGAGGACTTCCACAGTGCCAGGCAGTGGTACGAACCCAATACCGCGGTGCTGCGCACGCGGCTGACCGACACCCATGGCAACTGCCTGGAAATCACCGACTTCGCGCCGCGCTTCTTCCGGCTGGGCCGATATTTCCGCCCGACCACGCTGATCCGACGCATCCGTCCCGTGCGCGGCGCGCCGCGCGTGCGGGTGGTGGTGGCACCGCGCTTCGAATGGGGTCGCAAGGCGCCGGAGATCACGCGCGGCAGCAGCCATGTGCGCTATACCGGGGAATCGATGACGCTGCGCATGACCACCGATGCGCCGCTGGCGTACGTGCTGTCGCACACGCCGTTCCTGGTCACGCGCGGGCACAACTTCATTTTGGGCCCCGATGAGACCCTGGCGCATGGCGTGGAAGAGATCGCGCGCGATTTCGAGCAGGAAACCACCGCCTACTGGCGCCTGTGGAGCCGCCGGCTGGCGGTGCCGCGCGAATGGCAGGACGCGGTGATCCGCGCCGCCATCACGCTGAAGATGTCGCTGTACGAAGAGACTGGCGCCATCGTCGCGGCGATGACCACCAGTATCCCCGAGGCGCCTGGCAGCGGCCGCAACTGGGACTACCGCTTCTGCTGGCTGCGCGACGCGTTTTTCGTGGTGCGCGCGCTCAACAGCCTGTCCGAGGTCGGCACCATGGAGGACTACCTGCGCTGGCTCTCCAACGTGGTGATGCAGTCGCAGGACGGGCATATCCAGCCGCTGTACGGCATCGGCCTGGAACGCGAGCTGCCCGAGAGCATGCTCGACCATCTGTCCGGCTACCGGGGCATGGGGCCGGTGCGCGTGGGTAACCAGGCGCAGGAACACTTCCAGCATGACGTCTACGGCAACGTGGTGCTGGGCGCGGCGCAGGCCTTCCATGATCACCGGCTGCTGCACCGCGGCGGGCCGGCCGAGTTCGGCCGGCTGGAGGAGGTGGGCGAACAGGCGGTGAAAGTCTTTGGCACGCCCGACGCCGGCATGTGGGAGTTGCGCACGCGCGCCCGCGTGCATACCTCGTCGGCGCTGATGAGCTGGGCCGCGTGCGACCGGCTGGCCAAGGTCGCCGAGAAGCTGCAGATCCCGGAGCGCGCGGCCTACTGGCACGACCATGCCAGGCGCATGAAGGAACAGATCCTGGCCGAGTCGTGGAGCGAATCGCGGCAGGCCTTTGCCGAAAGCTTCGGCGGGCGCGAGCTCGACGCCAGCGTGCTGCTGATGGCCGAGGTCAACTTCATCGATCCGCGCGACCCGCGCTTTATCGCCACGGTGAAAGCGCTGGAGACTTCGCTGTGCGACGGGCCGTATATGCGCCGCTACGAGGCGCCCGACGATTTCGGCAAGCCCGAGACCGCGTTCAATATCTGCACCTTCTGGCGCATCGACGCGCTGGCGCGCATCGGCCGGCGCGAAGAGGCGCGCGAGATTTTCGAAGCGATGCTCGCGGCGCGCAACCCGCTCGGCTTGCTGTCCGAGGACACCCATCCCGTGACCGGCGAGATGTGGGGCAATTTCCCGCAGACCTACTCGATGGTCGGGCTGATCAATGGCGCGATGCGGCTGTCGGCGCCGTGGGACACGGTGATCTGATCCCGCACCGGCGCTCCGGGCATCCCGCACGACAAGAACAAAGGAATCCAGAAACCAACATATGCCAAGACTTGTAGCGGTATCCAACCGTGTCGCAGATCCGCGCAACGTGGCCGCCGGCGGCCTTGCCGTGGCGCTTTCCGAAGCCTTGCGCCAGACCGGCGGGATGTGGTTTGGCTGGAGCGGCAAGGCGCTGGACTCTGCCCAGGGCGGCACCCCCGGCGAAGGCGAGCTGCACCTGCAGCAGGCCGGCAACGTGACGCTGGCCACGGTGGACCTGAGCCGCGAAGACCACGACGCGTATTACCTTGGCTACAGCAACGGCGTGCTGTGGCCGGTGTTCCATTACCGGCTCGACCTCGCCGACTTCGATTCCAACTTCCTCAACGGCTACCGCCGGGTGAACCAGCTGTTCGCGCGCAAGCTGGCGCCGCTGCTCAAGCCCGACGACGTCATCTGGATCCACGACTACCACCTGATCCCGCTGGCCTCCGAGTTGCGCGCGATCGGCTGCGGCCAGAAGATCGGCTTCTTCCTGCACGTGCCGCTGCCGCCGCCGCTGATCCTGGCGGCCATCCCGCAGCATGAGTGGTTGATGCGCGCGCTCTTTGCGTACGACCTGCTCGGCTTCCAGAGCCACGCTGACGTGGAGCATTTTTCGCGCTACGTACAGGCCGAGGCCCAGGCCGAGCCGATGGGCGAGCACCGCTACCGCGCTTTCCATCGCACGGTGCGGGCGCAGGCCTTCCCGATCGGGATCGACGTGGATGAGTTCATCGAACTCGGCCGCGGCGAGGAGGCGCAGGAAACCTACGACATGATGTGCGCCCAGTACGCGCGCCGGCGGCTGCTGCTTGGCATCGACCGGCTCGATTACTCCAAGGGCTTGCCGCAGCGGCTGAAAGCGTTCTACCGGCTGCTGGCGGAATATCCGGAAAACCGGATGAGCGCCACGCTGGTGCAGATCGCCGCGCCTTCGCGCGAGTCGGTCGATGCGTATGTGGACCTGCGCAGCGCGATGGAGCAGCTGACTGGCGCGATCAATGGCGAGTTCGGCGAGCTGGACTGGATGCCGGTGCGGTATATCCATCGCACCACCGCGCGCAAGCGGCTGCCCGGGCTGTGCCGCGCGAGCCGCGTGGCGTTGGTGACGCCGCTGCGCGACGGGATGAACCTGGTGGCCAAGGAGTTTATTGCCGCGCAGGATCCGGAGGATCCGGGCGTGCTGGTGTTGTCGCGTTTTGCCGGCGCGGCGGAACAGTTGAAGGAAGCGCTGCTGGTGAATCCCTACGATACCCATGCGACTGCGCAGGCGATCCAGCAGGCGTTGCATATGCCACTGGCCGAGCGCCAGTCACGGCACCAGAAGCTGCTGGAGCGTATTCGGGTGCAGGATGTGCACTGGTGGAGTGGTGAATTCTTGCGTGCGTTGGCTGAGACTGAGGGCGGTTGAGGTTTTCTTCTGCTTGCCCGCCAGTCGGGGAGTAGGACTATGAGTGAAGATCTGGCATCGCAAACTTGCACGCCGTGCCGCGGCGGGGTTCCGCCGTTGACGCCTGACGAGGCTGAGGCGTTATTGCCGCAGGCACCGGGATGGGATTTGGTGGATGGGGCTACGCGGCTGGAGAGGCGGTTTGCTTTTCCCAATTTCGCCGAGGCGCTGGCGTTTGTTGCCCGCGTTGGTCAGCTGGCGGAAGAGCAGGGGCATCATCCGGAGATCAGCTTTGGGTGGGGGCATGCCACGGTTTCCTGGCGGACCAAGAAGATCAAGGGGCTGCATCGGAATGATTTTATTATGGCGGTGAAGACGGGGGAGTTGGTGGGGTAGGGTGTTTATTCTGATAGTGCCTTGCGGCTGGCATCAGGTGGATATCAAATATCCACCTGATGCCGGCCCGCAGGGAAAAAATCACCCCAAATCCCCCGGCGTATCAATATCCCGAAACGCCCCCTCATCCTCAGTCAATATCCGCGTCACCGGCTTCCCCTGAAGAAATCCCCGCGCCCCTTCATCCCCATCGAGCTTCAGCAGGTCGTCCCGCCAGGCAGCACCGAAGCCCACGGGATGCCCGCGCTGGCCATTGCGCCATGGCGCGGCAATCGTTTCAGGGGTGGTGATCGTCAGCGCCACCGCCCGTACCAGTTCCATCGGCAGCCAGGGCATGTCAGCAAGCGCAACCACCCATCCCCGCGCATCAGGCGTCGCCGCCACCGCCGCGCGCAGCGCGGCACCCATGCCCTGCTCGGCGTCGGCCGATTCGAGCACACGGCACCCCCCGCGCCTGAGCTCTTCCGCCAGCGCGGGATTTCCCGGCCGGATCACCGCAATCGAATCCGGCAACGCCGCCGCCAACGTACGCGCACTGCGCCAGGCAACCGTGCGCCCACCGGGCAACACTTCAAGCAGCTTGTTCCGCGTGCCGGCAGCATCGAACCGTCGGCCAAAACCCGCCGCCAGCAAAATCCCGGTAGGCAGGTCGGTGCGAAGCAAGGGAGCATTGGGAGCGGCAGTCATGGCGGGCACTCGGCTATCACGCGTCAGGTCGACGGACCAGGGGAAACATCGCAGCTGCTGCCGGTGCTGGCAGCCATCTCGCGCGCGGCCTTGGCGCCTTCCACCTGCAGGATGTCCGGCAGCGACACATGGTTCTTGGCCGCAACCACTTCGGCCAGAATCGAGATGGCGATTTCCGGCGGCGTACGGCTGCCAATATAGATGCCAACCGGCCCATGCAGCCGCGCCAGCTGCAACTCGGTCAGATCGAATTCCTTCAGCCGCTCGCGCCGCGCCTGGTTGTTGCGGCGCGAACCCAGGGCTCCCACATAGAAAGCCCTGGTGCGCAGCGCTTCCATCAGCGCCAGGTCATCCAGCTTGGGATCGTGCGTCAGCGCAATCACCGCGCAGCGCTCGTCCAGCTTCATGTCCATCACGGTGTCGTCCGGCATGGTGCGCACCATGGTCACGCCGGGGATGTCCCAGGTTTCCGTGTATTCCTCGCGCGGATCGCACACGGTGACCTGGAAGCCCAGCCCGACGGCGATCTGGCACAGGTACTTGGACAACTGCCCCGCGCCGATCACCAGCATGCGGTAGCGCGGACCGTGGATGGTCAGCAGCGTCTTGCCGTCGAAGACCAGCCCGTCGGTGGCACTGGCCGGCCCCAGCGTGGCGACGCCCGTAGCCATGTCGAGCGTGCGCGCGACCAGCCGGCCGTTTTCCATGGCATCGAGCAATTCGGCGATGCCGCTGGCCGGCTTGAGCGGCTCGGCGACCAGTTCGATGGTGCCGCCGCAGGGCAGCCCGAACCGGTGGGCTTCCTCGGCGCTGATGCCGTACTTGATGGCCTCGGGCTGGTCCGACGTGATGCCTTGCCGGCGCACGCGGTCGATGATGTCGTCTTCGATGCAGCCGCCCGAGACCGAGCCGACCACCAGGCCATCATCACGCACCGCCAGCATCGCGCCCTCGGGGCGGGGCGACGAGCCCCAGGTGCGCACTACCGTGACCAGCAGCACGCGATGGCCCTGTTGCTGCCAGTGCACGCTGTTCTTCAGGACTTCGAGATCCACGCTGTCCATGATCGTTTCCGCTTCGGTTCCTCTGTCTGTTCATTCTCGCCGGCGGCTGCGGCGGGGGCGCCCTCGGCCGCTGGCGTTTCTTGTGTGGTGTCCGGTGTGACCGCCTCGGTGAAGCGCGCAAAGAAGGTATCCGCCAGCTTGCGCGCTGCGGCGTCCACCAGCCGCGAGCCGATCTGTGCGATCTTGCCTCCCACATGGGCGTCGACGGTGTACGTCAGCACGGTCTCGTCGCCGTCAGGCTCCAGCTTCACGCGGGCAGTACCCTTGCCGAATCCGGCCGCGCCACCCTGGCCGTCGAAGCGGATGGTGTAGCTGTCCGGAGCCTGGATGTCTTCCAGCGCCATGCGGCCCTTGAAGCGCGCCTTGACCGGGCCTACCGCGGCCGTCATGGCCACCTGGTAGGCATTGTCGCCGTCGGGCTCGATACTCTCACATCCGGGGATGCATTGCTTGAGCAGCGCGGTGTCGTTGAGCGCTTCCCATGCCACCTGCTGGGGAATCGGCAGGCGCTGGCTCTGGTTCATTTCCATGGCGGGGCTTCCTTTCTTGGTGGGTTGGTGGCGCCGGCCCGCGCGGGGCCGCCCTGGTCGGACAGCAGGGATTCGAGCGCCAGCAGGCTATCCAGGTTGTGCGCCGGACGCAGCGCGTCGACATGCGGCAGGATCGCCTGCACGCCGCGCGCCTGCGGCGTGAATCCAGGGTAGCGCAGCAGCGGGTTGAGCCAGACGATGCGGTGCGCAAAGCGGCGCAAGCGAGCCATTTCGTCGCCGAGCAGGTCGATATGCTCGTGGTCGAGCCCGTCGGTAACCAGCAGCACGGTGGCGCGCCCGGACAGCGTGCGGCGCGCCCAGTGGCGGTTGAAGCTCGCCAGCGCGGCGCCGATGCGGGTGCCGCCGGCCCAGTCGCGCACCTGGCCTGTGATCACGGCGACGGCTTCGTCGGGGTCGCGTTCGCGCAGCGAGCGGGTGATGTTGGTCAGCCGGGTGCCGAACAGGAACACCGACAGCCGCTCGCGCGACTGCATCAGCGCATGGCAGAAGTACAGCACCGCGCGCGAGTACTGGCTCATCGAGCCGGATATGTCGAGCAGCAGCACCAACGGCGGCTTGCGCTCGGCGTGCTTGCGGAATTTCCAGCGCAGCCATTCTCCGTGCTGGCGCACCGCCAGCCGCGCGCTGGCGCGCAGGTCGGCGTGCGTGCCGCAGGTGGCGGCGCGCAGCCGGCGCGTGCGCTGCAGTGCAAGGTGCGTGCGCCGGGTGCGTACCAGGTGCTGCAGCGCACGCCATTCCTGCGCGGTCAGGGTTTCGAAGTCGCGCTGCGCCAGGCGTTCCTGGTCGGAGAAGGTCAGCGGCACGTGGATGCGTTCCGCCTCGGTCTGCGCCGGGCGTGATGGCATTTCCGGCCGGCGCGCGGCCAGCGCATCGGCAAGGCGGTTGCTGCGCCTGGGCGGCGGCGCCCCCGCGTCGACGCGCGGCAGCAGCAGCGCGCGCAGCTTGCCTTCCCAGTCGGGGTCGCGCCAGAACAGGTCGAAGGCGGCGTCGAACAGCGGCCGCTGGTCGGGGCCGGACAGCACCAGTGCCGCCAGCGCGGCGCGCACGTCGTCGCGCCGGCCGATGTCGACCAGGCGCAGCGCGGTCAGTGCATCGACAGCGTGTGCCGGCGACAGGGCGAAGCCGCCGTCGCGCAGCAGCCGCATGAAGTGGGTGACGTTGCGCGCCAGCACCGGCAGTCCTGCTTGCGGACCGCCGCTGCGCGCCGCGGGGTGCAGCACGGGCACGGTTCAGCCTCCCGGCGCGGCGCCCGCCAGCAGTTCCGCCACGGTGGGGCCGTCGACGCGCGCCAGGTCGTCCTGGTACTTGAGCAGCACGCCCAGCGTGTCGCGCACCGATTGCGGGTCGAGCTCGGTCACGCCCAGCGCCGCCAGCGCGCGGCACCAGTCGATGGCTTCGGCGATGCCGGGCGCCTTGAACAGGTCGATGCCGCGCAGCCGGTGCACGAAGTCGATCGCCTGCGCCTGCAGCGCCGCGGCGGCCTCGGGTGCGCGCGCCGCGACGATCTGCAGTTCGCGGTCGCGCTCCGGATAGCCCACCCACTGGTACAGGCAACGGCGCTTGAGCGCGTCATGGACCTCGCGCGTGCGGTTGGAGGTGATCACGATCAGCGGCGGCCGCTCGGCGCGGATCACGCCGATTTCGGGAATCGAAACCTGGAATTCGGACAGCACCTCAAGCAGGAAGGCCTCGAACGGTTCGTCGGCGCGGTCGATCTCGTCGATCAGCAGCACGCGCGGCACGCCAGGTGCGGCGGGATCGGGCAGCAGCGACTCCAGCAGCGGGCGCTTGAGCAGGTAGTCGTCGTGGTACAGCGATTGTGCCTCGGGCCGCTCGCCGCGGGCTTCGGCCAGGCGCAGCGCCATGATCTGGCGGGGGTAGTCCCATTCGTACAGCGCGCTGGCGGCATCGAGTCCTTCATAGCACTGCAGCCGCAGCAGCCGCGTGCCGAGCACGCCTGCCATCGCCTGCGCCAGCGCGGTCTTGCCGACGCCGGGCTCGCCTTCGAGGAACAGCGGGCGCTGCATGCGCAGGGCAAGGTAGAGCACCGTGGCGGTTTCGCGGTCGGCGAAGTATTGCTGGCGTTCGAGTAGGGCGAGGGTGTCGTCGATGGAGGTGGGGAGCATGGGGCGATCTATATTGCCGACGCGTCTCGCACGCCAGCGGTTTGCTCCCCTCTCCCGCCTGCGGGAGAGGGGAGACCACAACGGGAGCGGCGAAGCGCCACTAGCCTTTCCCGGCCGCCTCCACCGCCCTTGCCGCCAGCACCGGAATCAGATGCGCCCGGTACTCCGCCGACGCATGCAGGTCGGTATTCAGCTGCCCCGCATCGACCTTCACGCCGCGCGCCGCCTGCGCGCTGAAGTTGGCGGAAAGCGCCTGCTCCAGCGGCTGGCACCGGAACACGCTGTCGGCAGCCCCGGTGACCGCCACGCGCACCGTATTCCCGAAGCGCGCCACCATCACCCCCACCAGCGCAAAGCGCGATGCCGGATTGTGGAATTTCACATACGCCGCCTGGTCGGGAATCGGAAAGCGCACCGCGGTAATCAGCTCATCCGGCTCCAGCGCGGTCTCATACAGCCCCTTGAAAAAGTCATCCGCCGCGATGCTGCGCCGGTCCGTGACCACGGTGGCGCCCAGCCCCAGCACCGCCGCCGGATAGCAGGCCGCCGGATCATCATTCGCCAGCGCGCCGCCGATGGTTCCCATCGCGCGCACCTGCCTGTCGCCGATGCCGCCGGCCAGCGCCGCCAGCGCCGGGATGCGCTGGCGCACCTCGGCGTTCTCGGCCACGTCGGCATGGCGCGCGGCGGCGCCGATGACGATCTCTTTGCCATCGACGCGAATCTCGGCCATGCCGGGGATGCGCGCCACGTCGACCAGCGTCGAAGGCGATGCCAGCCGCAGCTTCATCGCCGCCAGCAGGCTCTGGCCGCCGGCAAGGAACTTGGCATCGGGATCGGCCTTGAGCCTGGCCACCGCCGCCTTGGCATCCGCGGCGCGTTCAAAGTTGAATGCGTACATGTCGGTTTCCTTTGCGGTGCGGGTCAGGGGCGCGCGGCCTGGATCGCCTGCCATACGCGATGCGGCGTGGCGGGCATCTGCACATCCTTCACGCCCAGCGGCGACAGCGCATCGACCAGCGCGTTGATGAACGCCGGCGGCGAGCCGATCGCGCCGGCCTCGCCGCAGCCCTTCACGCCCAGCGGGTTGTGCGTGCACGGTGTGCCGCTGGCGGTCTCGACGGTGAAATCGGGCAGGTCGGCGGCGCGCGGCATGGCGTAATCCATGTAGGAGCCAGTCAGCAACTGGCCGCTGTCGTCGTACACACACTGCTCCAGCATGGCCTGTCCCAGCCCCTGGCCGATGCCGCCATGCACCTGGCCTTCGACGATCATCGGGTTGATGATGTTGCCGAAGTCGTCGACAGCGGTGAACTTGACCACCTGCGACTCGCCGGTGTCGGGATCGACCTCCACCTCGCAGACATAGGCGCCCGATGGATAGGTGAAGTTGGTCGGGTCGTAGAACGCGTTTTCGTTGAGGCCCGGTTCCAGCTTGTCGAGCGGGTAGTTGTGCGGCACGTAGGCGCTCAGCGCGACCTCGCCGAAGGTCTTGGTCCGGTCCGTGCCCGCCACGCGGAACACGCCGTTGCTGAACTCGATGTCGTTGTCCGACGCCTCCAGCAGGTGCGCGGCGATCTTCTTGGCCTTGGCCTCGATCTTGTCGAGCGCCTTGACGATGGCCGAGCCGCCCACCGCCAGCGAGCGCGAGCCGTAGGTGCCCATGCCGAACGGCACGCGCCCGGTGTCGCCGTGCACGATCTCGACCTGGTCGAGCTGCAGCCCCAGGCGGTCGGCCACCACTTGCGCGAAGGTGGTCTCGTGCCCCTGGCCGTGGCTGTGCGAGCCGGTGAAGACCGTCACCGTGCCGGTCGGATGCACGCGGATCTCGCCGACTTCGAACAGCCCCGCGCGTGCGCCGAGTGCTCCGGCGATGTTGGAAGGTGCGAGACCGCACGCTTCGATGTAGCAGGAATAGCCGAGGCCACGCAGCTTGCCGCGCTGCTTCGCTTCATCGCGCCGTGCCGGGAATCCCTTGACGTCGGCCAGTTCCTGCGCGCGCGCCAGGCAGGGCTCGTAGTCGCCGGTATCGTAGGTCAGCCCCACCGGGGTGGCATACGGGAACTGCCGGATGAAGTTCTTGCGGCGCAGTTCGGCCGGATCCGTCTTCAGCTCGTGCGCGGCGGTTTCGACCAGCCTTTCGACCACGAAGGTCGCTTCGGGCCGTCCCGCGCCGCGGTAGGCATCGACCGGCGCGGTGTTGGTGAACACCGCCTTGACCTCCGCATAGATCGCCGGCGTGGAGTACTGGCCGGCCAGCAGCGTCGCGTACAGGATGGTCGGCACGCTGCTGGCGAAGGTCGACAGGTACGCGCCCATGTTGGCGACCGTATGCACGCGCATCGCCAGGAACTTGCCGTCGGCATCGAGCGCCAGCTCGGCCTTGGTCACGTGGTCGCGGCCGTGCGCGTCGGTCAGGAAGGACTCGCTACGGTCGGCGGTCCACTTGACCGGGCGGCCGACCTTCTTCGATGCCCACGTCAGCGCCACGTCTTCCGGATACAGGAAGATCTTGGAACCGAAGCCGCCGCCCACGTCGGGCGCGATGATGCGCAGCCGCGATTCCGGCAGCCCCAGCACGAACGCGCCCATCAGCAGGCGTTCGACGTGCGGGTTCTGGTTGGCAACGTAGACGGTGTAGCTGTCGTCCTGGCGCGTATAGCTGGCGTTGACCGCGCGCGGCTCGATCGCGTTGGGGATGAGCCGGTTGTTGACGATCTCCAGCGTGGTCACGTGCGCGGCCTTGGCAAAGGCGGCGTCGGTGGCGGCCTTGTCGCCGTGGCCCCAGGTGTAGCACGTGTTGGCCGGCACGTCGTCGTGCACCAGCGTCGAAGCCGACGCCGCATCCGCGGCGCGGACCACGGCGGGCAGCTCTTCGTAGTCGACGTCGATCTTCTCGGCTGCGTCGCGTGCCTGCAGCAGCGTCTCGGCGATCACCAGCGCCACCTGGTCGCCCACGTGGCGCACCTTGCCCTGTGCGATCACCGGGTGCGGAGGCTCTTTCATCGGCGAGCCGTCGATGCTGTGGATCAGCCAGCCGCAGGGCAGGCCGCCCACCTTGTCGGCGGCGAGGTCGTCGCCGGTCAGCACGGCGATCACGCCGGGCGCGGCCAGCGCCTCGGTCTTGTCGATCGAGCGGATGCGCGCATGCGCATACGGCGAGCGCAGGAAATACGCGTAGCTCTGCTGCGGCAGCACGATGTCGTCGGTGTACTGGCCGTTGCCCGTCAGGTAGCGGTAGTCTTCCTTGCGCTTGACCGGTGCGCCCACCAGGCGCCCGGGGGTGTCGTGTGTGTCGGGTGCGTTCATGGCGTCTCCCCTTATTCCGCGCTGGCGGCCGTGCCCTGCATGGCCGCCTGGCCCTGCTGCACCGCACGCACGATGTTGTGGTAGCCGGTGCAGCGGCACAGGTTGCCTTCCAGGTGCGCGCGGATGGTCGCGGCGTCGGCGCCGGGATGTTCCCGGACCAGCGCGGTCGCGCTCATCACCATGCCCGGCGTGCAGAAGCCGCATTGCAGCCCGTGGCATTCGCGGAAGGCTTCCTGCATCGGGTGCAGGCCATTGCCAGGCTTGTCGCCTGCCAGCCCTTCGATGGTGGTCACGGTGGCGCCGTCCGCCTGCAGCGCCAGGATGTTGCACGACTTGACCGCCCTGCCATCCATATGGACCGTGCAGGCGCCGCACTGCGCGGTGTCGCAGCCGACGTGCGTGCCGGTCAGGCGCAGCTGTTCGCGCAGGAACTGGACCAGAAGGGTGTTGGGTTCTACCTGCGCGTCAACGGGCTTGCCGTTGACCGTCAGGCGGATCGGAATCGCCATGCTTGTCTCCATGTGGGGTGGACGCGCATGACCAATTCCCAGATCCCGAAAGCAACTGCGCGGGACTGGCCACGACGCGGTACTGCCGCTTGGTATTGCCGCTCAGGACGGCTATAGGACGGCTAATTCGTGATATTGGTGCTGCTGCTGCAACTGCTCCAGGTGCGCCAGCGAACGCTGGGGCCGGCGCATTGGCACGGCCGGCGAACGTTTGGCCGCGACAGGCTCTAACAGTTAATCACAAATCCCTGACAGGTGCCATGAGGTTTGCCCGCGCCCCAACCGGGGTAGGGCGCCTCGCTTCGGACTGACCGGGCCGCTGCTAGAATGGCCCGGCCCTCCTGCCTGCCCCGACATGGAAGCCTTCTTCGACTGGCTGTTTCAAACCGTCGCCTTGCCCAAGGTGGGCCTGCCCGCGATCTTCGTGGTCAGCCTGGTGTCGGCCACGCTGCTGCCGCTGGGCTCGGAGCCGGCCGTGTTCGGCTACGTCAAGCTCAATCCCGAGATGTTCTGGCCGGCGATCCTGGTGGCCACCGCCGGCAATACCGTGGGCGGCGCGATCGACTGGTGGCTGGGCTATGCGGCCAAGCTGGCGCTGGTGCGCTACCACCTGCGGCGCCGGGCGCGCGAGCACGAGCTGGAGCACGAACAGCACCGCGAGCACGCGCGCAAGCCGCCCAAGCCCAAGCTCGACGCCAGGTATTTCCGGTGGATGCGCCGGCTGGGTCCGCCCACGCTGCTGCTCTCGTGGCTGCCGGGAATCGGTGATCCTTTGTGCACGCTGGCCGGCTGGCTGCGGCTGTCGTTCTGGCCCAGCCTGGCCTGGATGGCCGTCGGCAAGTTCCTGCGCTACCTGGCAATGACTGCCAGCCTGCTATGGATTCCGGACAGTTTCTGGCAGAACATTGCGCAAACTTTCAAGTCTTTCTTCTGAAGAAAGTGCCTCAAGGGTCATATGTCGGGTGACGTCATCAGCCCCGGGCCACGCCTAATCCCTTGTTCCGACAAGGATTCCGCTTTGTTGCAGTGCGGCGAAACCGGGCCTTGCAGTACAATCGCCCTTTAATGAACGATTCGCGCACTGTCCCCGTGCGCAGCAGGAAGCGGTCCCCCCATGAACGCCCCACTCGTGCTCGACGCCAAGCTCGCCGCGCAGGACGCCCCGCCGCGCCTGCGTGAAATTCCTTATAACTACACGTCCTTCTCGGACCGCGAGATTGTCATCCGGCTGCTGGGCGAGGAAGCCTGGCGCATCCTGGACGAGCTGCGCAGCGAGCGCCGCACCGGCCGCTCCGCCCGCATGCTGTACGAGGTGCTGGGCGATATCTGGGTGGTTCGCCGCAATCCCTACCTGCAGGACGACCTGCTGGAAAATCCCAAGCGCCGCCAGATGCTGGTCAGCGCGCTGCACCACCGCCTGAACGAGATCGAGAAGCGCCGCGCCGCCGACCGTGCCGAGCACGCCGAGCCCGCCGCCGAGGACCGCTCGCACCGCGTGGAGCAGCTGGTCGCCTTCGCCAAGCAGGCGATCGAAGACTTCAAGAACGAATTCGCCGCCGCCTACGACCTGCGCAAGCGCGCGCAGCGCGTGCTGGGCCGCGTCACGCAGAAGGACAACATCAAGTTCGATGGCCTGTCGCGCGTGTCGCACGTGACCGACGCCACCGACTGGCGCGTGGAATACCCGTTCGTGGTGCTGACGCCGGATACCGAGGAAGAGATCGCCGGCCTGGTCAAGGGCTGCTTCGAGCTTGGCCTGACCATCATCCCGCGCGGGGGCGGCACCGGCTACACCGGCGGCGCCGTGCCCCTGACGCCGATGAGCGCGGTGATCAATACCGAGAAGCTGGAACAGCTGGGGCCGGTCGAGCAGACCGACCTGCCGGGCGTGTCGCACAAGGTGGCAACCATCTTCTCCGGCGCCGGCGTGGTGACGCGCCGCGTCGCCGATGCCGCCGACCGTGCCGGCCTGGTGTTTGCGGTCGACCCGACTTCGATCGACGCTTCGTGCATCGGCGGCAACGTGGCCATGAACGCCGGCGGCAAGAAGGCCGTGCTGTGGGGCACCGCGCTGGACAACCTGGCCTGGTGGCGCATGGTGGACCCGGAGGGCAACTGGCTGGAAATCACCCGGCTGGACCACAACCTGGGCAAGATCCACGACGTGCCGGTGGCCACCTTCGAGCTGAAGTGGTCGGACGGCAACCGCGCCCCGGGCGAGAAGGTGCTGCGCACCGAGACGCTCGCCATCGAAGGCCGCAAGTTCCGCAAGGAAGGCCTGGGCAAGGACGTTACCGACAAGTTCCTGGCCGGCCTGCCCGGCGTGCAGAAGGAAGGCTGCGACGGCATCATCACCAGCGCGCGCTGGATCCTGCACCGCATGCCGAAGTTCATCCGTACCGTGTGCCTGGAGTTCTTCGGCCAGGCGCGCGACGCCATCCCCAGCATCGTCGAGATCAAGGACTTCCTCGATGCGGAGACCAAGAAGCCCGGCGGCGCCATCCTGGCCGGCCTGGAGCACCTGGACGAGCGCTATCTGCGCGCGGTCGGCTACGCCACCAAGAGCAAGCGCAACGCCTTCCCGAAGATGGTGCTGATCGGCGATATCGTCGGCGACGATGAAGACGCCGTGGCGCGCGCCACCTCGGAAGTGATCCGCATGGCCAACGGCAAGAGCGGCGAAGGCTTTATCGCCGTCAGCCCCGAGGCCCGCAAGAAGTTCTGGCTCGACCGCTCGCGCACCGCCGCGATCGCGAAGCACACCAACGCCTTCAAGATCAACGAAGACGTGGTGATCCCGCTCAACCGCATGGGCGAGTACACCGACGGCATCGAGCGCATCAATATCGAGCTGTCGATCAAGAGCAAGCTGCAGCTGGTCGATGCGCTGGAAGCGTTCTTCGCGCGCGGCAACCTGCCGCTGGGCCGCAGCGACGACGCCAACGAAATCCCCAGCGCCGAGCTGCTGGAAGACCGCGTGCAGCACGCGCTGACGCTGCTGCGCGAGATCCGCGCGCGCTGGCGCTATCTGCAAGACCACCTCGACACGCCGCTGGCGCAGGCCAAGGCCTCGCTGATCGGGCACGGGCTGGGCCTGCTGGGCCAGGAATTCGAAGCGCGGCTGCACCTGCAGCCGGACGCCAGCGTGTTCCACCTGCTGCAGGACCGCACCATCCGCGTGTCGTGGAAGAACGAGATCCGCGCCGAGCTGCGCAAGATCTTCAACGGCGGCGAATTCAAGCCGATCCTGGACGAGGCCCAGAAGATCCACAAGCAGGTGCTGCGCGGCCGCGTCTTCGTGGCGCTGCACATGCACGCCGGCGACGGCAACGTGCACACCAACATCCCGGTCAACTCCGACGACTACGACATGCTGCAGGACGCGCACCGCGCGGTGGCCCGCATCATGGACCTGGCGCGTTCGCTGGACGGCGTGATCTCGGGCGAGCACGGCATCGGCATCACCAAGCTTGAGTTCCTGACCGAGGAAGAGATCGGCGACTTCCGCGCCTACAAGCAGAAGGTCGACCCGCAGGGCCGCTTCAACAAGGGCAAGCTGCTGCCGGGCGCCGACCTGCGCAATGCCTACACGCCGTCGTTCGGCCTGATGGGGCATGAGTCGCTGATCATGCAGCAGAGCGACATCGGCGCCATTGCCGAAAGCGTCAAGGATTGCCTGCGCTGCGGCAAGTGCAAGCCGGTGTGCGCCACGCACGTGCCGCGCGCCAACCTGCTGTACAGCCCGCGCAACAAGATCCTGGCGACCTCGCTGCTGGTCGAGGCCTTCCTGTACGAAGAGCAGACCCGCCGCGGCATCTCGGTCAAGCACTGGGACGAGTTCTCCGACGTGGCCGACCACTGCACGGTGTGCCACAAGTGCGTGACGCCGTGCCCGGTCAAGATCGACTTCGGCGACGTGTCGATGAACATGCGCAACCTGCTGCGCAAGATGGGGCAGAAGAAGTTCAACCCCGGCACCGCGGCGTCGATGTTCTTCCTCAATGCGACCAACCCCGAGACCATCAACCTGACCCGCAAGGTCATGATCGACTGGGGCTACAAGGCGCAGCGCCTGGGCAACGAGGTGCTGAAGAAGCTGGCGAAGAAGCAGACCGCGCACCCGCCCGCGACCGTGGGCAAGCCGCCGGTGCGCGAGCAGGTGATCCACTTCATCAACAAGAAGATGCCGGGCAACCTGCCCAAGAAGACCGCGCGCGCGCTGCTCGACATCGAAGACAACGAGATCGTGCCGATCATCCGCGACCCGAAGGCGACCACGCCGGAATCGGAAGCGGTGTTCTACTTCCCGGGCTGCGGCTCGGAGCGGCTGTTCTCGCAAGTGGGGCTGGCCACGCAGGCGATGCTGTGGCACGTCGGCGTGCAGACCGTGCTGCCGCCGGGCTACCTGTGCTGCGGCTATCCCCAGCGCGGCAGCGGCCAGTACGACAAGGCCGAGAAGATCGTCACCGACAACCGCGTGCTGTTCCACCGCGTGGCCAACACGCTGAACTACCTCGACATCAAGACCGTGGTGGTCAGCTGCGGCACCTGCTACGACCAGCTCGCCGGCTATGAATTCGAGAAGATCTTCCCCGGCTGCCGCATCATCGACATCCACGAGTACCTGCTCGAGAAGGGCGTCAAGCTGGAGGGCGTGACCGGTACGCGCTACATGTACCACGACCCCTGCCACACGCCGATCAAGACCATGGATCCGACCAGGCTGGTCAACGACCTGATGGGCGGCAACCCCGGGCTGGGCAAGATCGAGAAGAACGAGCGCTGCTGCGGCGAGTCGGGCACGCTGGCGGTGACGCGTCCTGACATTTCGACGCAGGTCCGCTTCCGCAAGGAAGAGGAAATGACCAGGGGCGCCGACAAGCTGCGTGCCGACGGCTTCACCGGTGACGTCAAGATCCTGACCAGCTGCCCGTCGTGCCTGCAGGGCCTGTCGCGCTACAAGGAAGATGCGTCGGTGCAGGCGGATTACATCGTGATCGAGATGGCGAAGCACCTGCTGGGCGAGAACTGGATGCCTGAGTACGTGGCGAAGGCCAACGCGGGTGGCATCGAGCGGGTGCTGGTGTAAGACCCGCTGACTCTTCCCGCTGGTTTGCTCCCCTCTCCCCCAACCCCTCTCCCGCAGGCGAGAGAGGGGAGACAACACTCAGCGTGAAAGGTAGCGCGCCGCATGATCAAGAGTCCCAACTGTCCCCTTTGCGAAACCGACGGCGGCGAACTCATCTGGATGGGCGACCGCGCCCGCCTGATCCTGGTCGAGCATGACCGCTTTCCCGGTTTCTGCCGCATCGTCTGGAACGACCACGTGGCCGAGCTGACCGACCTGGACGAGGCCGACCAGGCCTGGCTGATGCGGCTGGTGGCGCGCGTGGAGCGCGTGGTGCGCGAGGTGATGGCGCCCGACAAGGTCAACCTGGCGGCGTTCGGCAACATGGTGCCGCACCTGCACTGGCACATCATCCCGCGCTACCGCTGGGACACGCATTTCCCCGAGGCAATCTGGGCGGCGCCGCAGCGCGCGGCGGACAGCGTGCGTATGCAGGAGCTGGCCGGCCGGCTGCCGGCGCTGCGCACGGCACTTTCGCTGACCGAAGCTGACGACGCCTGAAGGGGGGCGCGGAACCCGCGCCGGCCCGTAACCGTCTGAATGCTGTTGCCGCCGCGGTCGCGCCCGCGCGCCGCGGCACGAGAACAACAAGCCCGGCCACGCATCCCGCTGGCGGGCCAGAAAGCTGCCGCTATGTCCTCGACCCCCACTTCCGTCACCGTACCGGGCCCGGCCGTTCCCGCCAAGGCCCTCAAGATCCAGAGCCGGCTGCGCATGGCCGCGACCTGGGCGCTGATCAAGCCCTACTGGAAATCCGACGACCGCATCGCCGGCCTCGGCCTGCTCGCGCTGGTGGTCGTGCTCAACCTGGGCATCGTCTATATCAACGTGCTGCTCAACGAGTGGAACCGCGTGTTCTACAACGCGCTGGAGCAGCGCGACTACGCCTCGTTCAAGGTGCTGCTGCTGCGCTTCTCGTGGATAGCGGCATTCTTCATCGTGGCGGCGATCTCGCGCCAGTACTACACCATGATGCTGCAGATGCGCTGGCGTACCTGGATGACGGGCCGCTTCATGGGCCACTGGCTTGGGCACCAGGCCTACTACCGCATCGAACAGACCCGCGCCACCGACAACCCCGACCAGCGGATTGCCGACGACCTGCGCCTGTTCACCGACGGCGCGCTGTCGCTGTCGCTGGGGCTGCTCAACTCGGTGGTGACGCTGCTGTCCTTCGTCGGCATCCTGTGGGCGGTGTCGGGGCCGATCAGCTTTGCGCTGGGCGGCAGGGAATGGACCATCCCCGGCTACATGGTCTGGTTCGCGGCCGGCTATGCGGTGATCGGCTCGCTGGTGGCGCATCTGGTAGGGCGCCCGCTGATCGGGCTGAACTTCCAGCAGGAACAGTACGAAGCGGATTTCCGTTTCACGCTGGTGCGCCTGCGCGAGAACAGCGAGCCGGTGGCGCTGTACCGCGGCGAGCCGACCGAGCAGGCCGGCCTGCGCGCGCGCTTCGACCGCATCCGCGCCAACTGGAACCAGCTGATGCGCTATACGCGGCGGCTGACCTTCGTCAGTTCCGGCTATGCGCAGTTCGCCATCATCTTCCCGATCCTGGTGGCGGCGCCGCGTTACTTCGCCGGCAAGATGACGCTGGGCGGGCTGATGCAGACCAGCTCCGCGTTCGGGCAGGTGCAGGGGGCGCTGTCGTGGTTCGTCGACAGCTATGCCACGCTGGTGGGCTGGAAGGCCGCGGCCAACCGACTGATCGATTTCCAGGAGGCCATCCGCGTGGCCGAACGCCAGGACCTGGCCCCCGGCGGCACGCGCGACGTCGAGGTCGAGCATACCGGCAAGGCGGAGCAAGGCATCGTGATCGACGGCCTCGCGCTGGCGCTGCCGGTACGCGCCGCGCGCGGCAGCGCCGTCGGCCAGCGCCCGCTGGTGGCGCCGTTTTCGCTGTCGGTCGCGCCGGGAGAGCGCTGGCTCGTCAGCGGCCCGTCCGGCTGTGGCAAGAGCGTGCTGTTCCGCGCGCTCGCCGGGATCTGGCCGTATGGCAGCGGCACCGTGACCATGCCCGCGGGCAAGCGCATGCTGTTCCTGCCGCAGCGCAGCTACCTGCCGATCGGCACCCTTGCCGACGCGCTGGCTTACCCAGATGCCGGCACCGAGCACAGCTCGGAATCCCTGCAGGCGGCGCTGCGCCAGGCGCGGCTGGCCGCGTTGACGGACCAGCTCGACGTGTTCGACAACTGGTCGCTGCGGCTGTCTCCGGGCGAGCAGCAGCGGCTGGCGTTCGCGCGCGCGCTGCTGCAGAAGCCCGACTATCTGTTCCTGGACGAGGCCACCAGCGCGCTCGACGAGGACACCGAAGGCGCGATGTACCGATTGATCGTCGAGTCGCTGCCGGACGCAGCCATCGTCAGTATTGCGCACCGCAGCACGGTGGCGGCCTTCCATGGCCGGCGCCTGCGCTATGTGCCGCAGGATGGGGAGGCCGCGCGGGCTGCGCAAGCCGGCGAGCCTGGGGTAAGCTATCGGGTCGTAAGCGAAGCGTGATGCGGCGCGAGGCGGCGCCTGGGGCGCCGCTCGCTCATGCCGCCGCGCCGGATTTCCCCCTACAGAGCGCCCGTGACGGGGCCGCGATCATCATGGCTGGCCTGGAAAAAGACACTCCCCATCCCACCGCACTGACCGTCCATACGCAATCACGCGTGCTGGAGGTCGGCTTCGACAATGGCCGCAGCTTCCGCCTGCCGTTCGAGCTGCTGCGCGTGTATTCGCCATCGGCGGAAGTGCAGGGCCATGGCCCCGGGCAGGAAATCCTGCAGACCGGCAAGCGCGACGTCGGCATCGGTGCCGTCGAGCCGGTGGGCAACTACGCCATCCAGATCCGCTTCACCGACGGCCACGACACCGGCATCTATTCGTGGGAATTGCTGTACCGGCTGGGCGACCAGCAGGACGCGCTGTGGCAGGACTACCTGAAGCGGCTGGAAGCAGCCGGCGTCGATCGCGATACCCCCATGCCTGGCGCCGGCGCGGCCGGCGGCCACGGTTGCGGCCACCACCATTGAGCCGCCCCCGACCACCCTGGAGTCTGAGAAATGAGTGAAACCCACTTCGGGTTTGAGAAAGTCGACGAAACGGAAAAAGCCGGCAAGGTCGCCGGCGTGTTCCATTCGGTGGCGAGCAAGTATGACGTCATGAACGACCTGATGTCGGGCGGCATGCACCGGCTGTGGAAGATGTTTACCATCGCCCAGGCCAATGTGCGGCCCGGCCACAAGGTGCTGGATATCGCCGGTGGCACCGGCGACCTGGCCAAGGCGTTCGCGAAGCAGGCCGGCCCGACCGGCCAGGTCTGGCTGACCGACATCAACGAGTCGATGCTGCGCGTCGGGCGCGACCGGCTGCTGAACAAGGGCATCATCACGCCGGTGGCGCTGTGCGACGCCGAGAAGATCCCGTTCCCCGACAACTACTTCGACCTGGTCACGGTGGCCTTCGGCCTGCGCAACATGACGCACAAGGAGGCCGCGCTGGCCGAGATGCGCCGCGTGGTCAAGCCGGGCGGCAAGGTCATGGTGCTGGAGTTCTCCAAGGTGTGGAAACCCCTGGAGAAGGCGTACGACGTCTATTCTTTCAAGGTACTGCCCTGGCTGGGCGAGCGCGTGGCAGGGGACGCTCCCAGCTATCGCTATCTCGCGGAATCGATCAGAATGCATCCAGACCAGGTTTCACTTGTACGCTTAATGGAACATGCGGGCCTGGAGAATGTCGAATACTTCAATCTGACGGCCGGAGTGGTGGCGCTCCACGTCGGGCGGAAGTATTAAGAATACTTGAAATTGCCATGCTCGCCCAAATATGGGTGAATCTGACAGGGGATAACAGCATATGTCGTCAATTCGTGGAAAATTCCTGGTGGGGTCGCTGGTCACGGCGCTGGCCGTCGGGATGGCGTTCGACGCCGAGGCCAAGCGCATGGGCGGCTCGCGCAGCGTTGGCAAGCAGTCTGAATCGGTGACGCAGCGCCAGCAGACCCAGCCCACCTCGCCCACGCAGCAAGCGCAGCAACCTGCACAGCAGGCGGCACCGGCCACGGCCGGGGCGGCCGGCGCGGCAGCGGCCGCGGCCGCGGCGCCCAAGCGTAACTGGGGCGGCATCCTGGGCGGCATCGCCGCCGGCCTGGGTATCGGCTGGCTGCTGTCGCACTTGGGCCTGGGCGGCGCGGCGCTGAGCTTCCTGTCCAACCTGATCCTGATCGCGATCGTCGCCTTCGCGGTGATCTGGCTGATCCGCAAGTTCCGCGGTGGCAGCCAGCGCAGCCAGCAGCCGGCGTATGCAGGCGCGGCAGGTGCCGGCAATGCCGGCGGCATGGGCCGCAGCGCCGAGCCGATGCTGCGCCAGCCGCTGAGCACGCCGGAGAGCACGCCGGCAGCCACCCCGATGATGCAGGGCGCCGCAGCCGCGCCGGTCGCGGCGGGTGCCGTGGCCCAGCAGCCCTGGGGCGTGCCGGCCGATTTCGATACCGAAAACTTCCTGCGCAACGCCAAGGTCCACTTTGTGCGCCTGCAGGCAGCCTGGGACGCCGGCAACCTCGACGACATCCGCGAATTCACCACGCCGGAAATGTTCGCCGAGATCAAGATGGACCTGTCCGAGCGCGGCGCCGAGGTCAACAAGACCGACGTGGTCACGCTGGAAGGCCAGTTGCTCGGCATCGAGTCGACGCCGGCCCAGCATATCGCCAGCGTTCGCTTCTCCGGCATGATCCGAGAGAAGGCCGGCGAGGCGGCGCAGCCGTTCGCCGAGGTCTGGAACCTGGCCAAGCCGGCGACCGGCACCGGCGGCTGGCTGCTCGCCGGCATCCAGCAGGAGTCGTGATGCCGCGCCTCCGTGGCGAGTGATGCGCCCGGGGGAGTAGCTTAGAATGGAGGCCCACGTGAAAACGTGGGCCTTTTTTGTTTTTGGGCGCCCGGCGTGCAACCTCGCCGGATGCCTCACCGCCAGCCAACCCGCGCTGCCATGAACACTCTGCCTTCCGCCCTGGCCACTCCCGCGATCTCGGCTCTGAACCACCTGCTCGAGCAGGAGCCATGGGCCCGTAACCAGCTCGCGCCATTTGCCGGGCGCGTGATCCGTTTCGATGCCGCCGCCTTCGTCCTGTCGCTGAAGGTGACCGAACACGGAGGCACCGAGCAGGCGCCGGAAGCGGAGGATCCCGCGGTGACGCTGCGCGTGCCGCTGCAGCAGTGGCCCCTGGTTGCCGCCGATGTCGCCGAAGGCGGCCAGGACGCGGCCATGCGCCATGTGCGCATCGAGGGCGATGCCGAGCTGGCCAACACCGTCTCGGCGCTGGCGCGCAACCTGCGCTGGGATGCCGAGGAAGACCTGTCCCTCGCGCTGCGCGGCATCCTGGGCGGGCCGCTCAGCGACAGCGTGGCGCAGCGCGTGGTCGGCGGCGCGCGCCAGGTCCACGAACAGGCTACGCGCATCGGCCGTGCGCTGGTCGACAACTTCACCGATTACCTGCTGGACGAGCAGCCGACGCTGGTGCGCCACGCGGCGCTGGACGCCTTCGGCGCCGACGTGGGCCAACTGCGCGACAGCCTCGCCCGGCTGGAGAAGCGGCTGGAAAAGCTCGAGCGCGTCAACGCGGCCGCCAGCGCCGCCGCGCCCGGCCAGCTGCCGTCGCCGCACCGCTGAGTCCGGGCCCCCGCGTCCACCCCATGCCAACCGCTACCCTGACTGCCTGCCCCGGCCACGAAAAGACTCCCGAATGACCCGCCTCCTGCGCCTTGGCAAGATCCTCTTCGTCATCCTTTACTACGGCCTGGACGAGCTGGTGCTGTCCGGCTTCAGCAACCGCAAGATCCGTTTCCTGGTGCGCGTCATCACCATCGGGCGCAAGCTCGACATGCCGCGCGGCGAGCGCCTGCGGCTGGCACTGACGGCGCTGGGACCGATCTTCGTCAAGTTCGGCCAGGTCCTGTCGACGCGGCGCGACCTGATGCCGCCCGACATCGCCGACGAGCTGGCGAAGCTGCAGGACCAGGTGCCGCCGTTCGACTCGGCGGTGGCGGTCAGGATCATCGAGCGCTCGCTGGGGCGGCCGATTGCCCAGCTGTTCGAGACCTTCGAGCACCAGCCGGTGGCCAGCGCCTCGATCGCGCAGGTCCACTTCGCCACGCTCAAGGGCGGCCCCAACCACGGCCGCGAGGTCGCGGTGAAGGTGCTGCGCCCGGGCATGCTGCCGGTGATCGACAGCGACCTGGCGCTGATGCGCGACATGGCCACCTGGATGGAGCGCTTCTGGGCCGACGGCAAGCGCCTGAAGCCGCGCGAGGTGGTGGCCGAGTTTGACAAATACCTGCACGACGAACTCGACCTGATGATCGAGGCGGCCAACGCCAGCCAGCTGCGCCGCAACTTTGCCGACACCAGCCTGCTGCTGGTGCCCGAGGTGTTCTGGGACTGGTGCAGCAGCTCGGTGTTCGTGATGGAGCGCATGCACGGCATCCCGATCTCGCGCACCGAATCGCTGAAGGCCGCGGGCGTGGACATGCACCAGCTGGCGGAGGAGGGCGTCGAGATCTTCTTCACCCAGGTGTTCCGCGATGGCTTCTTCCATGCCGACATGCACCCGGGCAACATCCTGGTGTCGGTGCAGCCGGGGTCCTTCGGCCGCTATATCGCGCTGGACTTCGGCATCGTCGGCGCGCTGTCGGAGTTCGACAAGAATTATCTGGCGCAGAACTTTATCGCCTTCTTCCGGCGCGACTACCACCGCGTGGCGCTGCTGCACGTGGAATCCGGCTGGGTGCCGCCCGAGACCCGCGTGGAAGAGCTGGAAAGTGCGGTGCGCGCGTGCTGCGAGCCGTACTTCGACAAGCCGCTGAAGGAAATCTCGCTGGGCATGGTGCTGATGCGCCTGTTCCAGACCTCGCGCCGCTTCAATGTCGAGATCCAGCCGCAGCTGGTGCTGCTGCAGAAGACGCTGCTCAATATCGAAGGGCTGGGCCGCCAGCTCGATCCGGACCTGGACCTCTGGAAGACCGCCAAGCCGTTCCTGGAGCGCTGGATGTACGAGCAGGTCGGCTGGAAGGGCGCCTGGGAGCGGGTCAAGGTCGAAGCGCCGCAGTGGGCCAAGATGCTGCCGGACTTCCCGCGGCTGGCGCACCAGTTCCTGGAGCGGCGCGCGCTGGCCGGCAACGGCGGGCAGGACAAGCTGCTGGCGCAGCTGGTGGCCGAGCAGCGCCGCACCAACCGGCTGCTGGGCACGGCGCTGCTGCTGGCCGGCGGCTTTATCGCCGGCATCGTGCTGACGCACGTGCTGGCGTGGGGCGGCTACTGACAAGCGACCCGCTATATAAGTAAGCAAGCAAGCGAGGAGACAGACCCCATGGCCGACGTGCCCAAGCCCACTCCGGCGTTCAGCACGCGCAACGCCGCCGACCCCTCGTTCTGGGACGAGCGCTTCGCGCAGGATTACACGCCCTGGGACGCGGGCGGCGTGCCGGACGAGTTCAGCCAGTTCATCGCCGGCCGCGCGCCTTGCCCGACGCTGGTGCCGGGCTGTGGCAACGGCTGGGAGGCAGCCTGGCTGTTCGAGCAGGGCTGGCCGGTGACGGCGATCGATTTTTCGGCCCAGGCGGTGGCGTCGGCCAAGCGCGCGCTGGGCCCGGCCGGGGTAGTGGTGCAGCAGGCCGATTTCTTTACCTTTACGCCCCAGCCGCAGTGCCAGCTGGTCTACGAGCGCGCCTTCCTGTGCGCGCTGCCGCCGGCGATGCGGGCGGCCTATGGCGCCCGCGTGGCCGAGCTGCTGCCGCCGGGCGGCCTGCTGGCCGGTTACTTCTACCTGGGCGAGAACCGCGGCGGACCGCCGTTCGCGATGCCAGACGCCGAGCTCGATGCCGTGCTTGGGCCAGCCTTCGAGCGCATCGAAGACCGCCCCTCGGCCGCGCCGCTACCGGTGTTCCAGGGGCAGGAGCGCTGGCAGGTGTGGCGACGGCTGGGCCGCTGAGCGCACGCTTCCAGCCGTTGCGGCGCCCCCGGATGCACCCGCGTGGCGCTTTTGCCCCACCCGGGAATTTTTTTCGCCCGCGCTGGTCTGCGTCGCTATAATCCGCGTTTTGATTCGGCTACGACCGCAGGCCCTGCCGCGCGCTCCCGACCTGGGAACTCGCCAAGAAGCTCCACACGCGGCCCCGACCGATGAATTGGACTCCGGGCAGGTGCGCACCTGACGTATCACGCAAGCCGCCCGGCATTCGGTTTTTCGCCACAAGGGCACTTTCTGCATAGGGCAGCGGCATGCTGATCTGGTTCGTCATCATCTACTGGGTAATCTCGGTCGGCATCGGCCTGTGGGCGGCGCTGCGCGTGCGCAACACCACTGATTTCGCCGTTGCCGGGCGCAGCCTGCCGTTCCATATCGTCACCGCCACCGTTTTTGCCACCTGGTTCGGTTCCGAGACCGTGCTCGGTATCCCGGCCGTGTTCCTCAAGGAAGGGCTGTCGGGAGTGGTGTCCGATCCGTTCGGCTCGTCGCTGTGCCTGATCCTGGTGGGCCTGTTCTTCGCCCGGCCGCTGTACCGGATGAACCTGCTGACCATCGGCGATTACTACCACAACCGCTATGGCCGGCTGGCCGAGGTGCTGACCACGCTGTGTATCGTGGTCTCGTACCTGGGCTGGGTCGCGGCGCAGATCAAGGCGCTGGGGCTGGTGTTCTATACCGTGTCGGACGGCGCGCTGTCGCAGGAGGCCGGGATGATGATCGGCGCTGCCAGCGTGCTGGTCTATACGCTGTTCGGCGGCATGTGGTCGGTGGCGATCACCGACTTCATCCAGATGATCATCATCGTGATCGGCATGATGTATATCGGCTATGAGGTCAGCGGCCAGGCCGGCGGCGTCACGGCGGTGGTGTCGCACGCGGCAGCGGCGGGCAAGTTCGAATTCCTGCCGTCGCTAGATTTCGTGCAGATCATCGGGTTTGCCGCGGCACTGTTTACCATGATGCTGGGCTCGATCCCGCAGCAGGACGTGTTCCAGCGGGTGACCTCGTCGCGCACCGAGCGGATCGCCGGGAGCGCTTCGGTGCTGGGCGGCGTGCTGTATTTCTGCTTCGCCTTCATCCCGATGTTCCTGGCTTATTCGGCCACACTGATCGATCCGGGCATGGTGGCCAAGTACATCGACACCGATTCGCAGCTGATCCTGCCGCACCTGATCCTGCAGCACGCCCCGATGTTCGCCCAGGTGATGTTCTTCGGTGCGCTGCTGTCGGCGATCAAGAGCTGCGCCTCGGCGACGCTGCTGGCGCCGTCGGTGACCTTTGCCGAAAACATCCTGCGCCCTTACTTCCACCATCTCGACGACAGACAGTTCCTGCGCGTGATGCAGACCGTGGTGCTGGTGTTCACCACGCTGGTGACGCTGTTCGCGCTGAACTCGCACCTGTCGATCTTCCATATGGTCGAAAATGCCTACAAGGTCACGCTGGTGTCGTCCTTCGTGCCGCTGGCCTTCGGCATGTTCTGGAAGCACGCCACCCGTCAGGGCGGCCTGGCCGCGATCCTGCTGGGCCTGAGCTCGTGGCTGACCTGCGAGGTGGCCTTCGCCGATGCGGTGGTGCCCCCGCAGATGATCGGCCTGCTGTTCTCGATCAGCGGCATGGTGGTCGGTTCGCTGCTGCCGCAGTGGATCGCGGATCACGCGCCGGTCAAGGAAGTGCATATCGCCTGACCCGGCGGGACCGCCACCCCAGGCAGGGCCCGATAGGCCTCCATTTCCGGCCATCAGCCAGCCACAGAACGGTTTATAATTCAAGGCTTTGCATCGCCAAGCGGGTCGGCCTGCGCGGGTTTCCGCGCTCCCCGGCACGGCGGCGATGCCCGCCTTGTACCGATTTCCGTAGTTTTCTCGCGAAAAGACACCATGCCGATCTATGCCTACCGTTGCGACGCCTGCGGCCACGGGCGCGATGTGCTGCAAAAAATGAGCGATGCCCCGCTGACGGACTGCCCGTCGTGCGGCACCGCCGGTTCGTTCAAGAAGCAGCTGACCGCGGCCGGCTTCCAGCTCAAGGGCTCGGGCTGGTACGTGACCGACTTCCGCGGCGGCAGCGGCGGCACCAGCGCGCCGGCTGCTGGCGGTGCGGCGGCCGGCGCGGCTGCGGCCAGCGCCCCGGCCGCCGCGGCCGAATCCGCTTCGGCCAGCGCCACCACCGCCGCGCCTGCCGCCGGCGGTTGCGGCAGCGCCTGCGCCTGCCACTGATCCGGATCGCCACGTGGTCGCCAAGAAGACTTCCGCCCTCAAGACCTGGTTCCTGACCGGTCTGCTGGTGCTGGTGCCGCTGGGCATCACGCTGTGGGTGCTCAGCCTGATCATCGGTACGATGGACCAGAGCCTGGCGCTGCTGCCCGAGGCCTGGCGCCCGGACCGGCTCATGTTCGGCAAGCGCGTCACCGGCCTCGGCGCCATCCTGACGCTGCTGTTCATCCTGCTGGTCGGCCTGCTGGCGCATAACTTTATCGGCCAGCGCCTGGTGCGCTGGTGGGAAGCGTTGCTGGGCCATATCCCCGTGGTCGGCCCGATCTACACCAGCGTCAAGCAGGTGTCGGACACGCTGCTGTCCTCGTCGGGCAATGCTTTCCGCAAGGCGCTGCTGGTGCAGTATCCGCGCGAGGGCTCGTGGACCATCGCCTTCCTGACCGGCCGCCCCGGTGGCGACGTGCAGAACCACCTGCAGGGCGAGTACGTCAGCGTCTACGTGCCGACCACGCCGAACCCGACTTCGGGCTTCTTCCTGATGATGCCCAAGGCCGACACCATCGAACTCGACATGACCGTCGACGCCGCGCTCAAGTACATCGTCTCGATGGGCGTGGTGGCGCCGGCCGAACTGCCCCGCAAGAGCGACAGCGGGCCAGTGCCGCAGCGGCCGCCGGCCAGCCGCGCCAGCAGCGGCGAAGCGGTCGAGACGACCGATCCTTAAGCCATTCAAACAGATACGAGCCGCCCGATCTGCTGCGGGCGGCAGCGATTTACCGGGAATCTCCTTATGTCCTCCATGCGTACTCACTACTGCGGTCTGGTGACCGAACAACTCTCGGGCCAGGAAGTGGCCCTGACCGGCTGGGTCCAGCGCCGCCGCGACCATGGCGGCGTGATCTTCATCGACCTGCGCGACCGCGAAGGCCTGGTGCAGGTGGTGTGCGACCCGGACCGCCCCGAGATGTTCAAGGCCGCGGAAGAGATCCGCAATGAGTTCTGCATCCGCGTCACCGGCAAGGTGCGTCCGCGCCCGGCCGGCACCGAGAACGCCAACCTGACCTCGGGCAAGATCGAAGTGCTGTGCCACGAGCTGACCGTGCTGAACCCGTCGGTCACGCCCCCGTTCCAGCTCGACGACGACAACCTGTCGGAAACCACGCGCCTGACGCACCGCGTGCTCGACCTGCGCCGCCCGCAGATGCAGTACAACCTGCGCCTGCGCTACAAGGTGGCGATGGAAGTGCGCAAGTACCTGGACGCCCAGGGCTTCATCGACATCGAGACCCCGATGCTGGGCAAGAGCACGCCCGAAGGCGCACGCGACTACCTGGTGCCGTCGCGCGTGAACCCCGGCCACTTCTTCGCGCTGCCGCAGTCGCCGCAGATCTTCAAGCAGATGCTGATGGTCTCGGGCTTCGACCGCTACTACCAGATCACCAAGTGCTTCCGCGACGAAGACCTGCGCGCCGACCGCCAGCCCGAGTTCACGCAGATCGACTGCGAGACCTCGTTCCTGACCGAGCAGGAGATTCGCGACCTGTTCGAGGGCATGATGCGCACGGTGTTCAAGAACGCGATCGATGTCGACCTGGACGCCAAGTTCACGGTGATGGAGTTCCGCGAAGCCATGGCCCGCTTCGGCTCTGACAAGCCTGACCTGCGCGTCAAGCTGGAATTCACCGAGCTGACGGAAGTGATGAAGGACGTCGACTTCAAGGTGTTCTCGGGTCCGGCCAACAGCGACAACGGCCGCGTGGTCGGCCTGCGCGTGCCGGGCGGCGGTGCCATCTCGCGTGGCGAGATCGACGCCTACACCCAGTTCGTCGGCATCTACGGCGCCAAGGGCCTGGCCTGGATCAAGGTCAACGAAGTGGCCAAGGGCCGCGACGGCCTGCAATCGCCGATCGTCAAGAACCTGCACGACGCTGCCATTGCCGAGATCCTGAAGCGCACCGGCGCCCAGGACGGCGACATCATTTTCTTCGGCGCCGACAAGGCCAAGGTGGTCAACGACTCGATCGGCGCGCTGCGCCTGAAGATCGGCCACTCTGACTTCGGCAAGGCCAACGGCCTGTTCGAGGACGCCTGGAAGCCGCTGTGGGTGGTGGACTTCCCGATGTTCGAGTACGACGAGGACGACGCCCGCTGGGTCGCCATGCACCACCCGTTCACCAGCCCCAAGGACGAGCACCTGGAATACCTGGAGACCGACCCGGGCAAGTGCCTGGCCAAGGCCTACGACATGGTGCTGAACGGCTGGGAAATGGGCGGCGGCTCGGTCCGTATCTTCCGCTCCGACATCCAGAGCAAGGTGTTCCGCGCACTCAACATCAACGACGATGAAGCCCGCGCCAAGTTCGGCTACCTGCTGGACGCGCTGCAGTACGGCGCGCCCCCGCACGGCGGCCTGGCCTTCGGCCTGGATCGTATCGTGACGATGATGGCCGGTGCCGACTCGATCCGCGACGTGATCGCCTTCCCCAAGACCCAGCGCGCCCAGGACCTGCTGACCCAGGCCCCGAGCTCGGTCGACGAGAAGCAGCTGCGCGAGCTGCATATCCGCCTGCGCGCTGCCGAGCCGAAGCCGAACGCCTGAGCTGCTCAAGCTTTTGGGTAAAAGAAAGCCGCGCCAATGCGCGGCTTTTTTGCATTCTGCGCAATACTGGTCCCGCGGTGCCGCCAGCAGCGCTTTGGTTTCGATTTGTTACTGGTAGGAACGAAGCCCGCGGCGGCCGTGTCTCCTTTCCTTGACACGTAATTTGCCGAGGGGCCTCCGCGATGAAGGCTTCCGGCGCTCGGGAGGAAATTCGTGAACCTGAACCTGGATACCGAACTGATCCGCCAGTTCCTGCTGGCCCACCAGGAAACCATCGTGACCTGGCTGGTGGCGGGGCTGGTCATGCTGCTGCTGGCCCGCTTCGAGTTGCGCCGCGCCCAGCGCCGCGCCGCGGCGACCATGTCCGAAGCGGTGGCGACCACCGTGGCCGCGTGCGTGCCCGATATCGCCCACGCCGTGCAGGCGGCGTCGCCGCAGCCGCTGGCCGAGCCGGTCGAGATGCAGCGTGCCGAAGCGCTGCGGCGGCTGGCGCTGGACACCGTCGGCGCGGTCATGACGCGCGGGCGCTGGCTCGATGAGCTGGGCAATCTGCGCCTGGCCGACGACGCGCTGCTGGACGGCCAGCGTGCCGGCGGCGCCGACCCGCTGCTGGTGGTCGCGCCGCAGCCGGCGGTGCAGGCCTACCTGGCGGCCCAGCGCGTGTTCGAGGACGAGGCCGCGCAGGTGCAGGCGCTGCGCCGCGATGCCCAGCGCCATCAGGAAGCGCTGCAGGCGCTGGACGCCGAGGCCGCGCATATCGAGCAGGAAACCGGCAGCATCGTGCTGCGCTTTGAGCAGGTCAATGCGCAGGCCGCCCAGGGCGTCGATGGCGGCGATTACCAGCGCTTCCTGATCCAGAAGTACAACGCTCTCGGCCAGCGTGAGAAGGAAATCGCGCAGGAGCGCGTACACCTGCAGGCCCAGGCGAGGCTGAGCGCCGACGTACTGGCCGAGCGCGCCCATACTGCCGCCCGGCGCTATCGCGAGTCACTGGCGCCGCTGATGGAACAGCTGCGTGCCGCCTGGGGCCATGGCGATTCGCCGCAGGTGTTCGATACCTGGCAGCATAAAGTCACCGGGCAGGGCACCGAGCCATACCTGGCGCCCCACGCCCCCGCGCGCAACGCGGCCTGAGGCAGGGCCATCGGTCCTGGGGAACTGCGCTTTCGCGTGGCAAGCGCGCGCGGCTGCGCTATCCTTGGGTTTGTCCTTTCGCCCAGTCCCATGCCCTACAAGATTCCGGAATCCGTGCTGGTCGTGATCTACACGCCAGATCTTCAAGTCTTGCTGCTGGAACGCGCCGATCGCCCAGGATTCTGGCAGTCCGTGACCGGCAGCCTCGATACCCTGGACGAACCCCTGGCACTGACCGCCGCGCGCGAGGTGGCGGAGGAAACCGGCATCATCGCCGGCGAGCATCTGCTGGCCGACTGGGGCCATTCGATCCAGTACGAGATCTACCCGCAATGGCGGCACCGCTATGCCGAAGGCGTCACGCGCAATACCGAGCACTGGTTCGGCCTGCGCGTGCATGAAGCGCTGCCGGTGACGCTGGCGCCACGCGAGCACCTGCAATACAAGTGGCTGCCGTGGGAACAGGCCGCCGCGCAGTGCTTTTCCAGCAGCAACGCCGAGGCCATCCGGCAACTGGCCTGGCGCGCCACCGCGGCGGCCGGGAAGCAGGCACTATGCGGAGCGCAGCCATGAAACTGCGCGTGGTCACTTACAACATCCACAAGGGGGTGACCGGCCTGTCGCGGCGCCCGCGCATCCAGAACGTGCGGGCCGGCCTGCATGCCATGGATGCGGACATCGTCTTCCTGCAGGAAGTGCAGGACCGCAACGACCGCCTGGTGGCGGCGGCCCTGTTCGATCCCGACCATACCCAGCTCAACTACCTGGCGACGGATGCGTACCCGCACTCGGTCTACGGGCGTAATGCGGTCTATGACTACGGCCATCACGGCAACGCGATCCTGTCGCGCCATCCGATCCTCATGTCCGAAAACCTCGACATTTCCGACCACCGTTTCGAGCAGCGTGGGCTGCTGCACGCGGTGGCGGACATCCACGGCATCGAGACCCACCTGATCTGCGTGCATTTCGGCCTGTTCGCCCGCAGCCGCGCCCGCCAGGCCGAGGCGCTGGTCGAACGCGTGCGCAATGTGGTGCCCGAGGGGGTGCCGCTGGTGATCGCCGGCGACTTCAACGACTGGAACCACCGGCTCGACGCGCAGATCTGCAATACGCTGCATGCGGTCGAGGCGTCGCACGCGCGCGGCGCGCGGCTGCATACGTTCCCAAGCCATATGCCGTGGTGGCAGCTTGACCGCATCTACGTGCGCGGCTTCGAGATCGAGCGCGCGCACGCGCTGACCGGGCGGGATTGGGCGCAGCGGTCGGACCATGTGCCGCTGGTGGCGGAGCTGGGGCGTCCGCTAGCGGAGGCGGTGGAAGCGGCGGAGCAGCGGGACAAGGCTGCCTGAAACCGCCCTGCATGGCACTCTGCTTTCTCCCGTCTCCCGCAAGGCGACGGGGGGAGCACATCCCCCGGTCAGCGGCTCGAATAGTCGCGGATAAAGGCAAAGACGGAGTCGGCGTCGTTCAGGTCCAGCACCGGCAACGACGTCATCGCCGCGGCGGCGGCCACGTCGTCGCTCGCTACCGCGATCACGCCGGGTACCTCGTCCCACAGCGGCGTACGCCCCAGTCCGGGCCGGAACACTTCCAGCTTGGGAAAATCGCTGCGCTTGTAGCCCTCCACCAGCACCAGGTCGGTGTCGGCCGGCAGCACCGCCAGCGCGTCGTCCAGTTCGGGTGATGCCACTGCCTCGGGGTAATGCCGCATCAGCGTCAGGTGGCGCGCGCCGACCAGTACGACGTTGGCGCAGCCGGCCTCGCGCATGCGCCAGGAGTCCTTGCCCGGCGTGTCGGGATCGAAGCCGTGGTGGGTGTGCTTGACGCCGGCCACGCGCAGGCCGGCGGCGACGAAACGGGGGATCAGCTGGTCGAGCAGCGTGGTCTTGCCGCTGCCGGACGAGCCGGTGATGCCGAATACCTTCACGATCGGTTCCGTGGGGGGGCGCGTCGATGATGGCGACGACGATAGCAGAGATCCGCGCGCATGTGCAGGCGGCGCCTTGCAGGCAGCATTCTGTCCGATAATCTCGGCATGTCACGGATATCCCACTCCGAGCGGCCGGATACGACCGCCGCTGGCACTGCCGAAAACACTGCCGAGGGGCAACGCCATCGCATGCTGCGCTGGAACTGGCGCCGAGGCAAGCCGACCGCCGGCAACACTGTGCGCCTGCTGCACGGCGGACAGGACTTCTTTCCCGCGCTGATCGCCGCGATCGACCAGGCCGTGTTCCAGGTGGTCCTGGAAACCTACATCTATGCCGACGACGATATCGGCCGCGCCGTCAGCGACGCGCTGATCCGCGCCGCCGCGCGAGGCGTCTCGGTGCGCGTCACCGTCGACGGCTTCGGCGCCGGCGACATGCCCGCCGCAATGGCCGAACGCCTGGGCGCGGGCGGCGTGCAGCTGCGCGTCTACCGCAAGCTGCGCGGCTTCCGGCTGGCCCGGCGCCACCTGCGCCGGCTGCACCGCAAGCTGGCGGTGATCGACGGCCAGGTGGCCTTCGTCGGCGGCATCAACATCATCGACGACCTCAACCACGGCCCGTTCGAAGGCGCCAGCCTGGGACCGCGCTACGACTTCGCGGTGCAGGTCAGCGGGCCGCTGGTGGACCGCATCGCGCTGACCGCCGAACGGCTCTGGTGGCGCCTGGCGCTGCGCGACACGCACGGCAGCGGCCGCGCCGCCGCGGTGGCGGACTACCCGCTGCTGACCGACCTGCCACCGCGTGCCGAGCCCACCGGCGGCGTGCGCGCCGCGCTGCTGCTGCGCGACAACCTGCGCAATCGCCGCACCATCGAGCGCGAGTACCTGCGCGCGCTCGGTGCCGCGCGCCAGGAGGTGATCCTGGCCAACGCCTATTTCCTGCCCGGCCACAAGATGCGGCGCGCGCTGCTGGCCTGCCGCCAGCGCGGCGTGCGCGTGCGGCTGCTGCTGCAGGGTATGGTCGAATACCGGCTGCAGCACTATGCCACGCACGCGCTCTATGCCTCTTTGCTGGAGGCGGGCGTCGAGATCTACGAGTACGCAGAGAGCTTCCTGCACGCCAAGGTCGGCGTGGTCGACGAAGCGTGGGCCACCGTGGGCTCGAGCAATATGGACCCGTTCAGCCTGCTGCTGGCGCGCGAAGCCAACGTGGCCGTTTATGATGCTGCCTTTGCCGCGGAACTGCGCACCGCGCTGGAACGCGCCATTGCGCACCGCAGCGTGCGCGTCATGCCTGAAGTCCATGCACGGCGCTCGCCGCTGCACCGGTTGGCGAACTGGACCGCTTACATGCTGCTGCGGCTCGGCGTGATCATCGCCGGCGTCACGGGGCGCTACTGAAACGGTTCCCCACTGTGCGTTTGCTGCCATGCGGCAACGCGCGGCTTGCACGCCTTTGCGCCGCCTGGCGTGACGGGCATGCTGCATTGCGGCCCGTTTAGAAACACGGGTCTAATTAAAAGCTTGAAGGTCGACTGCTGCACCAGAATAATCTGAACGACCGTTCTTTTTTGGCTTAGACTGCGTGCATTCGTGGTATGCAGCGGCAAATTCGCCGGCTGCCCGCAAACAAATGCAACGTCAGGGTCATACGCACAGGCCGCAGCAGGGCCTTTGCAGAACGGAGAAATAACATGCGACACC
The DNA here is from genome assembly GCF_017815025.1 of Cupriavidus phytohabitans. Taxonomy (NCBI): domain Bacteria; kingdom Pseudomonadati; phylum Pseudomonadota; class Betaproteobacteria; order Burkholderiales; family Burkholderiaceae; genus Cupriavidus; species Cupriavidus phytohabitans. The sequence goes on from NZ_JAGIQB010000007.1 coordinate 71,440, forward strand.
AGTCAGCCCGTCTCGAATCCGCCGCCGCTTCCCCCGCGCCCATGCGCAAGGGGGAGATGACGCGCGTGGCGATTCTGGATGCCGCACTGGAGCTGTCGTCCCGCGACGGGCTTGAAGGTCTGACCATCGGCCTGCTCGCGGAACGCATGCAGATGAGCAAGAGCGGTGTCTTTGCGCACTTCGGTTCGCGCGAGGACCTGCAGGTGGAGGTGGTGCGGGAGTATCACCGCCGGTTCGAGCAGGAGGTGTTCTACCCCTCCTTGCAGGAGCCGCGCGGTTTGCCCCGGCTGTGGTCGATGGTGCGGCGCTGGATGGAGAAGCGCATCCAGGAAGTGACGACTGGGTGCATCTACATCAGCGGCGCCGTGGAGTATGACGACCGCACCGGCAGCCTGGTGCGTGACGAGCTGGTCAAGAGCGTCACCATCTGGCGGGCAGCGCTGAATCGCGCCATCAACCAGGCCAAGGAGGAGGGGCACCTGCGTGCGGATTGCGATCCGCGCCTGATGCTGTTCGAGATGTACAGCCTTGAACTAGGCTTGCATCATGACGCCCGTTTCCTGCGCCTGCCTGACAGTGCCGAGCTTGCCATGGTCGCGCTCAACAAACTGATTCAGTCTTACCGCACCTGAGGCCGTCGGGTCGGACCGGATCGCGTGAAGCGAGGCGGGCGGCGTGGCGGCATCGTATAACTCCAAGGAGTCTCTGATGGGCCAGTACACCGCACCGTTGCGCGACATGCAGTTCGTGCTCCATGAACTGCTCGGCGCCGAAGCCGAACTCAAGGCGATGCCGCCGCACGCGGACATCGACGCGGACACCATCAACCAGGTCATCGAGGAAGCCGGCAAGTTCTGCTCGGACGTGGTGTTCCCGCTCAACCAGGTGGGCGACCGCGAGGGCTGCACCTATGTCGGCGACGGCGTGGTCAAGGCTCCCACCGGCTTCAAGGAAGCCTACCAGCAGTACGTCGAGGCCGGCTGGCCGGCGCTGGCGTGCGACCCGGCCTTCGGCGGCCAGGGCCTGCCGATCGTGGTCAACAACGTGGTCTACGAGATGCTCAACTCGGCGAACCAGGCGTGGACCATGTACCCGGGCCTGTCGCACGGAGCGTATGAGGCGCTGCATGCGCACGGCACGCCCGAGCTGCAGCAGGCCTACCTGCCCAAGCTGGTGTCCGGCGTCTGGACCGGCACCATGTGCCTGACCGAGCCGCACTGCGGCACCGACCTGGGCATCCTGCGCACCAAAGCCGAACCGCAGGCCGACGGCTCCTACCTGATCACCGGCACCAAGATCTTCATCTCCGCCGGCGAGCACGACCTCGCCGAGAACATCATCCACCTGGTGCTGGCGCGCCTGCCGGACGCGCCGCAAGGCACCAAGGGCATCTCGCTGTTCGTGGTGCCGAAGTTCATCCCCGATGCCAGCGGCAACCCGGGCGAGCGCAACGGCATCCAGTGCGGCTCGATCGAGCACAAGATGGGCATCCACGGCAACGCCACCTGCGTGATGAACCTGGACGGCGCGCGCGGCTGGCTGGTGGGCGAGGCCAACAAGGGCCTGAACGCCATGTTCGTGATGATGAACGCCGCGCGCCTGGGCGTGGGCGCGCAGGGCCTGGGCCTGACCGAGGTGGCGTACCAGAACTCGGTCGCCTACGCGAGGGACCGCCTGCAGATGCGCGCGCTGACCGGCCCGAAGGCGCCGGAAAAGGCCGCCGACCCGATCATCGTGCACCCCGACGTGCGCCGCATGCTGCTGACCCAGCGCGCCTACGCCGAAGGCGGCCGCGCCTTCAGCTACTGGACCGCGCTGCAGATCGACCGCGAGCTGTCGCACCCGGACGAAGCCGTGCGCAAGCAGGCCGGCGACCTGGTCGCGCTGCTGACGCCGGTGATCAAGGCCTTCCTGACCGACAACGCCTTCACCTCGACCAACGAAGGCATGCAGGTGTTCGGCGGCCACGGCTACATCTCCGAATGGGGCATGGAGCAATACGTGCGCGACGCCCGCATCAACATGATCTACGAAGGCACCAACACGATCCAGTCGCTGGACCTGCTGGGCCGCAAGATCCTGGGCGACATGGGCGCCAAGATGAAGGCCTTCGGCAAGATCGTGCAGGACTTCGTGGAAGAAGAGGGCACCAACGAGGCCATGCAGGAGTTCGTCAACCCGCTGGCCGACCTGGGCGACAAGGTGCAGAAGCTGACCATGGAAATCGGCATGAAGGCCATGGGCAACGCGGATGAGGTAGGCGCCGCCGCGGTGCCGTACCTGCGCGTGGTGGGCCATCTGGTGTTCTCGTACTTCTGGGCCCGCATGGCCAAGATCGCGCTGGAGAAGGAAGCCAGCGGCGATAAGTTCTACACCGCCAAGCTGGCCACGGCGCGCTTCTACTTTGCCAAGCTGCTGCCGGAAACCGCGGCGGAAATCCGCAAGGCGCGGGCTGGTTCGGCTTCGCTGATGGCGCTGGACGCGGATTTGTTCTGATTCGGCAAGGCGGCTTTCCATGCCGCCGGTTTGCTCCCCTCCCCCTCTCCCAGAGGGGGAGGGGAGCAAACCTACCGCCAACGGAAGCGCCTGCAAAAACTCTCACCTCAACGCTCACTGACCTAGGAGCGCGCATGTCCAATTTCATCGTCAAGAAAGTCGCCGTGCTGGGTGCCGGCGTCATGGGCGCGCAGATCGCCGCCCATCTGATCAACGCGCGCGTGCCCGTGGTGCTGTTCGACCTGCCTGCAAAAGAAGGCCCGAAGAACGGCATCGCGCTGCGCGCCATCGAGAACCTGAAGAAGCTGTCGCCCGCGCCGCTGGGCCTCAAGGACGAGGCCGGGCTAATCCAGGCCGCCAATTACGAAGACGATATCGCCCTGCTCAAGGAATGCGACCTGGTGATCGAGGCGATCGCTGAGCGCATGGACTGGAAGCACGACCTGTACAAGAAGGTTGCGCCGCACCTGGCCTCGCACGCGATCTTCGCCACCAACACCTCGGGCCTGTCGATCACCGCGCTGTCGGACGGGTTAGGTGGGGAAAATGCGGACAGCCTGAAGTCGCGCTTCTGCGGCGTCCACTTCTTCAACCCGCCGCGCTACATGCACCTGGTCGAACTGATCCCGACCGCGACCACGCAGCCGGACATCCTCGACAAGCTGGAAGCCTTCCTGACCACCACGCTCGGCAAGGGCGTGGTGCGCGCCAAGGATACGCCCAACTTCATCGCCAACCGCGTTGGCATCTTCTCGATCCTGGCGGTGTTCGCCGAGGCCGAGAAATTCGGCATCCCGTTCGACGTGGTCGACGACCTGACCGGCTCCAAGCTGGGCCGCGCCAAGTCCGCCACCTTCCGCACCGCGGACGTGGTCGGCCTGGACACCATGGCGCACGTGATCAAGACCATGCAGGACAACCTGCACGACGACCCCTTTGCGCCGGTGTACAAGACCCCGGCCGTGCTCAAGGGCCTGGTCGACGCGGGCGCGCTGGGCCAGAAGACCGGCGCCGGCTTCTACAAGAAGGAAGGCAAGGCCATCAAGGTGCTGGATGCCAAGGCCGGCCAGTACGTCGATGCAGGCAAGAAGGCCGACGAGATCGTGGTGCGCATGCTGAAGAAGGAACCGGCCGAGCGCATCAGGCTGCTGCGCGAGTCGACCAACCCGCAGGCCCAGTTCCTGTGGGCGGTGTTCCGCGACGTGTTCCACTACATCGCCGTGTACCTGGAGCAGATCGCAGGTTCCGCCGCCGATATCGACCTGGCGATCCGCTGGGGCTTCGGCTGGAACTCGGGCCCGTTCGAGGACTGGCAGTCGGCCGGCTGGAAGCAGGTGGCCGAGTGGGTGAAGGAAGACGTGGTCGCGGGCAAGGCACTGTCGGCCGCGCCGCTGCCGGCATGGGTCTTTGACGGCCCCGTCGCCGAGCGCCAGGGCGTGCATGCCCCCGAAGGTTCGTGGTCGCCGGCGACGCAGTCGTTCGTCGCGCGCAGCACGCTGCCGGTGTACCGGCGCCAGGTGTTCCGTGCCGCGCTCCAGGGCAGCGCAGCGGTCGACCCGCGCAAGGCCGGCCGCACCGTCGAGGAAAACGATGCCGTGCGCATCTGGGTGAGCGAAGGCCAGGACGACGTGCTGGTGGTTTCGTTCAAGAGCAAGATGAATACCATCGGGCCGGACGTGATCGACGGCTTGACCCGTGCCATCGACCTTGCCGAAGCGCAGTACAAGGGCCTGGTGGTGTGGCAGCCGACCTCCCTGCAACTCGGCGCGCCGGGCGGCCCGTTCTCCGCGGGCGCGAACCTGGAAGCGGCGATGCCGGCCTTCATGATGGGCGGGGCCAAGGGTATCGAGCCATTCGTGAAGAAGTTCCAGGACGGCATGATGCGCGTGAAGTATGCGTCGGTGCCGGTGGTGTCGGCGGCGTCCGGCATCGCGCTGGGCGGGGGCTGCGAACTGATGCTGCATTCGGCTGCACGCGTGGCTGCGCTCGAAACGTATGTCGGCCTGGTGGAAGTCGGCGTGGGCCTGGTCCCGGCCGGCGGCGGGTTGAAGGAAGCCGCGTTGGCCGCCGCACGCGCCGCGCAGGCGGCAGGCAGCACCAACTACCTGCAATTCCTGACCAGCCGCTTCCAGAGCGCGGCGATGGCCAAGGTATCCGCATCGGCGCTGGAAGCGCGCCAGATGGGCTACCTGCAGCCGTCCGACAAGATCGTCTTCAACGTGCATGAGCTGCTGCACGTGGCGCAGAACGAAGTGCGCGCGCTGGCCGATGCCGGCTACCGTGCGCCGCTGCCGGCGCTGATCCCGGTGGCTGGCCGCTCGGGCATCGCCACCATCAAGGCATCGCTGGTCAATATGCGCGACGGTGGCTTTATCTCCGCGCATGACTTCCTGATCGCCGCCCGCATCGCCGAGGTGGTGTGCGGCGGCGACGTCGAGGCCGGCTCGCTGGTCAGCGAAGACTGGCTGCTGACGCTGGAGCGCAAGGCCTTCGTCGACCTGCTGGGAACCGGCAAGACGCAGGAGCGCATCATGGGCATGCTGCAGACCGGCAAGCCGGTGCGTAACTAACAGGGCAAGCGAGGAACCGACATCATGAAACAACTGCAAGACGCATACATCGTTGCGGCCACCCGCTCGCCGATCGGCAAGGCCCCCAAGGGCGCGTTCAGGAACACGCGCCCGGACGACCTGTTGGCAACCATCCTGAAGGCCGCGGTGGCGCAGGTGCCGGACCTGGACCCGAAGCTGATCGAGGACGCCATCGTCGGCTGCGCCATTCCTGAAGCGCAGCAGGGCCTGAACGTGGCCCGAATCGGCGCGCTGCTGTCGGGCCTGCCCAATACCGTGGGCGGCATCACTGTCAATCGCTTCTGCGCCTCGGGCGTCAGCGCGGTGGCAATGGCGGCCGACCGTATCCGCGTGGGCGAGTCCGACGTGATGATCGCCGCCGGCATCGAGTCGATGAGCATGGTGCCGATGATGGGCAACTCGCCGTCGATGTCGCCGTCGATCTTCGAGCGCGACGAGAACGTGGGCATTGCCTACGGCATGGGCCTGACCGCCGAGAAGGTGGCGCAGCAATGGAAGGTCAGCCGCGAGGACCAGGACGCGTTCTCGCTGGCCTCGCACCAGAAGGCCATTGCTGCGCAACAGGCCGGCGAGTTCAAGGACGAGATCACGCCGATCGGGATCGTCGAGCGCTTCCCCGACCTCGCCAGCGGCCAGGTCAGCGTGAAGACCCGCACCATCTCGCTGGACGAAGGCCCGCGTCCTGAAACCTCGCTGGAAGGCCTCGGCAAGCTGCGCCCGGTGTTCGCCAACAAGGGCAGCGTCACCGCCGGCAACAGCTCGCAGACCTCGGACGGCGCCGGCGCGCTGATCCTGGTTTCGGAAAAGATCCTCAAGCAGTTCAACCTGGTGCCGCTGGCGCGCTTCGTCTCGTTCGCGGTGCGCGGCGTGCCGCCGGAGATCATGGGCATCGGCCCGAAGGAAGCGATCCCGGCCGCGCTGAAGGCAGCGGGCCTGACCCAGGACCAGATCGACTGGATCGAGCTGAACGAAGCATTCGCCGCGCAGTCGCTGGCCGTGATGCGCGACCTGGATCTCGATCCCGCCAGGGTCAACCGCATGGGCGGCGCGATCGCGCTGGGCCACCCGCTCGGCGCTACCGGTGCGATCCGGTCGGCCACGGTGGTGCATGCGCTGCGCCGCCACAACCTGAAGTACGGCATGGTGACCATGTGCGTCGGCACGGGCATGGGCGCTGCAGGGATCTTCGAGCGCGTCTGATCGCCCAGCCACCAAAGAGGAGGAGATCATGAGCATCCTTACCCGCATCGAGCAAGGCATCCTGACGCTCGAGTTCGACCGCATCGACAAGAAGAACGCCATCACCGCGGCGATGTACCAGGCACTGGCCGACGCACTGCGCGCGGCCGAGACCGATCGCAACGTGCGCGCAATCCTGCTGCGCGGCAAGCCTGAGATCTTCACCGCCGGCAACGACCTGGAAGACTTCATGCAGCGCCCGCCGACTGCAGGCGAAGGCGCCGGGCAGGCGCCGGTGTTCCAGTTCCTGTACCAGATCAGCCATGCCAGCAAGCCGGTCGTCGCGGCGGTCAGTGGCGCGGCGGTCGGCGTGGGCACCACCATGCTGCTGCATTGCGACCTGGTCTACGCGTCGGACACGGCCAGGCTGTCGCTGCCGTTCGTGCAGCTGGGGCTGTGCCCCGAGGCGGCGTCGAGCCTGTTGCTGCCGCGCCTGGTCGGCTACCAGCGCGCCGCCGAGAAGCTGATGCTGGGCGAGGCGTTCAGCGCGCAGGAAGCGCTGGAGATCGGCCTGGTGACGCGTGTGTTGCCCGTGGCGGAACTGCACGACTTCGCGCTGCAGCAGGCGCGCAAGCTGGCGGCGCTGCCGGCTTCGTCGCTGCGCGAGACCAAGCGGCTGATGAAATCGGGTGGGGTGGCCGAAGTGGAAAAGCAGATGGCCGACGAGGGTGCGGTGTTCCGGCGCATGCTGGTGGCGCCGGAGGCGAAGGAGGCGTTCAGCGCGTTCTTTGAGAAGCGGAAGCCGGATTTTTCGAAGTTCGAGTGAGGGGCCGGGAGACTTCGCTCTACCACTTGTTTGCTCCCCTCTCCCGCTTGCGGGAGAGGGGTTGGGGGAGAGGGCCGGCGCTCGGCAAGCACGCTTACGCCTCACTACGTAGAGACTCCCGCCCTCACCCCAACCCTCTCCCGCACGCGGGAGAGGGAGCACACCGATCGATGAGCGATAGCCTCTGGGCCCTCAGGCCGTCGGCAACTCCCGCGGCTGCCGCGACTCATCCGTCGCCACGTACGTCAAGGTCGCCTCGGTCACCTTGACGATCTCATTGCTGTGCCGCATCCGCTGCGCATAAACCTCCACCTCGACCGTGATCGAGGTGCGCCCGGTCTTGACGATCTCGGCATAGAAGCTCACCAGGTCGCCGACAAATACCGGATGCTTGAACAGGAAGGAATTGACTGCCACGGTCGCGACGCGGCCCTGCGCGCGCTCGACCGCGGGGATCGAGCCGGCAATATCCACCTGCGCCATGATCCAGCCGCCGAACACGTCGCCGTGCACGTTGGCGTCGGCAGGCATCGGCACCACGCGCAGCGCGGGATTCTTGCCGGCGGGCAGGGCGGGGACGGTATGGGGAGTGTTCATGACAATATGCGGGTGGACTTCCGAAGGGGGCGCAGGCCGCGACGAAAAACCCTTCGCCTGCCGCGCAATGCGATTCCTGCGACAATCTCGCATTGGCCCGGATTCTAACGTATGCGCCGCTATTCCACGACCGCCGAGCAGGCCCCCGACCCCGCCTCGGTCAAGCTCTTCCCCGGCCAGCGCGCCCCCCGCAGCGACTGGCAGACCGTCCGCAACCTGCTGCCCTATGTCTGGCACTACAAGTGGCGCGTGATGCTGGCACTGGCGTGCCTGGTCGCGGCCAAGGTGGCCAACCTGGGCGTGCCGGTGCTGATGAAGCGCCTGATCGACAGCATGAACCTCGCCGCCGGCGATCCGCGCGCATTGCTGGTGGTGCCGGTGGGGCTGATTGTCGCCTACGGCATGTTGCGGCTGTCGGCGACGCTATTCACCGAGTTGCGGGAAATCCTCTTTTCCAAGGTCACGCAGAGCGCCGTGCGCGAGATCGCGCTGCAGGTGTTCCGCCACCTGCATGCGCTGTCGCTGCGTTTCCACCTGGACCGGCAGACCGGCGGCATGAGCCGCGACATCGAGCGCGGCACGCGCGGCATCCAGTCGCTGATCTCGTATTCGCTGTACAGCATCCTGCCCACGCTGGTGGAGATGGGGCTGGTGATCGGCTTCTTCATCCTGCACTACGACGTCTGGTTCGCCGCGATCACCGGCTGCGCGCTGGTGAGCTATATCGTCTTCACCATCGTCGTGACGGAATGGCGCACGCACTTCCGCCGCAAGATGAACGAGCTGGATTCGCGCGCCAACCAGAAGGCGATCGATTCGCTGCTGAACTTCGAAACGGTCAAGTACTTCGGCAATGAGGAATACGAAGCCCGGCGCTACGACGAGAACCTGCTCAATTACCGCGCCGCGGCGATCCGCTCGCAGAGTTCGCTGTCGTTCCTGAACTTCGGCCAGCAGGTCATCATCGCCGTGGGGCTAATCCTGATCCTGTGGCGCGCCACCGTGGGCGTGGTGGACGGCAAGCTGACGCTGGGCGACCTGGTGCTGGTCAACACGCTGATGATCCAGCTCTATATCCCGCTGAACTTCCTCGGCGTGATCTACCGCGAGATCAAGCAGGCGACCACCGACATGGACCGGATGTTCGTGCTGCTGGGCACGCACCAGGAAGTGGCCGACACGCCCGGCGCGCAGCCGCTCAGGGTCAACGGCGCGCAGGTGCGGTTCCGCGACGTGCGCTTCGGCTACGAGCCGGACCGCACGATCCTGGATGGCGTCGATTTCAATATCGCGGCCGGCACCACGACCGCCGTGGTCGGCCACAGCGGCTCGGGCAAGTCCACGCTGGCGCGGCTGCTGTTCCGCTTCTACGACGTCAACAGCGGCGCGATCGAGATCGACGGGCAGGATATCCGCGCGATCACGCAGGACAGCCTGCGCCGCGCCATCGGCATCGTGCCGCAGGACACGGTGCTGTTCAACGACAGCATCTACTACAACATCGCCTACGGCCGCCCCGACGCCACGCGCGAGGAAGTCATCGCCGCGGCGCGGGCGGCGCAGATCGACGCCTTTATCCGCGAGCTGCCGCAGGGCTACGACACGCCGGTGGGCGAGCGCGGCCTGAAGCTGTCCGGCGGCGAGAAGCAGCGCGTGGCGATCGCGCGCACGCTGCTGAAGAACCCGCCGGTGCTCGTCTTTGACGAAGCCACCTCCGCGCTCGACTCGCGCACCGAGCAGGCGATCCAGGCCGAACTGATGCGGCTGGCGCAAAACCGCACCACGCTGCTGATCGCGCATCGACTGTCCACCGTGGTGCATGCCGACCAGATCCTGGTGATGGACCATGGCCGCGTGGTCGAGCGGGGCACGCATGCCGAACTGATGCGCGCGCGCGGCCGCTATGCGGAGATGTGGGACATCCAGGCCCGCGCCGCCGCGCAGGGCGGCGAGGCCGAACGCAGCGCCGACGCGCTCGCCGTCGACGTGGGGGACGCCACGCAGGACGCGTAACAGCGCGCGCGCACCAAAGCGCGGCAGCCATTGGGCAGGTGACGCGCCCCGGCGCGCGGTGGATAATCCGGCGTCATGGAAATCAAATGGCTTGAAGACTTTGTCAGCCTGGCCGAGACGCACAGCTTCTCGCGCTCGGCCGAGCTGCGCCACGTGACGCAGCCCGCTTTCTCCCGGCGCATCCAGTCGCTGGAGGCGTGGGTCGGCACCGAGCTGATCGACCGCTCCAGCTACCCCACCAGCCTGACGGCGGCCGGCAAGGTGTTCTACGAGCAGGCACTGGCGATGCTGGCGCAGGTCAGCGAGACCCGCGCGCTGATGCGCGGGCAGCGCTCGGCCAACGCGCAGGTGCTGGAGTTCGCGGTGCCGCATACGCTGTCGCTGACGTTCTTCCCGGAATGGCTCAAGGCGCTGGAACGCAAGATCGGCACGCTGCCGTGCCGGCTGCGCGCGCTCAACGTCCACGATGCGGTGCTGATGCTGGTTGAGGGCGGCTGCGACTTGGTGATGGTCTACCACCACGCGCGCCAGGCCATCCAGCTCGATCCGGCGCGGTACGACATGCTGGTGCTCGGTACCGAGCGGCTGTCGCCGTACAGCGTGCCGGACGCCGCCGGCAAGCCGCAGTTCCGGCTGCCCGGCACCGACAAGAAGCCGGTGCCGTTCCTGAGCTACACCCCCAATGCCTTCCTCGGCCGCATGGTCGACCTGCTGCTGTCGGATACCGCCGAAGCGCTCAAGCTCGACAAATGCTACGAGACGGACATGGCCGAGGCGCTCAAGGTGATGGCGTTGTCCGGCCATGGCATGGCGTTCCTGCCCGAGAGCGCGGTGCGGGAGGAGGTGGCCCAGGGCAAGCTGGTGCGGGCGGAGTCGGCGCGCGGGCTGCCGTTGTCGATCGACATGGAGATCCGGCTGTATCGGGAGAAGCCGGGGGAGAACGGCGGGGAGCGGCGCGGTGCGGGCGCGCGGCGCAAGCGGCAGCTGGTGGACCAGGTATGGTCGACCTTGTCGGAAACCTGACGCGCACCAAACACATCGTTGACAAGTCACCCTCAAACGTTATGCGCATCTTGCATAACCGGATGAGCAAACGGCATTGGATTCCGGCAGGCCGCCAAGCCTAAGCTTGCGGCCATCCTCCACCCCGGAACCAACCGATGTCCTCCGCAGCACCGACCAACATTGCTGGCCAAAAGCACGCACTCCCGTCCTACCTCAACGCCGACAACCTCGGCCCCTGGGGCATCTACCTGCAGCAAGTCGATCGTGTCACGCCCTACCTGGGCTCGCTGGCACGCTGGGTTGAAACCCTGAAGCGCCCCAAGCGCGCGCTGGTCGTCGACGTTCCCATCGAGCTGGACAACGGCACCATCGCCCACTTCGAGGGCTACCGCGTGCAGCACAACCTGTCGCGCGGCCCGGGCAAGGGCGGCGTGCGTTTCCACCAGGACGTGACGCTGTCGGAAGTGATGGCGCTGTCGGCATGGATGTCGGTGAAGAACGCCGCGGTGAACGTGCCCTACGGCGGTGCCAAGGGCGGCATCCGCGTCGACCCGCGCACGCTGTCGCACGCCGAGCTGGAGCGCCTGACGCGCCGCTACACCAGCGAAATCAACATCATCATCGGACCGAGCAAGGACATCCCGGCGCCGGACGTCAACACCAACGCCCAGGTGATGGCATGGATGATGGACACCTACTCGATGAATTCGGGCAGCACCTCCACCGGCGTGGTGACCGGCAAGCCGATCTCGCTGGGCGGCTCGCTGGGGCGCCACGAGGCGACCGGCCGCGGCGTGTTCGTGGTGGGTTCGGAGGCTGCGCGCAATATCGGCCTGGAAATCAAGGGCGCGAGCGTCGCCGTGCAGGGCTTCGGCAACGTGGGCGCCGTGGCCGCCAAGCTGTTCCATGAGGCCGGCGCCAAGGTGGTGGCGGTGCAGGACCACCGCACCACCCTGTTCGACCCGGCCGGCCTGGACGTGCCGGCGATGATGGAATACGCCGCGCACAACGGCACCATCGAAGGCTACCGCGGCGAAGTCCTGCGCACCGAGCAGTTCTGGGAAGTCGACTGCGACATCCTGATTCCGGCCGCGCTGGAAGGCCAGATCACCGCCAAGAACGCGCCGCTGATCAAGGCCCGCCTGGTAATCGAGGGCGCCAATGGCCCGACCACCCCGGAAGCCGACGATATCCTGCGCGAGCGCAATATCCTGGTGGCGCCGGACGTGATCGCCAACGCTGGCGGCGTAACCGTTTCCTACTTCGAATGGGTGCAGGATTTCTCCTCGTTCTTCTGGACCGAAGAGGAAATCAACCAGCGTCTGGTACGGATCATGCAAGAGGCGTTCCGCGCAATCTGGCAGGTGGCGCAGGACAACAAGGTGACGCTGCGCACCGCGGCGTTTATCGTGGCCTGCTCGCGGATCCTGCAGGCGCGCGAAATGCGCGGCCTGTATCCCTGATCGCAGGGTGCGGGTGAACCGGAACGAGGCGCGAAGCACTGGCATGGTGCGATGCAGCAGCCGATCCGGTTCCCAGCTTCATGACCGCCAGACGCGGTCTCCGGCTAGCGCCGGAGACCGCGTTGTCGTATCCGGACGACGTGCGCACCGATTGCCCTGAATAAGGGTTCTAGGAGAAAACCCAGTTGTATTGCGGCGGATGCTGCGCAATACTGTTTCACCAGAGGGGGTTTTATCTCAAGAATCCCGCTTTCTCTTCTATGGTCAAGGAGATGTTATGAATTTTGCCAAGTTGGCTTCCCTGATGATTGCCGCCGGGGTGATGTGCGGAACGGCTCAGGCAGCTGAACAACTGACGGGCACGCTGAAGAAGATCAAGGACACCGGCGTGATTACGCTGGGCGTGCGCGAGTCGTCGATTCCGTTCAATTACAACCTGGGCGGCGTGCGCCAGGTCGGCTATTCCTACGATATCAACATGAAGATCGTGGAAGCCATCAAGGACCAGCTGAAGCTGCCGAACCTGCAGGTCAAGGAAATCCCGATCACCTCGCAGAACCGCATCCCCCTGCTGCAGAACGGCACCATCGACATGGAGTGCGGTTCGACCACCAATAACCTGGAACGCCAGAAGCAGGTCGCCTTCACCAACTCCATCTTCATCATCGGCACGCGCATCATGGTGAAGAAGGATGCCGCCATCAAGGACTGGGCCGACCTGAAGGGCAAGAACGTCGTCACCACCGCCGGCACCACGTCGGAGCGCCTGCTGCGCAAGATGAACGACGAGCAGAAGCTGGGCCTGAACATCATCAGCACCAAGGATCACGGCCAGTCGTTCCTGACGCTGGAATCGGGCCGCGCGGTGGCCTTCATGATGGACGATGCGCTGCTGTACGGCGAGCGCGCCAAGGCCAAGAACCCGGCCGACTGGATCGTGGTGGGCAAGGCCCAGTCGCGCGAGTCGTATGGCTGCATGATCCGCAAGGACGACCCGCAGTTCAAGAAGCTGTCCGACACCGTGATCTCCGGCATGATGAAGGACGGTTCGGTCAACACGCTGTACACCAAGTGGTTCATGCAACCGGTTCCGCCCAAGGGCCTGAACCTGGACTTCCCGCTGTCCGAAGACATGAAGGCCCTGATCAAGGCGCCGAACGACAAGGCGCTGGACTGATCTGACCGGGACAGCAGTGCGAAACGGAAGGCATGTCCTTCCGTTTCTTTTTGAGGACGCAACATGAACTACAACTGGCATTGGGGAGTCTTCCTCGAACAGGCCGCCCAGAACGAGACCTACCTGGACTGGATGATCTCCGGCCTGAAGGTCACGATCGCGCTGGGGCTTTCGTCCTGGGTCATTGCCCTGGTCATCGGCTCGGTGCTCGGCGTGCTGCGCACCGCGCCCAACAAGTGGCTGGCCGGTTTCGCCGCCACCTACGTCGAGATCTTCCGCAACATCCCGCTGCTGGTGCAGCTGTTCATCTGGTATTTCGTCATGCCCGAGCTGCTGCCCGGCGGCGAGGCGATCAAGCAGATGAACCCGTTCGCGCAGCAGTTCCTGGCCGCCATGCTGTGCCTGGGCACCTTCACGGCCGCGCGCGTCTGCGAGCAGGTGCGCTCGGGCATCAACTCGCTGGCGCGCGGGCAGAAGAACGCGGGCCTGGCGATGGGCTTCACGCTGCCGCAGACGTACCGCCACGTACTGCTGCCGATGGCGTTCCGCGTGATCGTGCCGCCGCTGACTTCCGAATTCCTGAACATCTTCAAGAACTCGGCAGTGGCGTCGACCATCGGCCTGCTGGAGCTGGCCGCGCAGGGCCGCCAGCTGGTGGACTACACCGCGCGCCCATATGAATCGTTCATCGCGGTCACGCTGATGTACGCGCTGATCAACATCACGGTGATGCTGCTGATGCGCTGGGTCGAGGCCCGCACGCGCGTGCCGGGCTTCATCGGCGGCAAGTAAGGGGGCGCCATGGCTTATTCCTTCGATTTCACCTCGATCAACCCGAGCACGTTGCACGTGCTGGGCGAGGGCATGATGGTCTCGCTCAAGATTACCGTCACCGCGGTGGTGGTCGGCATCATCTGGGGCACCATCCTGGCGATGATGCGGCTGTCGTCGTTCAAGCTGCTGAACTGGTTCGCGCAGGGGTACGTGACTATCTTCCGCTCCATCCCGCTGGTGATGGTGCTGTTGTGGTTCTTCCTGATCATTCCGCAGGTGCTGCAGGGGATCTTCAACCTGTCGCCCGCGACCGATCTGCGCATGACCTCGGCGCTGGTGGCGTTCGCGTTGTTCGAGGCGGCGTACTATTCCGAGATCATCCGCGCGGGGATCCAGAGCGTGTCGCGCGGGCAGATGTTCGCGGCGCAGGCGCTGGGCATGACCTACGGGCAGTCGATGCGGCTGGTAATCCTGCCGCAGGCGTTCCGCAACATGGTGCCGCTGTTGCTGACCCAGGGCATCATCCTGTTCCAGGATACGTCGCTGGTGTACGTGAGCGCGCTGGCTGACTTCTTCGGCCAGGCCTACGGCATCGGCGAGCGCGACGGGCGTATCGTCGAGTTGCTGCTGTTCGCCGGCCTGGTGTACTTCATCATTTGTTTCTCCGCTTCGCTGCTGGTCAAGCGTTACCAGAAAAAGGTGGCTGTATGATCGAAATCAACAATGTTTCCAAGTGGTACGGCTCCTTCCAGGTGCTGACCGACTGCACCACCAAGGTTGCCAAGGGTGAAGTGGTGGTGGTGTGCGGCCCGTCGGGTTCGGGCAAGTCCACGCTGATCAAGACTGTCAACGCACTGGAGCCGTTCCAGAAGGGCGACATCCTGGTCGACGGCACCTCGGTGGGCAATCCCAAGACCAACCTGCCCAAGCTGCGTTCGCGCGTGGGCATGGTGTTCCAGAACTTCGAGCTGTTCCCGCACCTCTCGATCACCGAGAACCTGACCATCGCGCAGATGAAGGTGCTTGGCCGTTCGAAGGACGAGGCAATGGCCAAGGGCCTGAAGTACCTCGAACGCGTGGGCCTGAAGAGCCAGGCCGAGAAGTACCCCGGCCAGCTGTCGGGCGGCCAGCAGCAGCGCGTGGCAATCGCGCGCGCGCTGTCGATGGACCCGATCTGCATGCTGTTCGACGAGCCGACCTCCGCGCTGGACCCGGAAATGGTCAACGAAGTGCTGGACGTGATGGTGCAGCTGGCGCAGGAAGGCATGACCATGATGTGCGTGACGCACGAAATGGGCTTTGCGCGCAAGGTGGCCAACCGCGTGATCTTCATGGACCAGGGCAAGATCGTCGAAGACGCCGACAAGGAAGAGTTCTTCGGCAATATCGAAGCCCGTTCGGAGCGCGCGCGGCAGTTCCTGTCGAAGATCCTGCACCACTGAACGGACTGCCAGCCATATGAAAAAGGGACGCCGCGGCGTCCCTTTTTCATATGGCCGGGCGGCTCAGGTACAAGCCGTATTGGCGGCGTTCTTGGCCTGGACTTCGGGCGGGATCGGCACGGTCAGCGTCATCACCGGACGCCCGTGCTCGAACATGATCAGCTCGCCCGGGGCGAACTGGGTCCAGGTCTCGTTGTCGGTCAGCGGGGCGGTGGCGATCACCGCAACGCGGTCGTCCGGCGTGGTCACCTGGGCGAAGTCGATCGACAAGTCCGCATCAATCAGGTGCGCGGTCGAGAATGGCCACTCCCGCACGATGTAGTACAGGCGGGTAGAGCAGTGGGCAAACAATGCCTGGCCATTGCTCAGCAGGTAATTGAACACGCCATGCAGCGTGATATCGCGAGTGATATCGGCCAGCGCATGGCCGAGTTCATTCAGCGGCGGTTGCGAGCCCGGGAAGCGCTTGCGCAGGCCTTGCATCAGCGTGCAGAAGGCCAGTTCGCTGTCGGTATCGCCCACCGGCTGGTACACGCCCGACAGGAACGGCGAAAAATTCAGCAGGTCGCCGTTGTGGGCAAAGATCCAGTGCCGGCCCCACAGCTCGCGCATGAACGGGTGGCAGTTCTCCAGCAGCACCGTTCCCTGCGTCGCCTTGCGGATATGCGAGATGACGTTCTTCGACTTGATCGGGTAGCGCTTGATCAGGTCAGCCACCGGCGACGTGCCGGCGGACTGGTTGTCGATAAACAGGCGGCAGGCCTTGTCTTCAAAGAAGGCGACACCGAAGCCGTCGGCGTGGTGATCGGTCACGCCGCCGCGGGCGGCGAAGCCGGTAAAGGAGAACGTCACGTCGGTCGGCGTGGCGCAGTTCATGCCTAGCAACTGGCACATATCGGGGCACCGGTCGGCAGCGGGCTGCCGCTTTGCAATAGAATGCAGACATTATCCCGCGCGCCCGGGCCGCTGCCAAGCAACCCGCGGGCGCTCCAGTGCGGTGCCAACGGCGCCACCATACCTGCTAGCAATCCCGAGAACGATGAGCCAATACAAGATTGCCGTGATTCCCGGAGACGGAATCGGCACGGAAGTCATGCCCGAAGGCATACGCGTGATGGACGCCGCGGCGCGCCGCTTCGGCATCGGCTTCCAGTGGGATCACTTCGATTTTTCCAGCTGCGACTATTACGCCCGTCACGGCAAGATGCTGCCCGACGACTGGTTCGACACGCTGGTCAGGTACGACGCCATCTACTTCGGCGCGGTCGGCTGGCCGGATACGGTGCCCGACCACGTCTCCCTGTGGGGCTCGCTGCTGCAGTTCCGCCGTTCCTTCGACCAGTACGTCAACCTGCGCCCGGTGCGGCTGATGCCCGGTATCCGGAGCCCGCTGGCGGGCCGCGAGCCTGGCGACATCGATTTCTACGTGGTGCGCGAGAACACCGAGGGCGAATACTCCAGCATCGGCGGCCGCATGTTCCCCGGCACCGACCGCGAGATCGTGGTGCAGGAAACGGTGATGAGCCGCACCGGCGTCGACCGCATCCTGAAGTTTGCCTTCGAGCTGGCGCATAAGCGCCCGAAGAAGCACCTGACGTCGGCCACCAAGTCAAACGGCATCTCGATCACAATGCCGTACTGGGACGAACGGGTCGAGGCAATGGCCGCGAATTATCTCGGCCTGAAGGTTGACAAGTACCACATCGACATCCTGACCGCCCATTTCGTCCAGCACCCGGACTGGTTCGACGTGGTGGTTGCCAGCAACCTGTTCGGCGACATCCTGTCCGACCTGGGGCCGGCCTGCACCGGCACCATCGGCATTGCCCCGTCGGGCAATATCAACCCGGACCGGACCTTCCCCAGCCTGTTCGAGCCGGTGCACGGCTCGGCCCCGGACATCGCCGGGCGCGGCGTGGCCAACCCGATCGGCCAGATCTGGTGCGGCGCCATGATGCTGGAACACCTGGGCCATGACGAGGCCGGCGCCGCCGTGCTGGGCGCGATCGAAAAGGTGCTGGCCGCCGGGCCGGAGCATGCGCCGCTGACGCGCGATATCGGCGGCAAGGCCGGTACCGCAGACCTGGGCCGCGCCATCGCGGAGGCGCTGTGAGCGCCGCGTTCGCGGGGAACGCCCGCGCACTGCTGCTCGAGACTTTCCACGCCGCCGTGGCGGCGGCCGATCCGCTGCAGATCGTCGCGCAGCACCTGCCACCGCCGCACGCCGGTGGCCGCACGCTGGTGGTGGGCGCGGGCAAGGCCGCCGCGTCGATGGCCGCCGCGGTCGAGCGTGCCTATGCCGGCAAGGCTACGCTCGAAGGGCTGGTGGTCACGCGCTACGCGCACGGCATGCCGACCGACCATATCCGAGTGATCGAGGCCGGCCACCCGGTGCCGGACGAATCGGGCGAGCAGGCCGCGGCGGAGATCCTTGCGGCTGTGCAATCGCTGACGCCGCAGGACCGGCTGCTGGTGCTGGTTTCGGGCGGCGGTTCGAGCCTGCTGTCGCTGCCGGCCGAGGGCATTCCGATGGCCGACCTGAAGGCGACCACCAGGGAATTGCTGCGCTGTGGCGCGCCGATCACCGACATGAACATCGTGCGGAAGCACATCTCGCGCATCCAGGGCGGCCGGCTGGCGCAGGCGAGCCAGGCGCCGGTGACCACGCTGATTGTCTCGGACGTGGCCGGCGACGATCCCAGCGCGATCGCCTCGGGCCCGACCGTGGCCGACCCCAGCACCTTCGTCGACGCGCTGGAGATCCTGCGCCGCTACGGCGCGCAGGTGCCGGCCAGCGTGCAGTCGCACCTGGAACGCGGCGCGCGCGGCGAGGTGGCCGAGACGCCCAAGCCTGGCGATCCCTTGTTCGATCGGGTCGACAACATCATGATCGCGACCGCCCACGGCAGCCTGGAAGCCGCCGCGGCGCTGTTCCGCGCACGCGGCATCACGCCAGTGGTACTGGGTGACACGGTGACGGGCGAGGCACGCGAAGTGGCGCGGGTCTATGCCGCGCTGGTGCGCGAGATTCGCGCGTACAATGCGCCGTTCGCCACGCCCGTGGCGCTGATTTCCGGAGGTGAGTGCACGGTCACTTTGCCAGCCGGCGGCGGCGCGGGCAAGGCGCGCGGCGGGCGCTGCTCGGAGTTTCTGCTGTCGCTGGCGGTCGAACTGGCAGGCATGCCCGGGGTGCACGCGATCGCGGCCGACACCGACGGCATCGATGGCTCGGAAGACAACGCCGGCGCGCTGGCCGACCCGACCACGCTGGCGCGTGCCGAAGCCGCCGGCCGGCCGGGGCAGCGCCAGCTCGACGCGCACGACGCCTGGGGCCTGTTCGATGCCATCGGCGACCTGGTTGTCACCGGACCCACGCGCACCAACGTGAACGATTACCGCGCCATCCTGATTCTCTGATTCTGAAAAAAGCGCCCGCCGCCGTTCCCCGCGGCGGGCCCAAGCAAGCCATGACCCAGAAGCTCACCATCACCCGCCCGGACGACTGGCACCTGCACCTGCGCGACGGCGCGGCCCTGGCGGCTGTACTGCCCGACACCGCCCGCCAGTTCGCCCGCGCGATCATCATGCCGAACCTGAAGCCTCCCGTGACCACGGTGGAGCAGGCGCAGGCCTACCGTGCCCGCATCCTGGCGGCGCTGCCGGCCGGCATGCAGTTCGAGCCGCTGATGACGCTGTACCTGACGGACAACACCAGCCCCGAGGAAATCGTCGCGGCCAAGGCCAGCGGCTTCGTGCACGGTGTCAAGCTGTACCCGGCGGGCGCCACCACCAACAGCGACGCCGGCGTGACCGACATCCGCCGCTGCTACGCCGCGCTGGAAGCGATGCAGCGTGAAGGCCTGCCACTGCAGGTGCACGGCGAAGTCACCGATCCGGCCATCGATATCTTCGACCGCGAGGCCGTGTTCATCGATCAGGTGATGACCCCGCTGCGCCGCGACATGCCCGAGCTGAAAGTGGTGTTCGAGCACATCACCACCAAGGATGCCGCCCAGTACGTGCTCGAAGCCAGCGGCCCGGTCGGCGCCACCATTACCGCCCACCATCTGCTGTACAACCGCAATGCGATCTTTACCGGCGGCATCCGCCCGCACTACTACTGCCTGCCGGTGCTCAAGCGCGAAACCCACCGCGAGGCGCTGGTCGCGGCCGCTACCTCGGGCAACCCGCGCTTCTTCCTGGGCACCGACAGCGCGCCGCACGCGCGCGGCCTGAAGGAACACGCCTGCGGCTGCGCCGGCTGCTACACCGCGCTGCATGCGATGGAGTTGTACGCCGAGGCCTTCGATGCCGCCGGCGCGCTGGACAAGCTGGAAGCCTTCGCCAGCTTCAACGGCCCGGCCTTCTATGGCCTGCCGCGCAACACCGGCACGCTGACGCTGGAGCGTGAAGACTGGCAGCTGCCGGCCGAACTGCCGTATGGCGACACCACGCTGGTGCCGCTGCGCGGCGGCGAAACGCTGCGCTGGAAGGCGCGCTGATCGCTGCGGCGTTGCAAGCCGGAGCAATTGCGGCGGGCGAATCCTTCACCGCCGCGCTGGCCGGGATCGACTGGTCCCGGCCATGGTTCCAACCCTTTACCCCGCGCGGTGCAGCGCTCGCCGCGGCAGTGCAGGGCGGCGCCGACCTGCGCGCGCTGCTCGATGCCCAGGCTGACGCACTGGGCTTGCAAAATGCGCGCGGGCTGCCGCTGCGCTTTATCCCCCAGCAGGACTTGCCCGAGGGCAGCGCCTATGAAGCGCATATCCTCGCCACAGGCGAAGTCCCGACGCGCGACAACCTCCACGATTTCTTCAATGCGCTGGTCTGGCTGCATTTCCCCCAAGCCAAGCGCGTACTCAACCAGATCCAGGCCACGGTGATCGCGCGCGAAGGCGTGCGGACCACGCGCGGCGGCGTACGCGACGCGGCCACGCTCTTCGACGAGAACGCAGTGCTGTTCCTGAGCGAGGGCGACGAATACGCCGAAGCGCTGCGCGGGTTTGCCTGGCGGCAACTCTTTGTCGCGCAGCGCGACGCGTGGGGTACCGCGTGCAGGGTGGTGCCGTTCGGCCATGCACTGCTGGAAAAGCTGGTGCAGCCGTACAAGGCCGTGACCGCCCATGCCTGGACGCTGCCGCTGATGCCGGGTGGAGCGCTGGACAAGGCGGTGGCATTGTCGCTGGAACAGGCGGCTGAAACTGGCACGCTGCGCGGCGGCCGCTGCTTTGCGCCATTGCCGGTAATGGGCATTCCGGCGTGGTGTGACGATAACGCCTCGCCTGATTTCTATGCCGACACCACGGTATTCCGGCCCGGGCGCATGCGGGATTTACCCCGGCAACCCGATTGAATCGGTGTTAGACTGCGGCCCGCAAAGCAGGCCAGGCAACCGCTGCCTGCACCGCAAGGTGCAGGGGGAGGAAAGTCCGGACTCCACAGGGCAGGGTGTTGGCTAACAGCCATCCACGGCAACGTGCGGAATAGGGCCACAGAGACGAGTCTTGCCGCCGGGTCCGCCCGGCGGGAAGGGTGAAACGCGGTAACCTCCACCTGGAGCAATCCCAAATAGGCAGGCGATGAAGCGGCCCGCTGAGTCTGCGGGTAGGGAGCTGGAGCCGGCTGGTAACAGCCGGCCTAGAGGAATGGTTGTCACGCGCCGCTGGCCGCAAGGCGGGCGGTGCGCACAGAATCCGGCTTATCGGCCTGCTTTGCTTCAGTCTTCGGCATGACCCGGCGCCCGCGCGGCACACCGGGCCGGCCACCTTTCATCAGCCTTCGACGATTTCCAGCGTGTGCGTGATCTCGGCCGTCTTGGCCAGCATGATCGACGCCGAGCAGTATTTCTCGTGCGACAGCTTGATCGCGCGCTCGACCGTAGCGGGGTTGAGATTCTTGCCGGTCACCACAAAATGGAAGTTGATGCGGGTGAAGACCTTGGGGTCTTCGCTGGCGCGCTCGGCCTGCAGCTGCACGCTGCAGCCGCGCACGTCCTGGCGGCCGCGCTTGAGGATCAGCACCACGTCATAGGCAGTGCAGCCGCCCGTGCCGACCAGCACCATTTCCATCGGCCGCGGCGCCAGGTTATGGCCACCACCCTCGGGCGCGCCGTCCATCGCAACGATATGGCCGCTGCCGGTCTGGGCCACGAAGCTCATGCCGTCGGCGCCCATCCATGTTACTTTGCATTCCATTCTGTTCGTTCCTGTCGCTTATGTTGTGGGATTGCGATCACTATCGCGTGATCTCGCATCTTGCAATTCCCAGTATATGGCATCGTCAAGTTCGGGCGCGGGCTGCCGATAACCCTATAAAATCCGAGGGTTTCCTCTAATGTGACGGCTCTGTGACAACGGTCTTTCGCGCATAACCAATTGTTTTAAAAGGAAATTATGATGTTGGTGGGGTGGGGATGGTCATCCCGCCATGCGAAACTCCATTTCGCACTACAAATTTCCCTTGCATCAGGGAAAACCCCATGTATAATTCCAATCATTGAACGACGGCGCTGACAGCGCGCCAGAGTGCGAAAGCGAAGCCTCCCGGATACGCCAGCCGCACCGCCCGCAGGTCCCCCGTCGATCTCCAAGTGTCTCCTCCACCCTCCTCCTTTGGTGGATTCAAACCCAAGCTAAACCAGCTTGGGTTTTTTTTTCGCCCTGCGCGGATGCGATGCGGTTCCTGCGGCCAGAGTGGTGCTCGCTGCCCAGGCAAGCGATCTGTTGCAACGATCTTGACGAAAACCACAGTCTTTGCTTGTGCCAGCCCGACCGCCGCCATTATAATCGTGGGCTTTTCCGTCATGCCCGCGGGAAAGATGAGCAGCATCCGGCCAGTCCCCAGGACGGGCCACAAGACTTGCAGGGGCGAGCACAAGCCTTCGCGAGTCGGATTCGGGCACGAACTAATAGTCAGGAAAAATCATGAAGACCTTTTCCGCCAAGCCTCATGAGGTAAAGCGCGACTGGTACGTGATTGACGCGACGGACAAAGTCCTCGGCCGTGTCGCCAGCGAAGTGGCACGCCGTCTGCGCGGCAAGCACAAGCCGGAATTCACTCCGCACGTCGACACGGGTGATTACATCATCATCGTCAATGCAGCCAAGCTGCGTGTCACGGGTACCAAGGAAACGGACAAGAAGTACTATCGCCATTCGGGTTACCCGGGCGGTATCTACGAAACGACGTTCGGCAAGATGCAACAGCGTTTCCCGGGCCGTGCCCTGGAAAAAGCTGTGAAGGGCATGCTGCCGAAGGGTCCGCTGGGCTACGCGATGATCAAGAAGCTGAAGGTTTACGCCGAAGCCGAGCATCCGCACGAAGCGCAGCAGCCCAAGGCGCTGGAAATCTAAGGAGGCCAATCCATGATCGGTAACTGGAATTACGGTACTGGCCGCCGCAAGAGCGCTGTGGCTCGTGTCTTCATCAAGTCGGGCAAGGGCGACATCGTCGTCAACGGCAAGCCCATCAAAGAGTATTTCGCTCGCGAAACCTCGCTGATGATCGTGCGCCAGCCCCTGGAACTGACCGCCCACGGCGAAACGTTCGACATCAAGGTCAACGTGACCGGCGGTGGCGAAACCGGCCAGGCCGGCGCAGTGCGCCACGGCATCACCCGCGCCCTGATCGACTACGATGCGACCCTGAAGCCGGCCCTGTCGAAGGCTGGCTACGTCACGCGCGATGCACGTGAAGTCGAACGTAAGAAGGTCGGCTTCCACAAGGCGCGTCGTCGCAAGCAGTTCTCGAAGCGCTGATGCGTTTTCGCGGTTCCGGTCCTGCCGGATGCCGCGAAATCCAAAGAAACCGCACGCTGGCCGTGCGGTTTTTTTTCGACTGCGTCCTGCGGATTCGCATCCGGCCGTTGAAAATAGCGGTGGGCCCCCAGACTTTTGTGGGGTATGCGCCGCACGCGGCTACAATCACGCCCTGTCGCCATCGGCAAGCCGTCTGCCATGGCGATGCGCCCCGGGCCGTCGGGCCTGGTACGAACGAGAGAGGAGTGAGCGATGCTGTTTTCTAAGAAGAAGGGCCTTTCGATCGATACGCTGATCGGCGCAGACACCGCCATCGACGGCGACCTGGTGTTTGCCGGTGGCCTGCGGCTGGACGGGCGTGTGCGCGGCAACGTCACCGCCGCGCCGGGCAAGGCAAGCATGCTGGTAATCAGCGAGAAGGGCATGGTCGAGGGCGAGATCAGCGTCGGCCACCTGGTGCTGAACGGCACGGTGAAGGGGCCGGTGCATGCGACCGACCTGCTGGAACTGCAGCCACAAGCCCGCGTGCTGGGCGACGTGCGTTATGCGGCGCTGGAGATGCACCAGGGTGCGCTGGTCGAAGGAAGGCTGGTACCGCTGGCACAGGGCACAGCCGGTGAAATCAAGGCGTTGCCAAACGTGGTCGATGCCGGACCGGTCACGGAAGTGACGGGAGAGGCGGCTGATGCCGATGCCGCGGATGAGGAAACTCCGCCAGTCGTAGCCAGTCCCACGGAAAAGGCCGCGTGAGCAGCCTGCTGCACGTCCGGAAACCCTTGAAAACAAAGGGGTTCGGCACGATCTTTCAGTAGCGCTTAGAATACAGGCGTATCTAAACAGGAGAACCCCCCATGAACGCAGTCGCAGAGGCACCCGTTACCGAGGACGTGCCGGCACCGTTCGTCTTTACCGACAGCGCCGCCGACAAGGTCAAGCAGTTGATCGAGGAAGAGGGCAATGCCGAGCTGAAACTGCGCGTGTTCGTGCAGGGCGGCGGCTGCTCGGGCTTCCAGTACGGCTTCACCTTCGACGAGGAAGTCAACGAAGACGACACCACCATGGTCAAGAATGGCGTCACCCTGCTGATCGACTCGATGAGCTACCAGTACCTGGTGGGCGCCGAGATCGACTACAAGGAAGACATCAACGGCGCCCAGTTCGTGATCAAGAACCCGAATGCCTCGACCACCTGTGGTTGCGGCTCGTCGTTCTCGGTCTGAGCGGTTCCGGCCCCCAAAAAACGCACCTTCGGGTGCGTTTTTGTTTTGTGGGCATGGTTACTTGCAGGCGCGCCAGACCACCGGAAACCAGTCCTCGCGCAAGCGCTCTCCGGTCTGCTGGCCGATGCCGGGAAACGGCGGCGAGGTACGTCCCGGCCGCTGCATGAAGCGCACGTCGTCGCCCAGGAAACGCGCGGAGAATGCGCGCCGGCGGCCGGCGCCACTATTGCCCGCGGCACCGTGCACGGTGCGGAAGTCGAACACCACCGCATCGCCAGGCTCGAGTTCCGGCGCGAGCAGCGTGTGGCTGCCGTCCTCGACATCCGGCATGTCCATGAATGCACTGTCATCGTCGTCCTGGCTGCCATAGAAGCTTTCGTTGCTGGCCCAGCGCTTGGGCCGCACCAGCTTCGGCCAGCGATGCGAGCCGGCCACCACGCGCAGCGTATTGGCCTGCGTGACGGGATCCAGCGGGATCCAGTAGCTCGCGGTCTGGGCGCCGTCGACGCAGTAATAGGGCAGGTCCTGGTGCCAAGGCGTGGGCTTGGCCGTGCCGGGCTCCTTGACCAGGATGTGTTCGTGGAACACCTGCACGGCCTGCGATTGCATGATGCGGCCGGCGATGGACGCCGCCGGGGACCGCCGGATAAATGCATCGAACGGCGCGATTCGCTGCCAGTTGCAGTAGTCCTCGAAAAAGCGCCCGCCTTCGCCGGGCCGTACATTCTCGATGGCGAACGGCCCGGGTTCGGCCAGGTTCTGCGCGAAACCTTCGCGCAGCGGCTCGACCCAGTCAGCGAACGCGCCGCGCAGCACCAGCACGCCGTCACGCTGGTAGGTATCGATCTGTTCCTGGGTGATTTCCATGGCGGGGGCTCCGTTTGGCGATGCTCGCAGTATCGGCATTTGCCATGGATAGGAAAAGCATATATTTCCTATGGTGTGATATAGGAAAACATGATCCCTTTCTCTTTCCGCCAGCTCGAGTACTTTGTCGCCGCCGCCGAGCACGGCAGCATCAGCGCGGCGGCACGCGCACGCCACGTGTCGCAGCCGTCTGTGTCGACCGCGATCGCACAGTTGGAAGACACGCTGGGAGAGCCGCTGTTCCGGCGCCAGGTCAGTCGTGGCCTGGCGCTGACGCCGGCCGGCCAGCGCCTGCTTGGCCGTGCGCGCGACATACTGGCGCTGGCGGCGGGCCTGACTGCCGACGAAGCGGGCGAGCGCGGCCTGAGCGGCCAGTTGTCGCTGACGTGTTTCCAGGACCTGGGGCCGTATTTCGTGCCGCGCCTGCTGGCCGGCTTCCGCGAGCGGCACCCCCGCGTCTCGGTGACCCTGTTCGAGGCTGACCTCTTCACCGTGCACCGCGCGCTGCAGGCCGGCAAGGCGGAACTGGCGCTGACCTACGACCTGGGCCTGGATGCCCGCACCGAGCGCTGCACGCTTGCGCAACTGCCGCCATACGCGCTGCTGCCTGCGGGGCACGCGCTGGCGCGCAGCGCGGACGTGAGCCTGGCCGACCTTGCCGGCGAACGTCTGATCCTCGAGGACATCCCGCAGACACGGGAATACTTCCTGTCGCTGTTCTGGGCGCATGGCCTGCATCCGGCGCCGCACCAGTACACCCAGACCTTCGAGATGCAGCGCGGGCTGGTCGCTCACGGCTATGGCGTGGCGCTGTCGTGCACGCGGCCAGCCGGCGACCACAGCTACGACGGCATGCCGATCGCCTGCCTGCCGCTACGCGAGCCGGTGACGCCGCAGCGCGTGGTGCTGGCGCGCTCGCCGGCCATGCGCGCGTCGCCGCTGGCACAGGCATTCATGTTGTATGTGGAGGAGGGCGCCGCCCAGGCGAAAGCCGTTCAGCGCGGATAGATCGCGCCCAGCACGCGCTGCCCGGCAGCGCCGGTTACGGCAGGCACGTTGCCAGGCAGTCGCAGCGTGCACTGGCGAGCCAGCCAGGCAAAGGCGATGGCCTCCACCTGCGAGACCGGCACCCCGTACTGTTCCGAGGTTTCGATGGCCACGGCAGGCAGCGCCTGCGCCAGCCGCGCCATCACGAAGGCATTACGGGCGCCGCCACCGCAAACCACAAGGCGCCTTGCGTCGCGCGCGTGGGTACGCACGTCGCGCGCGATGGCTTCGGCGGTCAGCGCCGCCAGCGTCGCCTGCACGTCGTCAGGCGCGAGGTGCCCGAAGGCCTGCAGTTGGCTATCCAGCCAGCCGGGATGGAACAGGTCGCGGCCGGTGCTCTTAGGCGGCGGCGCGCTGAAATAGGGATCCGCCAGACACCGCGCCAGCAGTGCATCGTCGACGCGCCCGCTGGCCGCCCAGTCGCCATTGCTGTCGAACGGCAGCCCGCGGTGGCGGTGGATCCAATAGTCGAGCAGCGCATTGCCCGGGCCGCAATCGAAACCGCTGACGGCGCCGGTGGCAGGCAGGATGCTGATATTGGAAATGCCGCCGATATTGCAGGCGACGCGGGTCTCGGCGTCGCTGCCAAACAGCGCGTGATGCAGGGCTGGCACCAGCGGTGCGCCCTGGCCGCCGGCGGCGACGTCGCGGCTGCGGAAGTCCGCAACCACGTCGATGCCGGCCAGTTCTGCCAGCCGGGCCGGATGCTGGCTTTGCCGCGTGTAGCCGATACCGTCGTACAGGCCCGGCCGGTGACGGATGGTCTGGCCATGCGCGCCGATGGCGGCGACCGAGGCGGCAGGCACGCCGGCCTCGCGCAGCAGCGCGGCCACGCAAGCGGCGTAGACCTCGGCCAGCGCATTGGCCGCCAGTGCCTCGCGGTGGATCTCGTCCTCGCCCGGCTGCTGCAGGGCGCCATATGCCGCGCGCAGCGACTCGGGGAAGGGTTCGCTGGCGGCGGCCAGTACCTCCGGCCGCGCGCCGCTGAAATCGACCAGCACCGCATCGGCACCATCCATGCTGGTGCCGGACATGATGCCGATATAGCGTTCGCTGCCTGGCACGGGCTGGGTCACGGTCCGCGTCAGTTGGAAGCGGTCAGCACGTTGTAGGCGCGCAGCGCATTGATGCGGCTCAGCAGCCCGCTGGTGTAGGTCTGGAATTCCTGGCGCGACTTGCCGCTCAGTGGCGGGGATTCCATCAGCGTGATGGTCAGCGGGTTCTGCGGCACGTCATTGAAGCGGAACTCATAGTGCAGGTGCGGGCCGGTGGCCCAGCCGGTCGAGCCGACATAGCCGATCAGCTGGCCCTGCCGCACCGGCTGGCCCTGGCGCATGCCGGCAAAGCCGGACAGGTGCGCGTAGTAGGTCGAGTAGCCGTTGGCATGGCTCAGGATGACGATGTTGCCGTAGCCGTTCTGCTGGCCGACGAATTCGACCACGCCGTCGCCGGTGGCCAGCACCTTGGTGCCGGTCGGGGCGGCGAAGTCCACGCCCTTGTGCTGGGCCCAGTCGTGGTGCAGCGGATGCTCGCGGCCGCCGAAGCCCGACGACACGCGCGAGAACTCCACCGGCGAGCGCAGGAACGGCCGCTTCATGCTGCGTCCGTCGAACGTGTAATAGGCGCCGGCGCCATCCTTGCTGTCTTCCGGCGAGAACCACAGCGCCTGGTGCAGCTGGTTGCGGTTGATCAGCTCGATCGCGATCACGCGGCCGTTGCGCACGAAAGTGCCGTCGCGGAAGCCCGCTTCATAGATGATGCGGAAGCGGTCGCCACTGGCGATATCGTGGTGGAAGTCGATCACGCCGGAGAAGATCGACAGCATCTGCTGCACGACCTCGTCGGGCACGTTGGCCGCATCCATGGCCTTGAAGAAGCCGGCGCCGGAAATTGCGCCCGATGCCATCTCGTAGTGCACGTCGTTGTCAACGCGCTGGACCTTGGCCTTGTAGGTGGCGCTGCCATTGCCGGCTGCCGCGCGCACACGCTCGATCACCAGCTCGCGCGAGGCCGCGGCGTCGCCGCCGAGGTTGGCCTGCAGCGACACCAGCATGTTGCTTTCATCGATTTCCGCCTGCACCGCCTGGCCGGGGTTCAGGCCGAACAGGCCGCGCGCGGTGGGGTTCTTGACGATAAAGGCTTGCGCATCGGGATCGTCCACGCCGAGACGGCGCAGCAGGCTGCCGATGGTGTCGCCACGCTGCATGCGCTCTTCGCGCACGTACACGGCCTGGCTGTCGGTCAGCAGGTCTAGCTGCTCGCGCACGTCGGGCATGCGCAGGGACTGCTCGGTGCGCGGCGCGAGCGGATCATCGAAGGCGCTGCGCGGTGCAACGCCCATCGCCGCGGCCATGCCGAGCGTGAAGATCGCGCCCACCGAGGCAGTGAGTTGCTTGCGCCGGCGCGCATGCTGGGGGTTGGTTGGGTCAACGAGAACCACCAGCTCGCGCGCGAAAACATCGCGGAGTCTTGACCACATCACGTAAAATTCAACCTTGGTCTGAGCACCGCTGCCGGAACGATGTGTCTCGTCTGCCTTCCTCCCCCGAGGTGCGGCGCGTGCTGTTCACTTTATCGGGCCACCTGCATCGGATCGCGGCCTCGATTCGGATCGAGGGCTGCGGCAAGTGACGGGTGGCGCACAGGAAAGGGTCCTGATGGCGCCCGGAAAGGCGGATTATACCAAAATCCGCTGCTCGCGGCTGTCGGAATCTTTCCTAAAATTTCATGTATTTCAAAGACTTACGTCATGACTGAAGTTTCCACGGGCCCCGCGGCCAAATACCCCCTGACGCCGTCGGTGATGCACGCCCTGGAGGTCTCCAAGCGTGGCTGCGACGAACTGCTGATCGAATCCGAGTGGACGCAGAAGCTGGCGCGCAGCGAGGCCACCGGCGTGCCGCTGCGCATCAAGCTGGGCCTGGATCCGACCGCGCCCGACATCCATATCGGCCACACCGTGGTGCTGAACAAGCTGCGCCAGCTGCAGGACCTCGGCCACCAGGTGATCTTCCTGATCGGCGATTTCACCTCGACCATCGGCGATCCGTCGGGCCGCAACAGCACGCGCCCGCCGCTGACGCGCGAGCAGATCGAGGCCAACGCCCAGACCTACTACCGCCAGGCCAGCCTGGTGCTGGACCCGGCGCGTACCGAGATCCGCTACAACAGCGAGTGGTGCGACCCGCTGGGCGCGCGCGGCATGATCCAGCTGGCCGCCAAGTACACCGTGGCCCGGATGATGGAGCGCGACGACTTCACCAAGCGGTTCCGGTCTGGGATTCCGATCTCGGTGCATGAGTTCCTCTACCCGCTGATGCAGGGCTATGACTCGGTCGCGCTCAAGTCCGACCTGGAGCTCGGCGGCACCGACCAGAAGTTCAACCTGCTGGTCGGCCGCGAGCTGCAGAAGGAATACGGCCAGGAGCCGCAGTGCATCCTGACCATGCCGCTGCTGGTCGGCCTGGACGGGGTCGAGAAGATGTCCAAGTCCAAGGGCAACTACGTCGGCGTGACCGAGGCGCCCAACGACATGTTCGGCAAGCTGATGAGCATCTCGGACGACCTGATGTGGCAGTACTTCACGCTGCTCTCGTTCCGCCCGATGGCCGAGATCGACCTGATGAAGCAGGAAATCGCCGCGGGCCGCAACCCGCGCGACTGCAAGGTGCTGCTGGCGCAGGAGATCGTGGCGCGCTTCCACAGCCAGGCCGATGCCGAGAAGGCGCTGGATGACTTCAACCACCGCGCGCGCGGCGGCGTGCCCGACGACATCCCCGCGGTCAGCCTGGAAGGTGCTCCGCTGGGCATCGCGCAGCTGCTCAAGCAGGCCAACCTGGTGCCGTCGACTTCGGAAGCCAACCGCAATATCGAGCAGGGCGGCGTCAAGATCGACGGGGCCACGGTCAGCGACAAGGCGACCAGGGTTGCCGCCGGCACCTACGTCGTGCAGGTCGGCAAGCGCCGCTTCGCGCGCGTGACGCTGTCCTGAGGCGGCGGGCATGATCGCATTGATCCAGCGAGTCGCGCGGGCCTGCGTGACCGTCGAAGGCCGCACCACCGGCGAGATCGGCGCCGGCCTGCTGGCACTGGTCTGCGCCGAGCGCGGCGACACCGAGGCGCAGGCCGAGCGGCTGCTGGCCAAGATGCTGTCATACCGGGTGTTCTCCGATGCCGCCGGCAAGATGAACCTGCCCGTGCAGAACATGGACGGCAACGGCAATGCCGGCGGCCTGCTGGTGGTGTCGCAGTTCACGCTGGCGGCCGACACCAACAGCGGTACGCGGCCCAGCTTCACGCCGGCGGCGTCGCCGGAGGATGGCAAGCGGCTGTACGAGCATTTCGTGGCAAAGGCGCGCGCGGCGCATCCGCAGGTGCAGACTGGCGAGTTCGGCGCGATGATGCAGGTCAGCCTGGTCAATGACGGGCCGGTCACGTTCTGGCTGCGGG
The DNA here is from genome assembly GCF_017815025.1 of Cupriavidus phytohabitans. NCBI lineage: Bacteria > Pseudomonadati > Pseudomonadota > Betaproteobacteria > Burkholderiales > Burkholderiaceae > Cupriavidus > Cupriavidus phytohabitans. The sequence goes on from NZ_JAGIQB010000007.1 coordinate 102,343, forward strand.
TGCCGCCTGCCTGAAGCAGATCGCCAGATTGCAGATCGCAAGACAGATTCCAAGCTGCCACGCCCCGGCGCGGCACCAAGACAGGAGAGACAAATGAAACTCTGGAGCAAGTCCTTCAACGACAACGCGCCGATCCCTGGCGAGTTTGCTTTCTGCGTGCCAGACGCCGCCAGCCACGTGGCCTTGTCGACCAACCGCAATCCCGACCTGCACTGGGAAGACGCGCCGGCCGAGACGCGCTCGTTCGTGCTGATCTGCCACGACCGCGACGTGCCCAGCAAGGGCGACGACGTCAACCAGGAAGGCCGCGAAGTGCCGGCCTCGCTGCCGCGCGTGGACTTCTTCCACTGGGTGCTGGTCGACATTCCGCCGGGCCTGAGCGCGATCGCCGCCGCCTCGCACAGCGACGGCGTGATCGCGCGCGGCAAGCCGGGCCCCGAGGCCACCGGCGGCACCGCCACCGCGGGTGGCCTGCGCCACGGCATCAACGACTATACCGGCTGGTTCGCCGGCGATGCCGACATGAAGGGCGACTACTTCGGCTATGACGGCCCGTGCCCGCCGTGGAATGACACGCTGCTGCACCACTACGTGTTCACGCTGTATGCGCTGGACATCGACCGCCTGCCGCTGGATGGCACCTTCACCGGCGCGCAGGTGCGCGACGCGATCCAGGGCCATGTGCTGGCGCAGGCCAGCCTGACCGGCACCTACACGCTCAATCCCAAGCTGGCGCAGTAAGCGGCTTCAAAGGAAACCGAAGGAATCGGCATGTCGCTAAGCTCCGGGCTGCAATCGCTGGCCTTTACCCACCTGATCGTAATCCGCCATGGCGAAACGGCCTGGAACCGGGAGCGCCGGCTGCAAGGCCAGCTTGATATTCCGCTGAACGAGACCGGCCGCGCCCAGGCGCGCGCGCTGGCTGCCGCGCTGGCCGGCGAGCCGATCGACGCGGTGTATTCCAGTGACCTGTCGCGGGCCATGGAAACCGCGGCGCCGCTGGCCGAGGCGCTGGGGCTGCAGATACGCCCCGACGCGCGCCTGCGCGAGCGCAGCTACGGCACGCTGCAGGGCAAGACCTACGCCGAAGTGGCCGAGGACCTGCCCGAAGACTTCGCCCGCTGGCAGGCGCGCGTGCCGGACTACGCTCCGCCGGAGGGCGAATCGCTGCTCGGTTTCCATGAGCGCACCGTCGACGCCGTGCTGGCGCTGTCGCGCCGGCACCCCGGCGAGCGTATCGCGCTGGTCGCGCACGGCGGCGTGCTCGACTGCCTGTACCGCGAGGCCACCGGCATGACGCTGGAAGCGCCGCGCCAGCATGAGCTGCTCAATGCCAGTGTCAATCGGCTGCGCAGTGACAGCTCGCACCTGACGCTGGCGGCGTGGGGGGATGTGAGCCACCTGGAGAACCTGGCGCTGGACGAGGTGGACCGGCGGGTGCCCTGAGTCTTTGGATATCCCGCTCCGGCCCGGCGGGAGAGGGCTTCAGACCCTCACGCGGAATGGCGTGAAATTGGTATGCCGGTCGAAGTAGTCCTCGTTCTCGGCCCGCTTCAAAAATCCCACCACCTTGTACGTCACCGGCGTCATCACGACTTCCCAGCCGGTCTTCAGCACGTACTGCGCCACGGCGACCTGGGCTACCTTTTCCGGCGGCCAGATGCCATAGAAGGCAATCACGTAAAACAGCGACGAATCGACCAGCTCGCCCGCCAGGGTCGAGCCGATCGTGCGCGTCCACAGCCACCGCCCTCCCGTCCACAGCTTCATTTTCGCCAGCACATAGCTGTTGGTGAAACTGCCGCAGCAGAACGCGATCAGCGACCCGAGCGCGATGCGCCAGGTGTTGCCGAACACATCCTGCAGGCTCTTCTGGTAGTCCGCCATGAACGGCGCGACCGGCATGTTCAGCACCACCAGGCTCATGAAAGTGGCGAACGCCAGCGCGGCGAAGCCGGCCCAGACCACGCGCCGGTCGCGGCCGTAGCCGTAGACCTCGGTCAGCACGTCGCCGAAGATGTACGAAATCGGGAAGAAGAGCACGCCGGCGCCGAAGGTCACCGTGCCGATCATGGGCAGCGTCACCTGCGCCGCCTTGGCCGCGCCGATCAGGTTCGAACACAGCAGCACGGTGACGAATGCCACCATGACGAAGTCATAGTAGCGGTAGACACGGCCCGGTTGGATCGTGCTGGCGGGGACGGCGGACATGGGGGCTCCCGGTCGGGCGCGCTGGCGCGCGGCATTTTGGGCGCGATTATGCCAGCGGGCCCCGGACTCTGCCGCGCCTGTTGTGGCTTGCCCAGGCGTTGCTGCCGGCCGCCCGAAATGAAAATTCCCGGCCGAAGCCGGGAATTGCAGCATAGGGCGGGATGGCCCGGCGCAGCCGGGTGGTCGCGTCAGATATCCAGCTTGCTGATCTTGGCGCCGTTCACCGAGACGTCGAACATCAGGCCGGCATTGGTCTGCACGAAGGCAATCACCGGCTGCTGGCTGGTCAGGGTATCGAGCCTGCCGTCCGCGCCGACCTTGGCCACCGCCACGTTGGCATCGGCGCCGGCGGTCCAGCCCTTGCTGGAAACAAACTTGTTGTAGGCCTCCGGGGTCATGAACATGATGATGACGGCCTTGGACTGCCCGCCGGCGGTCAGCCCGACCGAGGCCTGCGTCGTGCTGTAGTAGCCGACCGTCGCGCCCTTGGATCGCAGCGCACCTTCGCCGTATTCGCCGCCCACCACCAGGCCGGCCGAGATGACACGCGGGAACACCAGGACCCCTTGCGCACGCTGCGCCAGATCGCGTGCGCCGGCGTTGGCGGAATACAGCCGGTTCAGCGCTCCGTCCACCCCGGCATCGATTTCCTGCTTCTTGGCGACCGGGTCCTTCGAGGCGCTGGTGCCGGTGGTGGTGCAGCCTGCCGCCATTGCGGTGGCAACGAGCAGGCCCGAGCCGGCAACCCGGGTAACAAAGTGGCGACGATTCATAGGTAACCTCCTGGTGGGGAAAAGTACCGCGCCCGGCACGGTGTTTAGTTGGCTGCGGCCGCCGCCGGTGCCTTGACCGTAATGGCCACGACTTCGCGGTAGACAAGCTTGGCCATCTGTCCGCGCTTGATCTGGTTCAGGTCGATCGCGGGATCCTCGACCTTGACGGTGCGCAGCGTCTCGCGCGGCCCGCGGAACGTAACCAGGCGCTTGGCCGGATCGATCTTGGTGATTTCCGCGGTCACCGTGGTGGTGATCTCACGCATGATGCCCGGCTTGCCGCCCTCGGCGGCGCGCGAGGTGCGGTCGACCTGTTCGGCCATGGCGGTGGCCTTGCTGTCGAGCGGTTCCAGCGACGCCACCAGGGCCGCGCCGCGCGTCACGGTGACGATGTCGCCCTTGCGCACCTGGCCGAAATTCTTCGCTTCGTCGCCCGCGACCAGCTCGACCACATTGCCGCGCGGGCCTTGTACCAGCACGGCCTTGGAGGTGGGGTCGATATCAATGATCTTGCCGCTGATCACGGCTTCCTCGGCGACGCCGACAGGACCCTGCGCACGCTGAGCATTGGCGTTTCCGGCAGCCAGCAGCGCGAACGCGGCACTGGCCAGGGTGGCGGCGAGCAGGGACGAGGTGGAACGGCGCAGGCGACGGCTCATGGCATTCCTTGCAGGGTCGGAAACCGGTTCACAATTGCGCCGCAACCGTGGGGCAGCCCTTGGGCTACCTCCTGGCGGTCATCGGCGGGCACCAGCCAGGTGCCGATGAAGCCATTGTGGACAATGGGCCATGGGCCAGCAATCCACTTCGAAAAAATTTGGGGGGCGAGATTAAAACATTTAATTGGCTGATGCCGACGCCCCGGCCCCGCGCCTTATTGCCCGTCGAACAACTCGCCGCCGCCGCCAGACTGCGGCGACGCCAGCCCGAAATGCCGGTAGGCTGCCGCCGTGGCCACACGCCCGCGCGGCGTGCGCTGCAGGTAGCCCTGCTGGATCAGGTAGGGTTCGAGCACGTCTTCGATGGTGTCGCGCTCCTCGCCGATGGCCGCGGCCAGGTTGTCCACGCCCACCGGGCCGCCGCCGAACTTGTGCAGCACCGCTTCCAGCAGCTTGCGGTCCATCAGGTCAAAGCCGACGCGGTCGACGTCCAGCATGGCCAGCGCGGCATCGGCCATCTCGCGCGTGATGGTGCCGTCGCCCTTGACCTCGGCATAGTCGCGCACACGGCGCAGCAGCCGGTTGGCGATACGAGGGGTGCCGCGCGCCCGCCGCGCGATCTCCAGCGCGCCCTGCGGATCGATGCTGGCGTGCAGCAACTGCGCCGAACGCGTGACGATGCGTGCCAGTTCCTCGGCGTTGTAGAACTCCAGCCGCGCCACGATGCCGAAGCGGTCGCGCAGCGGATTGGTCAGCATGCCGGCGCGCGTGGTGGCGCCAACCAGCGTGAACGGCTGCAGGTCGAGCTTGACCGAGCGGGCCGCCGGGCCTTCTCCGATCATGATGTCGATCTGGTAATCCTCCAGCGCCGGGTACAGGATCTCCTCGACGACCGGCGACAGCCGGTGGATCTCGTCGATGAAGAGCACGTCGTTGGCTTCCAGGTTGGTCAGCAGCGCCGCCAGGTCGCCCGGGCGCTCCAGCACCGGCCCGGAAGTCTGGCGCAGGCCCACGCCCATCTCGCGCGCGATGATATGGGCCAGCGTGGTCTTGCCCAGGCCCGGCGGGCCGAACAGCAGCACGTGGTCGAGCGCCTCGCGCCGCTTGCGCGCGGCGTGCATGAAGATATCGAGCTGCCCGCGCACCTTTTCCTGGCCGACGTACTCGTCCAGCAGCTTGGGCCGCAATGCCCGCTCGTACGCCTCCTCCTGCGACGAGGCGGGGGTGGCGGAAATCACGCGGGCGGGGGCGGAAAGCTTGTCGGTCTCGATCATGGCGCTAATGGGGGTACCCCGGAAAAGACCCCGCCATTCTACGCCTCAGCCCTTGGACAAGGCCTTGAGCGCGAGCTTGATGCCCTCGGACACGCCGGTGCCGGCCGGCACCTGCTTGATCGCCGCGCCGGCCTCCTTCTCCGAGTAGCCCAGCGCGAGCAGCGCGTTGAGCACATCGACAGCGCTGTCGGGCACGGCCGCGGCGCCGGGCGCATGCCCCAGTTCCGCGCCCAGCTTGCCCTTGAGCTCGAGCAGCAGCCGCTCGGCGGTCTTCTTGCCGATGCCCGGCACGCGCGTCAGCCGGCCTGCTTCCTGCAGCGTGATCGCCTGTGCCAGCTCGGACACCGACATGCCCGACAGCACCGCCAGCGCCATGCGCGCGCCGATGCCGCTGATCTTGATCAACTCGCGGAAGGTATTGCGCTCGGCAGCCGTGCCGAAGCCGTACAGCAGGTGCGCGTCCTCGCGCACGATCAGCTGGGTCAGCAGCGTGACCGGCTGGCCCACGGCCGGCAGGTTATAGAAGGTGCTCATCGGTACGTCGACCTCATAGCCGACGCCATGGCAGTCGACCAGCAGGTGTGGGGGATTCTTCTCGATGAGGTTGCCGGCAATGCGTCCGATCATGTCTGGGTTTGTTGGGTGGGGAATAAGGCGGCCGCAAGTGTACCGTTCTGTCAGACCTACTCATTCTTGTTCACGCTTGAACAAAGCTGACTTCCTGCTTCATCAAGGTCGGTTTCACCGCTGTCTTGCGACCGCGGCCAGCGCCTTCCTCTCCACAGGCTGATACCGTGGAACTCACGGCCATGAACTTCAAATTTATCGCGGCATTCACATCCCGATCGTGCGTTGTGCCGCAAGTGGGGCACGACCACTGACGTATCGACAGCGCCAACTCGTCGAGCTTGTGCCCGCACGCCGAGCAGGTCTTGCTGCTGGCAAAGAAGCGGTCGGCCACCACGACCTGGCTCCCTCGCATCGCCGCCTTGTATTCCAATTGCCGGCGGAACTCGAAGAAGCTCATGTCGGCAATTGATCTGGCCAGATGGCGATTGCCCAGCATTCCGCGAACGTTCAGGTCTTCGATGCCAATGGTGTGAAACCGGCGCGTGAGATCTGTCGTGAGCTGGTGCAAGGCGTCCGAACGAATGGCGGCGATGCGCGCATGTAGCTTCGCCAGCCTGCCTTTGGCTTTGCGGCGATTGGCCGATCCTTTCTGCTTGCGTGACAGGCTGCGCGAGAGCCCGCGCAGCCGCTGCAGCAGTGCCTTGTGAGCCTTAGGGCCTGTGACCTTTTCTCCCGTGGAGAGGGTCGCCAATGCCGTCACACCCAGATCCACACCCACCGCGCCTTGGTTTTCGGCTTTGGGCAGGTGAGAACTGTTGGGTGAATCCACGGCGATGCTGACAAACCAGCGGTCGGCCACACGGGAGACCGTGGCCGACAGGATCTTGCCAGCGAAGCGCAACGACTCGCGCATGCGCACCCAACCGAGATTCGGGATGCGGATGCGCGAACCGTCGAGGCTGAACTGGTCATTGGTAAGCGTAAAGCGGTCGTGCACGCCTTTCTTGCGGAACCGGGGATAGCGGGCGCGGCCGGCGAAAAAATTCTGGAATGCCTGGCCGAGCTGGATGATGGCCATCTGCGGCGCGTTCTTCGTGACCTCCAGCATCCACGGGAACTGCTCGCGCTTGATGGCGTTGAGTTGCCGGCGCAGCAAGTGCTGGGACGGCCTGGGATGGCTCGCATCAGCCTTCCACGCTTCGTACTGGCGCTTCCACCCGGCCAGCGCCCAGTTGTAAGCAAAGCGCGCTGTGCCCGCTGCGCGGGCCAGGTAGGTGGCCTGTGCATTGTTCGGATCGAGCGCGATGCGGTGGGCGATCAGCACTGCGACGCCTTCACGGCCTGGCGCACGCCGTCGAGCAACTTCTGGTTCTTGCGCGAGCGGCTGCCGTATAACCGGGCACTGAACACGGTGATGATCTCCAGCACGTCCTTGGCCAGATCCTCCTCGAACGTCGTATCCTCGCCTTGGTTCAGGATCACCACTTCGACATTCCTGACCTCGCAGATCGCGAACACCAACTCTGCGCCGAAGCGCAGCAGCCGGTCCCTGTGCGTGATGACCAAGCGTCCGACTTCGCCGTCAATGAGAGATCCGAGCAAGCGCTTGAGGCCCTTCTTGTGGTAGTTCATGCCGGAGCCAAGATCGGCGATGACTTCGAACGTCCAGCCCTGGCGGGCACAATAGAGTTCGAGCACCTGCTTCTGCCGCTCCAGGTCATCCTTCTGGTCCTGGCTTGACACTCGCGCGTAAGCGACGGTGCGCCGCGCGCTTTCCGAAGCGTGGAACTGCTCTGGCCGCAGCCGCGACAGGTCATAGCGTCGCCGCCCACCAGGCGTGCGCTCGTCTGGAATAAGCTTGCCTTCGCGTTCCCAGCGCCGCAGCGTTTGCGCCGCAACGCCTAGAAACTCAGCAGCCTCTTGAATGCTGACCATCTTGCGTGACATGCGCAAAATGTACATGAGCACGCAAGAATGTTCAACTTATGCCCGAAATGTTCGGGCCCTGCGGCCGCATTGCCTCCTTAGCGATTTGCATCGACCGCACGGCGCCCCAGCGCCGGGTCGTCGGTGAAGAAGCCATCAACGCCGGCGGCGATAAACGCCTCCAGCTCGCGCACCATGCCCGACGGGCTGCGCGTGGCCTCGTCGCCGCCGGTCTGCAGCGCCTTGGGCAGGAAGCTGTTCTCCGGGCGGAAGGTGTAGGGATGGACGAACAGGCTGGCGGCATGGGCCTGGCGGACCAACGCGGTCGGCGCGGCGAGCGCGCCCTGGGCGTCGCGCGGCACTACGCTGCTTTTCTCCGGGCCGATGCCGTCGGCGTAGGCCGCCACTTCGCGCAGGCCGGTCGTATTCAGCATGTCGCCGAAGGTGCGGGGGTCGCCGGCGAGCTTCCAGTCGGCGGGGCTCTTGCTCGGGTTGCCGACCAGTTGCACCAGCTTGACGTTGGGCCGCGCTTGGCCGAACGTGCGCCGCAGCGCGCGCAGGCTGCCGCCTTCGAAGCATTGGATGAACAGGGGGGCCTGGCGGAGGTAAGGCTGGGCGCGCACCGCGGAGGCGAGCTTGTCTTCCATAGGCAGGCCAATGCCGCGGAAATAGCTCGGATGCTTCAGCTCGGCGTAAATGCCGATGGGTTTGCCGGTGCGAAGCGATGCCTGCTCGGCAAGGCGAACAATCTCGTCGAAGGTGGGAACCTCGAACTGGTCGTTCAGCCGCGCATTGGCCGGGCGCAGGCGCGGGATGCGCTCGCGCGCGCGCAACGTCTTGAGCTCGGCCAGCGTGAAGTCTTCGGTGAACCAGCCGCTCAGGCGCTCGCCATCGATGACCTTGGTGCGCTTGCGGTCGGCGAATTGCGCCAAGTCGGCGACGTTGGTCGTGCCGGTGATGTCGTTCTCGTGGCGGGCTACCAGTACGCCGTCGCGGGTCATGACGAGATCGGGCTCGATCGCATCGGCGCCGTCCTCGATCGCCTTGGTGTAGGCGGCCAGCGTGTGTTCGGGCCGTAGTGCGCTGGCGCCGCGGTGGGCGATGACCAGGGCCTTGGGTTTCTCTGCGGCGGGGGGCTGCGGCGTGCCTGGTGCCGGGGCCGGCACCGGCGCGCGTGGTGCATGGGGTTTCGGCCGGGGCGCGGTGGTACAGCCGGCGACCAGCATGGCGCTGGCGGTGGCCGCGGCGAGCGGGATCCGCCAGCGCCGCAAGGCAAGCATTACGGAGCGGGCAAGGACATCAATCTGGCTTGGCATTCAGTATTCCTGCGGGAAGACGAGTGCCTGATTGTAAGAGACTCGGGGAGGCTGGCTCAGCCGACCAGCCGGCCGCGTCGCACGCGCATGCCCTTGCGCGCCAGTTCCGGGGCCATGCCGGCCAGTGTGCCCAGCGTATCGCCGCCGTTGGCATGGCAGATGGCCACGCCCAGCGCATCGGCGGCGTCGCTGCCGGGCTGGCCTGGCAGCATCAGCAGGCGGGTCACCATTTCCTGGACCTGGGCCTTATTGGCGCGGCCGTAGCCGACCACTGCGACCTTCAGCTGCAGCGCGGTGTATTCGAATACCGGCAGGCCGTAGCCGACCAGCCCGCAGATCGCTGCGCCGCGGGCCTGGCCCAGCAGTAGCGTGGATTGCGGGTTAACGTTGACGAAGACCTTTTCGATCGCGGCGCAGTCGGGCGCATAGGTGCGGGACACTTCGCTGATGCCGTCGTAGAGCGTCTTCAGCCGTTCCGGCAGGCTGGCATTGCCGTCGCTCTTGATCGTGCCCGAGGCGATGTAGGCAAGCTTGTTGCCTTTTTTCTCGATCACGCCAAAGCCGGTGGTGCGCAGGCCGGGGTCGATGCCTAGGATTCGCATGGGCGGGGTAGGGTGGATGGCGTCGCTAGTGTATTGCTTTTTGCGCCCGCGTTGGCGCAAGGTGTTCGCCGCGGGCCGCAAGGAAAAAAGCGGCTCCGCCGCGAGGCGAAAGCCGCTTTGGGAGCGTACGGGCGCTTGCGCAACGGGCAAGCCCGCCCGGGTTTCAGTGGCGGAAGTGCCGCGTCCCAGTCAACACCATCGCAATCCCACGTTCATCCGCCGCAGCAATCACCTCATCATCCCGCATCGACCCACCCGGCTGAATCACGCACGTAGCACCCGCATCCACAACCACATCCAACCCATCACGGAACGGGAAGAACGCATCCGACGCCACGGCGGAGCCAGCCAGCGTCAGCCCGGCATTCTGCGCCTTGATGCTGGCGATGCGAGCCGAATCCACACGGCTCATCTGCCCGGCACCGACACCCAGCGTCATGCCACCGCCACAGAACACGATGGCATTGGACTTGACGAACTTCGCCACACGCCAGGCAAACATCAGATCATCCATTTCCTTCGGCGTCGGATGACGGCGTGTCACCACCCGCAGCTCGGACGGTTGCACGTTCTTGGCATCCGGGCTCTGCACCAGCAGGCCGCCACCGACGCGCTTGAAGTCATACTGGTTGATCCCCTTGCCCAGCGGAATCTCCAGCAGGCGCACGTTCTGCTTGGCCGCGAATACGGCGCGCGCGGCGGCGCTGAACGACGGCGCAATCAGCACTTCAACGAACTGCTTGGCCACGGCCTGCGCAGCGGCTTCATCCAGTTCCACGTTGAAAGCGATGATGCCGCCGAAGGCCGAGGTGGAGTCGGTCTTGAACGCCTTCTCATACGCTTCCAGCGCGTTGGCGCCCAGCGCCACGCCGCAAGGGTTGGCGTGCTTGATGATCACGCAGGCCGCGCCATTGGCCGCGTCGAACGACTTGACGCATTCCCAAGCCGCGTCGGCATCGGCGATGTTGTTGTACGACAGCTCCTTGCCTTGCAGCTGCACGTAGTTGGCCAGCGCGCCATCCACCGCCTTCAGGTCACGGTAGAACGCCGCCGACTGGTGCGGGTTCTCGCCGTAGCGCATTTCCTGAACCTTGTCGAACGCCAGGTTCAGCGTCTGCGGGTAGGCGCTGCGGGCCTGGTGCGACTTGTCGGCACCCAGGCTGGTCAGGTAGTTGGTGATGGCGCCGTCGTACTGCGCCGTGTGCGCGAATACCTTGGTCGCCAGGCGGAAGTTGGTGTCGTAGCCAACGGCGTTGCCATTGGCGCGCATTTCGTCGAGCACCACGGCGTAGTCGGCCGGATCGACAATCACGGTCACGTCGCGGTGATTCTTGGCCGCCGACCGCAGCATGGTCGGGCCGCCGATATCGATGTTCTCGATCGCGTCCGGCAGCGTGCAGTCATCCTTGGCCACGGTCTGCTGGAACGGGTACAAATTCACCACCAGCAGGTCGATGGTGGGGATATTGTGCTCGGCCAGCGCGGCCATGTGCTCGGGCAGGTCGCGGCGCGCCAGGATGCCGCCGTGGACCTTCGGGTGCAGCGTCTTGACGCGGCCGTCGAGCATTTCCGGGAAGCCGGTGTAGTCGGCCACCTCCGTCACGGGCAGGCCGCTGTCGGCCAGCAGCTTGGCGGTGCCGCCGGTGGAAAGCAGCGTCACGCCGAGCGCGTTCAGTTCGCGCGCGAATTCGACGATGCCGGTCTTGTCGGAAACGGAAAGGAGGGCTTGCTTGATCATGGCTGTGGGAAACGCTTCAAATTCAAAGTAAACCGTGCTGCTGCAGCTTCTTGCGCAGCGTGTTGCGATTGATGCCCAGGTAGGCGGCCGCCAGCGACTGGTTGCGCTCGGCGCGCACCATCACGGCTTCCAGCAGCGGCCGTTCGACGGCCTCGAGCACCATGTTGTACATATTGGAAGGCTCTTCACCGTCCAGGTCGCGAAAATACGTGTCCAGGCTGTCCCGGATGCACTGGTCGATAGCGTTGCGGCTCATGCGGCAAGCAACTCCCCGTTTTTGTTGTTGTTCGCTTCGTCTTTATCTTGTCTGCCCTGATCGTCGTCCACGTACACCAGCCGGTCCGAGAACGCCGCCTGCTCGTCGAAGAAGGCGTTGACCGCCGCCAGTTGCTCGGTGGTGGATTCCAGCGTGTTCATCCGGTGCCGGAACAGGTTCGCGCCGCGCAGGCCGCGCGTGTACCAGGCAATATGCTTGCGCGCGGTGCGCACGCCGGTGAACTCGCCGTAGAAGGCGTAGTGGTCTTCCAGGTGCGCGTTCATGATCGCGCGGATCTCGGCCACCTCGGGCGACGGCAGCATCTCGCCGGTCTTCAGGAAGTGCTCGATCTCACGGAACAGCCACGGCCGGCCCTGCGCCGCGCGGCCGATCATGATCGCGTCCGCGCCCGTCAGCGCCAGCACTTGCCTTGCCTTCTGCGGCGTGGTGATGTCGCCGTTGGCGACCACCGGGATCGAGGCCGCTGCCTTGACCGCGGCAATGGTCTCGTACTCGGCGTCGCCGTGGTACAGGTCGGCACGGGTGCGCCCGTGGATGGTGAGCATGCTGATGCCCGCGTCCTCGACCATGCGCGCGACGCGCAGCGCATTGCGGTTCTCGCGGTTCCAGCCGGTGCGGATCTTCAGCGTGACCGGCACGCGATCACCGACGGCGGCGACCACCGCCTCGACGATGCGCACCACCAGCGGCTCGTTCTGCAGCAGCGCCGAGCCGGCGGCCACGTTGCACACCTTCTTGGCCGGGCAGCCCATGTTGATGTCGATGATCTGCGCGCCGCGGTCGACGTTGTATCGCGCCGCCTCGGCCATCATGGAAGGCTCGGCGCCGGCGATCTGCACGGCGATGGGCTCGACCTCGCCCGCGTGGTTGGCGCGGCGCATGGTCTTTTCGCTTTTCCACAGCTGTGCGTTGGACGCCACCATTTCCGACACCGCATAACCCGCGCCGAGCTGCTTGCACAGCTGGCGGAACGGCCGGTCCGTCACGCCCGCCATGGGGGCGACAAACAGGTTGTTGCGGAGTTGGTGAGGTCCGATCTGCACGATAGGGCGGCGGTTCTGCTGGGGGCCCTGCCGCCCTGGCGGCGCGCGCGCCGGGAAGGATCGGGATGGCCTGCTCTGGTTCGGGGACCTTCTTGTGACGATCGGGCGAAACAGAGACGAAACGGAAAAACATGCCCCTGCCGAAACTGCAGCCGGCGATGGATCGGGACATGTGCGAGGGCGAGATTCTACCGCCAAACGGGAGCGACTGCCCAAGAATTGAGCATCGATGGCGCAATCTGTAGCGGGATCTGTGGTACGTGGCGCACGCGCCACAGATCCCCGATGCCCGACTTCAGCGGCGCATACCGAACATCATGTGGCGCGCCAGCGCGTGCCGCAACGGCGGCAGGCAGGCCAGCGCCGCCAGCGACGCCCCGCGGGCATGCGCGGCAAGCGGGTAGGGCACACCGAACAGCCGCGGCAGCAGGTCGGTGACGCCGATGGTGACCGCGCGGTCGAGCCGATGCCGGCTGGCAAAGGCCTGCAGCGCCTGCGGCGTGCAGGCCGCACGCAGCGAGTCGGCCAGCGCGAAGGCGTCGCGCAGGCCCAGGTTGAGGCCCTGGCCTGCCACCGGGTGCAGCGTCTGCGCCGCATTGCCGACCGCAGCGACGCGGCCGCTGACCGTGACCGGCGCGGCGTTCAACCCCAGCGGAAAGGCATGGCGCTTGCCCGCCAGCGTGAAATAGCCCATGCGGTCGCCAAAGGCACGGCCAAGTTCCAGTGCGAAGTCCGCGTCGGGCAGCGCCAGCCGCCGTGCGGCCTGTTCCGGCGGGCAGCACCACACCAGTGCGTAGCCCGGCACGCCATGCTGGTCGTGCGGCAGCAGCGCCAGCGGGCCTTCCTCGGTAAAGCGTTCCCAGGCCCAGCCCGGCTGCGGGCGTGAGCAGGCCACATGGGCGATCAGGGCGGTCTGCCCGTAGTCGCGCGTGCGCGCGCCGCGGCCCTGGTGCCGGGCCTGCTCGTGGAACAAGCCGCCCTCGGCCTGGATCGCCACCCGGGAGGCAAAGACCGCTGTCTGCCCGTCATGGGCGGTGCCGGTCAGCTGCACCGTGCCGCCGTCGGCATCGTCGCCGGTGCCGGCCGATGGCGGCTGCTCGATCTGGTCGATGCGGGTCTCGAATACGCGCTGCAGCCGGTCGGCCGGGCAAGCCTGCGCGGCGCGCGCGAGGGCGCGTTCGAGCACGTCGCACAGCTCGCCATAGCGGACTACATAGCCCAATGCCGGCACGCCGTAGTCGTCATGGTGCAACCGGACGTGGCCGAAGCGGCCGCGCTGCGACACGTGGATATGCTCGATCGGGCTGCCTGGCACGGGCCAGGCGCCGATCTGTTCGAGCAACTGGCGGCTGCCGTACGACAGCGCGATCGCGCGCGGATCGCGTGCGGCGCGCGCCGGCGTGGCCGCATCGATCAGCGCGATGCGCCAGTCGGTGGTGCGCAGCAGCTGGCAGGCCAGCGCCAGTCCCACCGGGCCGCCGCCGACGATGGCGATGTCGTGGAGATCAGCTGGTGCGACCGGCATTGTCACTGCCTCCGGTATTGCCGCCCGGGGCATTGCTGCCGCCGCCAGTCTCGCCGGCACCGCGCTTCCAGCAGATCGCGTCAGTGCGCGACTTGCCGGCCGCGGCGTCGCGCAGCGCATTGTCGAGCTTCTGCTGGTTGAAACCGGGCAGCGCGCGCAGTTGCTCGAGCAGCGCGGCATAGTTGGCGGCATCGGCCGGGACCACGCAACCCTGGCCGCTGTCGGGCGCGCCGACCAGGATCAGCCAGGCGGCGCCCGCCCAGGGCTCGCGGTTGGAGACGCGCACCACGACGCGTTCCAGCGTGTCCCACGCGATTTCCTCGCGCTGGCCATCGGGGCGGTGCACCACGACGCGGTCGTCGAACAGGTTGATGATGAACGGTTCTGACGGATCGCGCGGTGGCGAGGCCGAAGCCCGGGCGCGGCCCTGGCCGGGAAAGATTCTGCGCAGCCAGCCGATCATCGCCGGCCTCCGGCGTCGCGCATCAGCGTTTCGATCTCGTCGGCATGCACCGGCACGCCGCGGGTGATCAGCTCGCAGTCGCCATCGGTCACCACGGCGTCATCCTCGATGCGGATGCCGATATGCCAGTAGCGCTCCGGCACGTCCTCCGCCGGGCGCACGTAGATGCCGGGCTCGATGGTCAGCACCATGCCCGGCTGCAGCGGCCGCCACGGACGCTCGCCTTCGCCGCTGTGGCTGGCGACGCGGTACTCGCCCACGTCGTGCACGTCCATGCCAAGCCAGTGCCCGGTGCGGTGCATGTAGAAGCGGCGGTAGCTGCCGCTGGCCAGCACGTCGTCGAGCGTGCCTTCCTTGTTGCGGTCGAGCAGGCCGGTATCGAGCATGCCTTGCGCCAGCACGCGCACGGCGGCATCGTGCGGCACGTTGTAGGGCACGCCGGCGCGGGTTTCGGCGATCGCGGCTTCCTGCGCTGCCACCACCAGGTCATACAGCTCGCGCTGCGCGGGCGAAAAGCGTCCCGACACCGGGAAGGTGCGGGTGATGTCCGAAGCGTAGCCGTCAAGCTCGCAGCCGGCATCGATCAGGCACAGGTCGCCATCCTTCAGCTCGGCCGGGCCGGCGCGGTAGTGCAGCACGCAGGCGTTGGGGCCGGCGGCGACGATCGAGTTGTAGGCCACGCTCTGCGCGCCGTGGCGGCGGAATTCATAGAGCAGTTCGGCTTCGAGGTGGTATTCGCGCAGGCCCGGGCGCGTGGCCTGCATCGCGCGCACATGGGCCCCGGCGGAGATTTCGCCGGCGCGGCGCATGATCGCCAGTTCGCCCGCGTCCTTGAACAGCCGCATCTCGTCGAGCACCGTGCGGATATCGATCGCCGCCGACGGCGCGGACACGCCCGCGCGGCCCTGCATGCGCACGGCGTCGAGCCAGCGGCGCATCTGCATGTCGGTGCGGGTCGACTCGGCCAGCGGGTAGGCCACCTGTGCGCGATTGGCCAGCAGCGGCGGCAGCGTCGCGTCGATTTCTTCGAACGAATGCGCCTCGTCGAAGCCGAACGCGGCGCGTGCCCCTTCGGGCCCGTAACGGAAACCGTCCCAGATCTCGCGCTCCTCATGCTTGGGACGGCACAACAGGATGCTGCGGTCGGCATCGTCCGGGTCGCCGGGCGCGCCGGCCACCAGCACCAGCACGGCCTCGGGCTCGGTGAAGCCGGTCAGGTAATAGAAGTAGCTGTCGTGCCGGTACGGATAGTCGCTGTCGCGGTTGCGCATGGCTTCCGGCGCCGTAGGCAGGATCGCCACGCCACCGCCGCCGGCGCGCAGGTGCTGCAGCACACGGGCGCGGCGTTCGCGGCAGGCGGCGAGGAGGGCGTTGTCGGGTGCGGACATGGTGTGGCCTGGGAAAGAGGAGGATCAGGCCGATTCTAACGCCGCCGGGCACGTTGCAGCGTTGGTGCAGCAAAAGGCGCGCCGCGCCACTGCCATGGCACGGCTCGGGTCCGCCTCGATCAGCGGCCCACGAAGGCGGCCGCCACAGGCGCAATACTGGCGTTCAGCTCGTCCAGCTGCGCCGGCGTGCCGACGTTCTCCCAGCGCCCTGCGAAACGTTCGCCCGTAGCGGTGCCCGCGGTGATTGCGGCGCGGTAGAGCGGCGTCATGGCGACACGGCTGCCGGGGGCGATGCCAGTGAACAGGCGCGTGTCGTACAGGCCGATATTGCCGAAGGTAAGCCGCTCGCCATGCGTCGGATGCTCGTCCAGCGACAGTCGGCCCTGGGCATCCATCGCAAAGTCGCCGCGCGGGTGGAATGCGGGGTTGGGCACCATCACCAGGTGCATGCGCGGCTCGGCCGCGCCTGCCAGCGCGGCGGCGCGGGGCAGCAGGGTGCGGAAGTCGTAGTCGCAGAAGATGTCGCCCGACACGGCCAGGAAGATCTCGCCGCGTGCCGGGTCGTGCGACAGCAGCGGCAGGGCCTTGGCGATGCCGCCGGCGGTTTCCAGCGCCTCGGTTTCGGGCGAGTAGGCGATGCGCACGCCGAAGCGGCTGCCGTCGCCGAGCGCGGCCTCGATCTGCTCGCCGAGCCACGCGTGGTTGATGACGATGTCGCGCAGGCCGGCGCGCGCCAGCGCCTCGATCTTCCAGACGATCAGCGGCTTGCCGCCCACGGCCAGCAGCGGCTTGGGGCAGGTATCGGTCAGCGGGCGCATGCGGTCGCCGCGGCCGGCGGCGAAGATCATGACCTTCATCAGAAGAGGGCCTCCAGGGCAAGGAGCGCGGCCATGCCGCCGGCAATGGTCCAGCCGACGCTGCGGGTACGCGCGGCGATCAGGATGGCGACCACGCCGGCCACCAGCCGCGCATTGGTTGGGGTAAGCGCGAGCTCGCCGCCCTGCATCAGCAGGTCGGGGGCGATCAGCGCCGACAGCATGGCGGCCGGGACGAACTGCAGCGCGGTGCGGAACCACGCCGGCAGCCGCACGCGGCCTTCCACGGCGATGAATGACAGGCGGATCAGGAAGGTCGCCAGGCCCGCAGCCAGGAAGACCCATAGCAAGGTCAGCGCATTCATGCGGCCTCCTTGCCGACCGAGCCGGAATGATCCGCCGCCCCGGCCCGGCGCGCGCCGGGGCGGTTGCCACGGCCCAGCACCAGCATGCCGGCGGCGATGCCGCCCAGCGCCGCCACCATCAGCCCGAGCTTGTGCGGCAGGCCGAAGCAGGCCACCGCCAGCACGCTGGCGGACACTGCGGCGGCCACGTGCGAGCGGTGCTTGAGACCGGGCACGATGATGCCGATGAAGGTCAGCGGCAGGAAGAAATCGAGCGGCCAGTCGCGCGGCACCTGGGCGCCGACCAGCACGCCGGCCAGCGTCGACACTTGCCAGCTGGCCCACAGCGCGAAGCCGCCGCCGAAGTAGTACCAGTGGCGGTATTGCGCGCGCGGGCCGGTATCGCCCAGCCGGTGCGTCATCGCGGCGAAGGCCTCGTCGGTCAGCAGGTAAGCGATCAGCGCCTTCCAGCGGCGCGGCAGGTGGGCCAGCGTTGGCGCGATGGTGGCGGAATACAGCGCGTGGCGCAGGTTGACCATCGCCACCGTCAGCGTGATCACCACCGCGGGCGTGCCGGCGGTCCACAGCTGGGTGAGGATCATCTGCGAGGCGCCGCCGAACACGATCGCGCTCATGGCACAGGCCAGCCATGCCGGCATGCCGGCGCCGACCGCCAGCACGCCGTAGATCAGGCCGAACGGCACCACGCCAAGCAGCATCGGCGCGAGCGCGCGCGCGCCGGCCAGCCACTCGCCGAAGGCGGTGATGGCGGGGGGGCGGGCCGGATCGTTGACGTCAGGCACTTCGTCAGAAGGTATAGCCGGCCGGGCTGGCCACGCCTTCCAGCGCATCCAGCAGGCGGATCAGCTTGCGCAGCTCGGTATAGCGGCCGGCAACGCTGCGGGTGTACTTCAGCACCAGCGGCAGGTTGGCGAGGTAGCCGTCCTTGCCGTCGCGGTGGTACAGGCGGGCGAAGATGCCCAGCACCTTCAGGTGGCGCTGCAGGCCCATCCATTCGAAATCGCGGTAGAACTCGCCGAAATCGGCATTGACCGGCAGGCCGGCCTTGCGCGCACGCTCCCAGTAGCGGATCAGCCAGTCGAGCTGCTGTTCCTCTTCCCATTCGATATAGGCGTCGCGCCACAGCGAGACCGCGTCATAGGTGATCGGGCCGATCACCGCGTCCTGGAAATCCAGCACGCCAGGATTGGCGCCGCCGTCCAGCACCATCAGGTTGCGCGAGTGGTAGTCGCGGTGCACGTAGACCTGCGGTTGCGCCAGGTTGTTGGCAAGCAGCGTATCCATCACTTCGCGCAGGTCGGCCTGCTGGGCTTCGCTCAGTGTGGCGCCAAGGTGCCTGGCCACGTACCACTGCGGGAACAGGTCGAGCTCGCGCTGCAGCAGCGCGCGGTCGTACGCGGGCAGTTCGCCGGGGCGGGTGGCGGCCTGGATGCGGACCAGCGCCGCGGCGGCATCGGTATACATGCCATGGGCCGTGGAGTCGTCCAGCCTTGACAGGTAAGTCTGGCTGCCCAGGTCCGCGAGCAGCAGGAAGCCCTGCGCCAGGTCCTGCGCCAGCACGGTCGGCACGGTCACGCCGGCCTCGCCGAACAGCTGGCAGACGTGGATGAAGGGTCGGCAGTCCTCGTGTGCCGGCGGCGCGTCCATGACGATGGCGGTCGGGTGCGCCGGGTTGCCGGTGCGCACGCGGAAATAGCGCCGGAAGCTGGCATCGGCCGATGCGGGCACGCAGGAATCGGGATCGGCGGACCAGGCGGGGCCAAGGCCGGACACCCAGGCCTTGAGCTGGTCCAGGCGTGGGTCGTGGGGAAGAGCTGCCATACAGGAAGGGCGCGGAAAAATATCGTGGAGCGGGGCAAGCCGGCCGCAAGGGCAGGTTTGGATGCCCCGTATAATACCCGACCAGACCCGGGCGCCGGGCGGCCCCCGGGAGGGGCCTTCGTTGCCCCGCAGCCTGCTCTGGCAGGGGTTGGCGGCTTGCAGGCGGCCGCAGCCCACGCCGAGACTGACAACCCGTGCGAATGACCGAACAACGACGAACACCGAATAACAAGGCCTTGCTTTCGCCTGCCTCCACTGGCGCCGCCGCCCGCGCCAGGCTCGCTGGTCGCCTGAATGGCCGCCTGAACGCTGGCCGGCTGCGCCCGCTGGTGCTGGCCATGGCCGGCCTGTCGGCCGGCGCCCAGGCGCAGATGTCGGGCTCGGCGATTCCGGACCTGGATCAGGTCGAGCCGGTGTTCGAAGCCGCACCGCAGGCGCCCGAGCCGCCCACGGTCTCCGGCGAACTGGTGCCGCGGCTGGCCGAGCCCCCCAAGACCAGCGAGCCTGATTCCGGCGCGCCGACCTTCATTGAAGGCGACCGCATGACGGGCTACAGCGAGCGCGGCGTCGAACTCGAAGGCCATGCCGAGCTGCGCCGCGACGGCGGCGTGGTCAAGGGCGACAAGCTGAGCTACGACCAGGATACGGACGAGGCCCATGCCGAGGGCAACGTGCGGCTGTCGCGCAGCGGCACGCTGGCGGTGGGGCCCGAGGCCAAGCTGAAGGTCGAGGCCAACGAAGGCTACATGCTTTCGCCGGACTACTACTTCCAGCAGACCGGCGGCGCCGGCAAGGCCGAGCGCATCGATTTCCTGGACAAGGACCGCAGCACTATCAAGCGGGCGTCGTACACCACCTGCTCGCCGGACAACGCGGACTGGTATTTCAGCGCGAACCAGATCGATCTGGACAGCGACCGCCAGGTGGGCGTGGCCTATGGCGGGGTGCTGAATTTCTTCGGGGTGCCGATCGCGGCGGCGCCGGCGTTCAGCTTTCCGCTGAACGATGACCGCCGCAGCGGCTTCCTGGCGCCGTTGATGGGTTACGGCTCGCGCTCGGGTTTCGACCTGACGATGCCGTACTACTTCAACATCGCGCCGAACCGCGACCTGACCATCTATCCGCGGCTGATGACGGAGCGGGGCCTGCAGCTCGGCGGCGAGTACCGCTACCTGGGGCAGGGCTACTCCGGCCGCATCCGCGCCGAGTTCCTGCCTGACGACCAGAAGACCAACTCGAACCGCTGGGCCTACTCGATCCAGCACAACCAGAACCTGGCCAAGGGCCTGAACGCCTACCTGAACGTCAACCGGGTCTCGGACGACCAGTACCCGGACGACTTCAACCGCAGCGTGGCGCAGTCCGCGCAGCGCCAGTACGTGCAGGAAGGCGGCGTCACCTATAACTGGCAGGATTTCTTCCTGATGGCGCGGGTGCAGAAGTTCCAGACGCTGCGCCCCAGCGAGCCATCGTACGAGCGCGAGCCGCAGCTCAACGGCAAGTACATCCGCTATGACCTGGGCGGCTTCGACGTGCAGGTGGAGGCGGACTACACCCGCTTCCGCATCCCGCTGACGTCCACCGGCTTCCAGCAGCCGCAGGGCGAGCGCATGTATGTCCAGCCGAGCATCAGCTCCCCGATCGTGCGCGCCGGCTGGTACGTGACGCCGAAGGTCACGTTCAACGCGACCCAGTACCAGATGGAGTCGCAGGACAATACGCCCAACGCGCAGACCAATTTCTCGCGCGTGCTGCCCACCGTCAGCCTTGATTCGGGCATGACGTTCGAGCGCGAGGCGCCGACCATGAGCCGGCTGTTCGGCGTGAACTACCTACAGACGCTGGAGCCGCGCCTGTTCTACGTCTACACGCCGTTCCGCGACCAGAGCCTGTTCCCGCTGTTCGACACGGTCCAGTCCGATTTCGGCTATGGCCAGATCTTCAGCGAGAACCCGTTCACCGGCTACGACCGGATCGCCGACAACAACAAGATCACTGGTGGCCTGACCACGCGCCTGATCGAGTCGGACTCCGGCATCGAGCGCTTCCGCGGCACCATCGCGCAGCGCTACGACTTCACCGGGCAGCGCGTGCAGATCAATGGCACGCTGGCGGACCCCAAGCCTGGCGCCTCCGACCTGCTCGCCGCGACGACCATCCAGATGTTCCGGGGCTATTACCTGGACATGGGCGTGCAGTACAACCTGGATACCGACCGGGTCAACTACGGCAACGTGGCGTTTTCATACCGTCCCGAGCCGCGCAAGGTCTTCAACGCCGGCTACCGCTACCGCCGTCCGACCGCCGTGACCGACAATACCGCGATCGACCAGTTCGAGTTGTCGGGCCAGTGGCCGATCACGCGGCGTGCCTACGCCATCGCGCGCTTCGCCTTCGACCTGAGCGCGAGCCAGATGGTCGATACGCTGGCCGGCGTCGAATACGCCGCGGACTGCTGGGTCGGCCGCGTGGTCTACCAGCGTTTCCGCAACACCACGCAGGGCTACACCGGGCGGGTCTTCCTGCAGGTGGAGTTCCGTGGCCTTTCCAAGATCGGGTCCAATCCGCTGAACATCCTGCGCCTGAACGTGCCGGGCTACGAGCCCGTGTCCGCCAAGCCGGTGCCGACGACCCAGTACGATCACTATGAATGACGGATTAAGATGAAACGTCAAGAATTCGCCTTGTTTTCCTTTCTCATGACGTCGTGGCACCGCCTGCTGTTGCCGGCCGTGCTGGCCGCGATCGCCGTTCCGGCCGCCGCGCAGCTGAAGGCGCCAGGCACCGGGCGTGCCACTGGCATCTTCGTGCCGCAGTCGTCGGACGTCACCGCGCCGGCGAGCCAGCCCAAGCTCGGCGTGCCGCAGCCCGGCGACCAGAAGCGCTCGCAGCTGGTCGACGAGGTGGTTGCCGTGGTCAACAACAGCGTGATCACGCGCCGCGAGCTGCTCGACCGCGCCGATGAGATCGAAGGCCAGCTGCGCGCCGCCGGCCGTCCGATCCCGCCGCGCGCCGAC
Organism: Cupriavidus phytohabitans; assembly: GCF_017815025.1. Classification (NCBI taxonomy): domain Bacteria; kingdom Pseudomonadati; phylum Pseudomonadota; class Betaproteobacteria; order Burkholderiales; family Burkholderiaceae; genus Cupriavidus; species Cupriavidus phytohabitans. Next base: position 124,126 of record NZ_JAGIQB010000007.1, read on the forward strand.
CTGCTCGGCGAGGTGCTGGAGCGCCTGGTGATGGAACGCGTGCAGACCCAGGCCGCGCAGGAAGCCGGCATCCGCGTGACCGACCAGGAGATCGACCGCGCCATCGAATCGGTGGCGCAGCAGAACCGCATGAACGCCACCGAGCTGCGCCGCCGCGTGGAAGCCAGCGGCATGACCTGGACCAAGTACCGCGACGAGCTGCGCAAGCAGGTGCAGGTGATCCGCCTGCGCGAGCGCGAGGTCGATTCCAAGGTGCAGGTCTACGACGGCGAGATCGACAACTTCCTCGCTGCACGCGGTGGCCAGGCCGGGGCCACTGGCCCGACCGAATACAACGTGGCGCAGATCCTCGTGCGCGTGCCCGAGAATGCCTCGGACGCGCAGAAGCAGGCGCTGCGCGCCAAGGCCGAGGGGCTGCTGAAGCAGGCCCAGGGCGGCGCCGACTTTGCACAGCTGGCGCAAGCCAGTTCGGAAGGCCCGGAAGCCGCGCAGGGCGGCGCCATGGGCTTTCGCGAGATCGGCCGTCTGCCGGCGCTGTTCGCCAACTCGGTGGTCGACCTCCAGCCTGGCGCCGTGGCGCCCCAGGTGGTGGAAAGTGCCGCGGGCTTCCACGTGGTCAAGCTGGTGGCCAAGCGCGCTGCCCCGGCATCCGGCCAGGCCGCGGCAGGCAAGATCACGCAGACGCAGGTGCGCCATATCCTGATCCGCACCGGCCCCAACATGCCCGAAGCCGAGGCGCGCCGCCAGCTCAGCACGCTGCGCGACCGCATCACCCACGGCGGTGACTTTGCCGACGCGGCCAAGCGCTTCTCGCAGGATGGCTCGGCACAGAACGGCGGCGACCTCGGCTGGGTTTCGCCGGGCGAGCTGGTGCCCGAATTCGAGCAGGCCATGAGCCGCCTGCGCCCGAACGAGATCTCCGAGCCGGTGGTCACGCAGTTCGGCGTGCACCTGATCCAGGTGCTGAACCGCCGCGAGACCGAGCTGTCGCCCGAGAAGCAGCGCGACTTTGCCCGCGCCGAGGTCCGCGAACAGAAGCTGCGGGCCGCGTATGATGACTGGGTGCGCCAGCTGCGCTCGCAGGCGTACGTCGAGTACCGCATCAACCGGCAGCGCTGACGCGCGCAAGCGCCGCTCACCCGCCCTCCCGCCCACGCCGACATGCCTGACCCGCTATCCCTGGCCATTTCCACCGGCGAGCCCGCCGGCATCGGCCCCGATATCACCATCGGGGCGTTGCTGCAGCTCGCCGGCGCCAACCATGGCAACAATGGCGGCAGCGGGCACTACCGCTTCCATGTGCTGGGCGATGCCCGCCTGCTGGCCGAACGCGCCGCGGCGCTGGGCGTGACGCACGCCTGGGAGCGGCGCATCGCCGACGGCGATGTGGTGATCGAGGACATCCCGCTGGCCGTCGCATGCGAACCGGGCCGCCTCGATGCACGCAACGGCCCGTACGTGCTGGCGCTGCTCGATGCCGCCATCGCCGGCTGCCGCCCGCACGGCCGCGCCGCGCCGCGCTATGCGGCCATGGTCACGGCGCCGGTGCAGAAAAGCACCATCAACGACGCCGGCGTGCCGTTCACCGGTCACACCGAATACCTGGCCGACAGCGCCCGCGTGCCGCGCGTGGTAATGATGCTGGCCGGCCCGCAGCCCGCGCACGACAACGCCATGCTGCGCGTGGCGCTGGCGACGACCCACCTGCCGCTGCGCGCGGTGCCGGATGCACTCTCCGTCCCGCTGCTGTTGCAGACCCTGACCATCATCGATGCCGACCTGCGCCACTACTTCGGCATCGCGCGCCCCCGCATCCTGGTGACGGGCCTGAACCCGCACGCCGGCGAAAGCGGGCACATGGGCCGCGAGGAGATCGACGTGATCGTGCCCGCGCTGGCGCAGGCCAAGGATGCCGGCATCGATGCGCGCGGTCCGTTCCCTGCCGACACGCTGTTCCAGCCGCGCCACCTGCGCGATGCCGATTGCGTGCTGGCGATGTACCATGACCAGGGGCTGGGGCCGCTGAAATACGGCACCTTCGGCCACGGCGTGAACATTACGCTGGGGCTGCCCTTCATCCGCACTTCGGTGGACCACGGCACCGCGCTGGATCTGGCTGGCACCGGCCAGGCCGAGCATGGCAGCATGATCGAGGCCATCCGCAGCGCGGTCACCATGGCCGGCCATGCCAACGGCCGCCATCCCGATGGCGCCGGCGGCGCCAGCCATCCGGGCCATCCCAATCCTGGCTTGCAGCCGCCTTGCTGAAGCCGGACCTCATGCTGCAACATCGAACCATGCGTTCCAACGTGCACCAGGGCCATGTGGCCCGCAAGCGATTCGGGCAGAACTTCCTGGTCGACGACACCATCATCCACGGCATCGTCAATGCCATCAATCCGCAAGCCGAGGACGTGCTGGTCGAGATCGGGCCGGGGCTCGGCGCGCTGACCAGCCCGCTGCTCGAACGGATCCCGCAGATGCAGGTGGTCGAACTCGACCGCGACCTGGTCGAGCGCCTGCGCCGCCGCTACGGCGAGCGCCTGCAGGTACACGCCGGCGACGCGCTGGACTTCGACTTCGGCAAGCTGGAAGTGCCGGGCAGGCCGCTGCGCATCGTCGGCAACCTGCCATACAACATTTCGAGCCCGCTGCTGTTCCACCTGATGCAGTTCGCCGACCGGGTTCGCGACCAGCACTTCATGCTGCAGAAGGAGGTAGTCGAGCGCATGGTGGCGGAGCCAGGCAGCAAGGCCTTCGGCCGGCTGTCGATCATGCTGCAGGTGCGCTACTACATGGAACATGTGCTGGACGTGCCGCCTGGCAGTTTCAACCCGCCGCCCAAGGTCGATTCGGCCGTGGTGCGGATGATCCCGTGGCCACGCCATCACGATGGCCGTCTGCGCTCGCCGCATGCTGACTGCGACATCACCGTGCTCGGCGACGTGGTCACCGCGGCCTTCTCGCAGCGGCGCAAGGTGCTGCGCAATACCCTGTCATTCCTGCGCGGCCAGGTCGACTTCGACGCGATGGGCTTCGACCTTGGCCGCCGTGCCGAGGAAGTGCCCGTCGGCGAGTATGTCGAACTGGCCCGCCGCCTGGGCGGCGCCGCCACAGGGCAGGCCGCCTGAAGCCACAGATCAACGAACCCGAAATCCCGAATCCCCGAATCCCCGAATCCCCGCGACTTATTTCGTGCAAGACCGTCCCATGACAGCCCAAACCAGCCAAACCAACCGGCGTCCCGTGATCCTGACCGGCGACCGTCCCACCGGCCCGCTGCACCTCGGCCACTTCGTCGGCTCGCTGCAGAGCCGCGTGGCGCTGCAGGATTCGCATGAGCAATACCTGCTGCTGGCCGATACCCAGGCCATGACCGACAACGCGCACGATCCCGACAAGGTGCGCCGCAACGTGCTGGAAGTGGCGCTCGATTACCTGGCGGTCGGCATCGACCCGGCCAAGACCACCATCACCGTGCAGTCGCACCTGCCGGCGCTGGCCGAGCTGACGCTGATGTACCTGAACTTCGTCACGGTATCGCGGCTGGAGCGCAACCCGACCATCAAGGAAGAGATCCAGGCGCGCGGCTTCGGCCGCGATATCCCGGCCGGCTTCCTGTGCTACCCGGCCGCGCAGGCCGCGGACATCACCGCCTTCAAGGCCCAGGTGGTGCCGGTGGGCGAAGACCAGGCCCCTTTGATCGAGCAGACCAACGAGATCGTGCGCCGCATCAACCACCAGGTCGGCCGTGACGTGCTGCCGGAGTGCAAGGCGCTGATCCCCAAGTTCGGCCGCCTGCCCGGCGTCGACGGCAAGGCCAAGATGAGCAAGTCGATGGGCAACGCGATCGCGCTGGGCGCGTCGCCGGAGCAGATCAAGGCCGCGGTGCACAGCATGTACACCGACCCGAACCACCTGAAGGTGTCGGATCCAGGCCAGGTCGAGGGCAACGTGGTGTTCACGTACCTGGACGCGTTCGACCCGAACACCGAGGAAGTCGAGGCGCTGAAGGAGCACTATCGCAAGGGCGGCCTGGGCGACATGGTGCTCAAGCGCCGCATCGAGGGCATCCTGCAGGACATGCTGGCCCCGATCCGCGCCCGCCGCGAAGAGCTGGCCAAGAATCCGGACTATGTGTTCGATGTGCTGCGCCAGGGCACGCAGAAGGCGCGCGAGCTGACCCAGCAGACGCTGGAGGAAGTGCGCGACGCGCTGGGAATGTTCTCGTTCGAGGCGCGCCGCTGATCTTGAGGGCGGCCAAAAGAGCCCACCGGTTTTGGGTGCTCCCAGGCCGCCCGAGCTTGCCTAAGCAAGGTGTTCGCCCTCTCCCCTCAGGGGGAGAGGGCCCGGGGTGAGGGGTGGGCTAGCAAGGCGCCACACCAACAAAGCCAACGGTTCTAACCCGAACCCTGACGTGCGCCTCACGCGCGCCGATTGACCAGCACGATCCCTGCCAGCACCAGCACGGCCGCCACCGCAAAGCGCGGCCCCACCGCATCGTGCATCAGCAGCACGCCGAATGCCACCCCGAACAGCGGGGTCAGGAAAGAAAACACCGACAGCCGCGACGCCAGGTAGCGCCGCAGCAGCCAGAACCACGCCAGGTAGCTGGCAAACGCAATCAGCACCGACTGGTAGAACAGGCTCGCCAGCACCACGCCGTCCACCTGCGCGGTCGCGGTCTGGCCCGCGGCCACCGCCATCGCCAGCAGCAGCACCGCCGATACCGCCAGCTGGTACAGCAGCGTCTTGCTGGCCGGCGCGCTCGCCAGCGGGCTGGCACGCACCACCACGGTGGTGGCGGCCCACAGCGCCCCGGCCAGGATGCCCAGCGCATCGCCCAGCAGCGTGCTGCCATGGACCGACGGCGCTGCGATGCCATCGGCGAACGCCATTGCCATGCCCACGAAGGCCAGCGCCACGCCGAGCCATTGGCCGGTGTGCAGCCGCTCGCCCGGGACAACGAAATGCAGCCCCAGTGCGGTGAAGATCGGCGCGGTGTACAGGAACACCGCCATGCGCGAGGCCGTGGTGTAGCCCAGCCCGACAAAGATGCAGAAGAACTCGGCGCCGAACAGCAGCCCCGCCAGCAGCCCGGCGTTGAGCGTGCCGTCGCGGCGCCAGATCGGCGTGCCCCGCCAGGCGGCAAAGCCGAATACCAGCAGCGCCGCCACCGCCGAGCGCACGCCCGCCTGCAGCACCGTGCCCATCAGCGGGGCGGTCACCTTGATCACCACCTGTTGCAGGCCCCAGCCGGCGCACAGCAGCACCATCAGTCCCACCGCCATGCCGTCCAGCGGCCGGCGGCTCAGGGTTTGCGCGTCCACGGCCGCGGTCGATGGACGCGTTACGGGCGGCTGGCGTCGCGGGTGGAATGGCGCTCGATCAGCTCGATCTTGTAGCCGTCCGGATCTTCGACGAAGGCGATCACGGTGGTGCCGCCCTTGACCGGGCCGGCTTCGCGGGTGACCTTGCCGCCGGCCGCACGGATGCGCTCGCACGCCGCCGCGGCGTTGTCGGTCTCCAGCGCGATATGGCCATAGGCCGTGCCCAGGTCATACTGGTCGACGCCATAGTTGTAGGTCAGCTCCAGCACCGCGGTTTCGCTTTCGGGGCCGTAGCCGACGAAGGCCAGGCGGTACTTGTACTCGGGATTGTCGCTCTCGCGCAGCAGCTGCATGCCGAGAATGCGGGTATAGAAATCGATGGAGCGCTGCATGTCGCCGACGCGCAGCATGGTGTGGAGAAGTCGCATGTGAGGGCCTTCAACTGTTTTAGGTATTGGAAGGCGCCATTTTAGTGCGTTTGGCCGAAACGCACCGGCTGCTTGGCCGTGGCTTAAAAGCTCGGCAGCAGCTCGGGCGGATGCGCGCGCAGCTGCGCACGGGCGTCGCGGAATTCCGGGAAGATCGATTCCACGGTCTGCCAGAAGCGCGGCCCGTGGTTCATTTCCTTCAGGTGGGCGAGTTCGTGCGCCGCGACGTAGTCGATCATCGACAGCGGAAAATGCATCAGGCGCCAGTTCAGCCGGATCTTGCCGTCGGCGGTGCAGCTGCCCCAGCGCGTGGCTGCCGAAGTCAGCGCAAAGCCGGTATGGCGCACGCCCAGCTTGCCGGCATAGACATCGAGCCGCTCCGGCAGCAGCCGGCGCGCCTGTTGCTGCAGCCAGCCTTGCACGCGGTCCTTGATCTGCTGCTCGTCGGCGTGCGCAGGCAGCGCCAGGTGCAGCACGCGGCGGTCCGCGTCGAACAGCAGCGCGCCGATCGGCGACTCCAGCGAAAGCGTCAGCGGCTGGCCCAGGAAGGGGAGGCTGGCGCCGTCGCGCCACTGCACCGTGGGCAGCACGCGGCGTGCCTCGCGGTGGCGCCATTCGCCGAGCTTGTTGAAGATCCAGCGCTGCTTCTCCAGGATGGCCGATTCGATGTCGGCCAGCGTGACCCAGCGCGGCGCGGTGATCGACAGGCCGCGGTCGTCGATGGTGAAGCCGATGGTGCGGCGCGACGAGCGCTTGAGCGTATAGTGCAGCGCGCGCTCGCCCACATGCAGCAGCCGGCCATTGGGCTGCGGAACCGGCCACGCCGGCGGCACCGGCGCCAGCGGCGCCGCCGGTACATGGACACCGGGAGCGGCCTCTGCCAGCGGCAGTTCCAGCTGCGCGCCGTCGACGTCGGAGGCGGGGCGCAGCAGCTTCATGCGGCCGGCTCTACCCGTACTTCGCTGCGGTAGCTGTCCGCGTCGATGCGGCGCATGTCGCGCTCGATCCAGTCGGCCACTTCCTGGTTGAGCTGGTCGGCGGTCTTGTTGGCCGAGGCGATCGGCGGGCCGACCGAGATCGTCACCATGCCCGGGTACTTGAGGAACTTGTTGCGCGGCCACACCCGGCCGGAATTGACCGCCATCGGCAGCACCCAGGCACCGGTCTCGACCGCCAGGCGCGCGCCGCCGCTCTTGTAGCGCGGCTTTTCCAGGCCCGACGGCGTGCGCGTGCCTTCCGGGAACATGATGATCCAGGCGCCTTCGGCCAGCCGCTCGCGGCCCTGGCGCACGGCCGAGGCGAAGGCGCGGGTGCCTTCCTTGCGGTTGATATGGACCATCTTCAGCATGCCCAGCGCCCAGCCGAAGAAAGGCACCAGCAGCAGCTCGCGCTTGAAGACGAAGCACAGCGGCCTGGGCATCAGCGCCACGTAGGCCACCGTCTCCCATGCCGACTGGTGCTTGGACAGCAGCACCACCGGCTTGTCGAGCATGCCATCCATGTGTTCATGGCCTTCGATGCGGTACTGGATGCCGCAGATGCCGCGCGCGGCCCAGATCACCAGCCACGGCCAGCCGCGCACGAAGCGGAAACGCTGGTCGGCGTTCATGAACGGAAAGACGAGGAAGCAGGCGCAGGCGTAGGGAGGCGTCAGCACCAGCAGGTACAGCGCAAACAACAGGGAACGGAGAAACGTCATGCGTGGGGGCGCAAAAAAAGAGGGTCGGTGCCAGCCTCGGCAATGGCTTATTGTGCGGACTCGCGGGTGGCGCCGTCGTTGCCGCCATGGTTGCCGGTCAGCCAGCTCGCAAAGGCGCGCAGGTCGTCATGCACCTGCGTGCCGGGCGGCAGGCCGCCTTGGTCGAGGGTCTTCATGCCCTTGCCGCTGCGCACCAGGTGCGGCGCGCAGCCGACCGCGACACCGGCCTCCAGGTCGCGCAGCGAATCGCCCACGATCGGCACGCCCCTGAGCTCGATGCCGAAGCGCTCGCTGATCTGCTCGAGCATGCCGGACTTGGGCTTGCGGCAGTCGCAGCCGTCCGCGGCGGTATGCGGGCAGAAAAACACGGCCTCGATGCGTCCGCCCAGGCGTGCCAACGCCGCGTACATCTTCTCGTGCATGGCGTTGAGCGTGCTCATCTCGAACAGGCCGCGGCCGATGCCGGACTGGTTGCTGGCGATCACCACGCGATAGCCGGCCTGGTTCAGCGCGGCGATGGCTTCCAGGCTGCCGTCGATGGGAACCCACTCGTCGGGCGACTTGATGAACTGGTCGCTGTCGAGGTTGACCACCCCGTCGCGGTCCAGGATGACAAACTTGGGCGGCGTCTGCGGCATGTGCGGCTCCGGTATCGCGTACTGGCGGCGCTCAGGCGGCCAGCTTGGAGATGTCGGCCACGCGGTTGGCCAGCGCATGCAGCGAGGCCAGCAGCGCCAGGCGGTTGGCGCGCAGCTGCGCGTCCTCGGCCATCACCATCACGTCGTTGAAGAAGCGGTCGACCGCATCGCGCAGCTGGGCCAGGTCGCGCAGCGCGACGGTGAAATCGCCGCTGGCGAAGGCGGCTTCGGCGGCCGGGCGCACCTTCTCGATGGCCGCGTGCAACGCGCCTTCGGCCTCTTCCTGGAACAGCGCCGGGTTCACCGCGCCGACCGGCTCGGTGTTCTTGCGCAGGATATTGGTGATGCGCTTGTTGGCGGCGGCCAGGGCCTCGGCCTCGGGCAGCGCGGCGAAGGTGCGCACCGCTTCCATGCGGCCCAGCACGTCATGCAGCTGGTCCGGGCGCAGGCTGACCACGGCCTCGACCTCGTTGGTGGTGTAGCCTTTTTCCTTCAGGTAGCCGCGCACGCGGTCGTACAGGAAGTCGGCGATGGCATCCGGCGCCGGCTTGACCGCGGCAATGCCTTCGAACGTCTGCTGCGTCAGCGCCAGCAGCCCGGTCACCGACAGCGCCAGCGGCTTCTCGATCAGCATGCGCAGGATGCCCAGCGCATGGCGGCGCAGCGCGAACGGATCTTTCTCGCCGGTCGGCTGCAGGCCGATGCCCCAGATGCCGACCAGCGTCTCCAGCTTGTCGGCCAGCGCTACCGCGGTGCTGACCGAGCCTTCGGGCAGCGCGTCGCCGGCGAAGCGCGGACGATAGTGCTCGGAGCAGGCCAGCGCCACCTCCTCGGCCTCGTCGTCGTGGCGGGCGTAGTACGTGCCCATGGTGCCCTGCAGCTCGGGGAACTCGCCCACCATGTCGGTCAGCAAGTCGGCCTTGGCGAGCTCGGCGCCGCGCATCGCGGCGGCCTTGTCGGTGGCCACGCCGGCGGCGTTGAGCGCATCGGCGACATGGCCGGCGATCTGCTGCAGGCGCTGCACGCGGTCCAGTTGCGTGCCGATCTTGTTGTGGTAGACCACGCCGGCCAGCTGCGGCACGCGCGAGGCCAGCGTCTTCTTGCGGTCCTGGTCGAAGAAGAACTTGGCATCGGCCAGGCGCGGACGCACCACGCGCTCGTTGCCGGTGATGATCGACTGCGGCGTCTCGGTGGCCAGGTTCGACACGATCAGGAAGCGGTTGCGCAGGTGGCCCTGGGCATCGGTCAGCGCAAAGTACTTCTGGTTGGTCTGCATGGTCAGGATCAGGCATTCCTGCGGCACCGCCAGGAAGGCTTCCTCGAAGTGGCAGGCATAGACCACCGGCCATTCCACCAGCGAGTTGACTTCATCGAGCAGCGACTCGGGGATGATCACCTGGTCGGCGCCGGCCTCGGCCAGCAGCGCGGCGCGCATGCGCTCGCGGCGCTCGGCATAGCTGGCCAGCACGCGGCCGGCCGATTCAAGCTGCTTCGCGTAGTCGTTGGCATGCGCGATCTCGATCGCGCCATGCGACAGGAAGCGGTGGCCCCGCGTCACGTTGCTGGCCTGCAGGCCCAGCACCGACACCGGCAGGATCTCGCTGCCGAACAGCGCGATCAGGCTGTGCGCCGGGCGCACGAAGTGCACGGTGCCGCCGTCCGGGCGCTGGTAGCTCATCACCTTGGGGATGGGCAGCCTGGCGATGGTGTCTTCCAGCGCTGCCTGCAGACCCGCGGCCAGCTCGGCGCCGCGGGCGGTGTAGCGATAGAAGAAGGCCTCGGCCTTGCCGTCCGAGGCGCGCTCCAGCGACTGCCAGTCGATCTCGGCGACGCCGACCGACTTGGCCAGCGCGGCCAGCTTCTTGGCCAGCGGCGGCGTGGGCTCGCCGTTGGCGCCCAGCGCTACCGACAGCGGCAGGACCTTCTCGCGCTGCTCGCGGTCGGGCGCGCTGCGGCGCACGCCCGACACCAGCGCGGCCAGCCGGCGGGGCGTGGCGAACGGCGTCACGGTGGCGCCCGGCTCAAGCAGGTCGCGCTCGCCCAGGCCGGCGAACAGGCCCTGCGCGAAGGCGTCGCCCAGACGCGCCAGCGCCTTGGGAGGCAGCTCTTCGGTGAACAGTTCGATCAGCAGCGAGTCGGTCATGGGTTGCGACATGAATCGTATCCAACAGGTTGTGGCGCGCGCTGCTGTCAGCAGCGCGGCGAATGATTAGGTTCCACTCCGGACAGCAGCCACAGGCCGTTCTGTTGCCGGAATTGCAGCGTGGTGAAGGCGCATTGCGCGGCCGCCGCAGCGCTGGCCGCGCCGTTGCTGCCGCCGCGGCTGCCCGCTGCGGGGAAGCGCGCGTCGATGCGGCGCAGGCGCTTGTCGTAGCGGATCTCGTCGATGCGCCCGCCCACCCAGAAATCGATCTTCGGCGGCAGCTGTGCCGCCGAGTAATAGGTCTTGGTCTTGCGCCGGGTGCGGCCGTTGGTGGTTTCCACCTCCACCCAGGTCAGCGGGTAGCGGATCGCGCTTTCATAGGCGCGCAGCGGCACGCGGTGCCAGCCCAGGTCGCGCTGGCCCGACAGGTCGCAGGCGAACGAGCGCACCAGTTGCGTCCACTGGTCGAGCGCGTTCAGCGAAGGGCGCCAGTGGCGCGACATGGCCAGTTGCAGCGCCTGCGGGTCGGCTTCGCACACATTGCTCAGTTCGGCCGGCAGCAGCAGCGCCTGCGGCGCGGGGGCGGCCACGGCGCGCGCGGCGGCGGCATTGCCGGCGGCAGACAGCGTGGCGATGGCCAAGGCGCAGCACAGCGCGCTGCGCGCCAGTTGCGTCATGCCCGGGCTCCGCCGTTGCCGCACATCGGGAAGCCGAGGGCCTCGCGCGAATCATAGTAGGCCTGCGCCACCTGGCGCGACAGGTGGCGGATGCGGCCGATATAGGCGGCGCGCTCGGTCACCGAGATGGCGCCGCGGGCGTCCAGCAGGTTGAACGTGTGGGCGGCCTTCAGTACCTGTTCATAAGCGGGCAGCGCCAGGCGCGTGCCGGTGGCCTGGCCCCCCCCGGTGCCGTCGGCGCCCTCGGCATTGCCCATCAGCCGCTTGGCCTCGCCCTCGTGCTCGGCGAAATGGCGGAACAGGATCTCGGTGTTGCTGTGCTCGAAGTTGTAGGTCGACTGCTCGACCTCGTTCTGGTGGTACACGTCGCCGTAGGTCAGGCGGCGCGTGTCGCCGTTCTCTACCCATTCGGTCCAGACCAGGTCGTAGACGTTCTCGACCTTCTGCAGGTACATCGCCAGGCGTTCGATACCGTAGGTGATCTCGCCCGTGATCGGCTTGCAGTCGATGCCGCCGACTTGCTGGAAATAGGTGAACTGGGTCACTTCCATACCGTTGAGCCAGACTTCCCAGCCGAGGCCCCACGCGCCCAGCGTCGGGTTCTCCCAGTCGTCCTCGACGAAGCGAATGTCGTTCTGCTTCAGGTCCAGGCCAAGTGCCTCCAGCGAGCCCAGGTACAGATCGAGGATGTTCTCCGGCGCGGGCTTGAGCACGACCTGATACTGGTAATAGTGCTGCAGGCGGTTGGGGTTCTCGCCATAGCGGCCGTCCTTCGGGCGCCGCGACGGCTGCACATAGGCGGCGCGCCACGGCTCGGGGCCGATCGCGCGCAGGAAGGTATGCACGTGGGAAGTGCCGGCGCCGACCTCCAGATCGATGGGTTGCAACAGCGCGCAACCCTGCCGGTCCCAGTAGGCCTGCAGGGTCAGAATCATTTGTTGGAAGGTCAGCATATGAAGACTAGGTAGTGGCTGATCGGTCGGCTGGGGGCGAAGTTGCGCCGCCCGGCATGCTGGCGGCGCAGCCCGTGCCGGGGCCGCCGCTTACGGATTTTGCCAAACCCTGAATTCTATCGGCTTTTTGGCCGCCCGCCCCGATTGGCGGGGTGTGGGCTGGTGCGTGGAGGTGCCAGCGGATGTCGGTCTTTCGCAACGCATGGGGAAAATACCGACCCCGTTTTCAAGTTGCGGGACCGCTGGCCGATACCGTTTTTGTATACAGTATCAGTAAGCAACCCGCTCGAGAGTTGCGGTTGGCAGGCCTGGCCGTCCTGCCGGTAGACGATTAACGATGGGGACTTTGGGATCATGACGCTCCTTTCTCGCAAACCTTACCTGGTCGCAATCGCGGTCATGATTGCCGCGGCCGCCGTGTCGGTGGCGACCGGGCTGCTGAACTGACGCAGCCGGCGCGCGCCTGACGCGCCATGGACGCCGCGGCTCGGGCGAACGCGGCGGGAGACCCGGCGCGTCCGCCGCGCCCGCCAAATGCGGGCTTCAGCCCGCGCGCCGCGAGCGCCAGGCGGCCGCGCCCAGCACCAGCGCAAACAGCGCCAGCACCGGCGCATTCCCCCAGCGGATATACGGGGTCAGCCCCTGCATGCCCTGCACCTCGGCCACCAGCGTGCCGACCGTGAAGGTGGGCAGGCGCGCCTGCACGGTGCCGTCCGGGCGCACCACCGCGGTCATGCCGGTATTGGTCGAGCGCAGCATCGGGCGGCGCGTTTCCAGCGCGCGCATGCGCGAGATCTGCAGGTGCTGGTCCAGCGCGATGGTGTCGCCGAACCAGGCCAGGTTGGTCAGGTTGGCCAGCACGTTGGCGGGCGCGGGCTGCTGGCGCAGCGTCTGCGCTATTTCCTCGCCGAACAGATCCTCGTAGCAGATATTGGGCGCCACGCGCACGCCGCGCACCGGCAGCGAAGGCTGGTCGAGCCCGCCGCGGCGGAAATCGCCCAGCGGCATCTTCATCATGTCGACGAACCAGCGGAAGCCCAGCGGGATAAATTCGCCAAACGGCACCAAGTGGTGCTTGTTGTAGCGGTATAGGCGCTCGGTCAGCGGCCCCAGCCCGAACACGCTGTTGGTGAAATCGACCGGCGAATCGGCGCCGGCCGCGCCGAACAGCACCGTGGTGTCACTCTGCAGCGCGTAGTCGCGCACCGCCACGGCGACGTCGACCGGCAGGTCCTGCAGGATCACCGGGAAGGCGGTTTCGGGCGTCACCACCAGGTCGGCGGGCGCGGCGGTGATCATGTCGCGGTAGAGCGCGATCGAGCGCTGGATGCCGGCGGCCTCGAACTTGATGTCCTGCGGCACGTTGCCCTGCAGCAGGCGCACCGTCAGCGGCTTGCCGGCCGGCGTGGTCCAGGCCAGCGGCGACAGCGCGGCGCCAAGAGCCGGCAGCAGCAGTGCCAGCGCCAGCGACACAACGGCACGCGTGCGCGCACCGTGCCCCAGCCCGCGCACGGCCCCGGCCAGCAAGGCCGCGACGGCAGCCGCCAGCGCGCCGATGCCATAGACGCCGGCCAGCGGCGCAAAGCCGGCAAGCGGGCCGTCGGTATGGGCATAGCCCCCAGACAGCCATGGGAAACCGGTGAAAACGACACCGCGCAGCCACTCCGACAGCCCCCACGCGGCACCGAACGCCAGCGGGGCGAGCAGCGCCGCGGCCCATGTGCCGGCGCGCAGCCGTGCCGTCAGCCGGTGCCACAGCGCGCCCGCCAGCGCCGGCCACAGCGCCAGGTAGCCCGAGAACAGCACTACCGCCAGCGCTGCCATCCACGCCGGCATCTCGCCGTAGACGTGCATGCTGATATAGAGCCACCAGATGCCGGACAGGAACCAACCCAGGCCGAAGGCATAGCCGGTGGCCGCGGCGATGCGCGCGCGCGGCGCGTCGGCCATCAGCGCGGCCAGGCCGGCCAGCGACAGGATCTGCAGCCACCACCAGTCATGCGGGGCGAAGGCCTGGGTATGGGCAATGCCGAGCACGCCGGCCAGCAGCAGCCGCGCCATGGCGGCGGCGCGCGAACGCGCGCCGGGCACGCTGCCAGCACCGGCGTCGGCAGCAGCGGCGCCGTTGGGGATCGGGGCGGTACGCTTCATGCGCCGGCAGCGCTCGCGCTGTCAGCCAGGGATTCGCGGCGGACCTGCAACAGGTGCACCTGCCGCGCGTCGGCGCGCAGCACTTCGAAGCGGATCGGCGGCAAGGTGATGACCTCGCCGCGGTGGGGCACGTGGCCCACGTGGTTGGACAGCAGTCCGCCCACGGTGTCGACATCGTGGTCGGAAAAGCCGGTGCCGAAGGCCTCGTTGAACTGGGAGATCTCGGTGAGGCCATGCACGCGCCAGCTGCCGTCGGGCATCGGCAGGATATTGTCCTGGTCTTCGTCCAGGTCGAACTCATCCTCGATATCGCCGACGATCTGCTCGAGCACGTCCTCGATCGTCACCAGCCCGGCCACGCCGCCGTATTCGTCGACGACGATGGCGATATGGTTGCGGTTGATGCGGAACTCGCGCAGCAGGATGTTCAGGCGCTTGGATTCGGGGATGAACACCGCCGGGCGCAGCGTTTCGCGCAGGTCGAAGGCGGGATCGGTGTAGTAGCGCAGCAGGTCCTTGGCCAGCAGGATGCCGATGATGTTGTCTCGGCTGCCTTCACAGACCGGGAAGCGCGAATGCGCGGTCTGCTGCATGAACGGGATGAAGGTCTCCGGCGCGTCGGCGATATTGACCATATCCATCTGCGCGCGCGGCACCATGATGTCGCCGGCGGTCAGTTCGGAGACCTGGAACACGCCCTCGATCATCGACAGCGAATCGGCGTCGATCAGGTTGCGCTCATGCGCTTCCTGGAGCACTTCGAGCAGTTCTGCGCGGGTGTCCGGTTCGGGGGAGATCAGGTCTGACAGGCGTTCGAGAAGCGATCTGGGGCGATCGACCTGCTTCAGGTAGGCGGGCTTCGAACTGGGATAGGGGTCGTTCATTTCGCGGCGAGCGCGTGGTGGAGATCGACTGAAGGATACACCAAAAGGCTGTCGATCCCGTGACAGCGGCCGGGCAGCGGCTGCCGGATGTGATGCCGGCGGCCTTCGCGTCGCGCCGCCGGTGCGCCGTCAATCACGCGGTGCCGGTGCGCTCGGCGAGATAGGGGTCCGCGTAGCCCAGCGCCTGCAGGGTCTCGGTCTCGATCGCCTCCATTTCCTCGGCTTCGGCGTCTTCCTCGTGCTCGTAGCCCTGCGCATGCAGCACGCCGTGCACCACCAGGTGCGCATAGTGCGCTTCCAGTGGCTTGCGCTGCTCGCGCGCCTCGGCTTCGACCACCGGGCAGCACAGCACGATATCGCCGGTCACGGGGTCGTCCTCGTTCTCGGCATAGGCAAAGGTCAGCACGTTGGTGGCGTAGTCCTTGCCGCGATAGGTGCGGTTCAGCAGGCGGCCTTCTTCCTCGCCGACGAATCGGATCGTCAGCGCAGCATCGGCATACAGTGCCGACTTGACCCAGGTTTCGATCTTCCGGCGCGGCGGCAGGCCGTCCTGCTTGCCGATGCCGTTCCCTTGCTGGATCTCCAGTTCCAGCGCCGGCGGCGTGGCCGGGGTGCCGGTGGTGGTCACGACCGGCGTGGCGGTCACGGCCACGGACAGAGAGTCATGGTTGTCCGGGCGCACCAGCAGGCCGGCCTGCTGGTTGGTGTCGGTATGCTCGGCCAGCAGCGCGACCACGCCGTCGGCGGCCTGCGACAGGTCCAGCGTCAGGCTGCGGCCGTCGGGCAGCTGCACGCGCAGCGCGTGCGCGGCGCTCTTGCGCGCGCGGCCATCGCCATCGAACAGGGTCAGGCTGACGCCGGGGGCCTTGGATTTCTGGTTTTTCGGGGATTTCAATTACGCGTCCTTGTGCTGGGCGTGGTATTCGTCATAGGCATCGACGATGCGGGCCACCAGCGGGTGGCGCACCACGTCGATGCTGGTAAAGCGGGTGCAGGCGATGCCGCGCACGTCGCGCAGCACATGCAGCGCTTCCACCACGCCGCTCTTCTGTCCCTTGGGCAGGTCGATCTGGGTGATGTCGCCGGTGATCACCGCCTTGGAGCCGAAGCCGATCCGGGTCAGGAACATCTTCATCTGCTCGGGCGTGGTGTTCTGCGCCTCGTCGAGGATGATGAAGGCGTGGTTCAGCGTGCGCCCGCGCATATAGGCCAGCGGTGCGATCTCGATCATCTGGCGCTCGAACATCTTCTGCGTGCGGTCGAAGCCGAGCAGGTCGTACAGCGCGTCATACAGCGGGCGCAGGTAAGGATCGACCTTCTGCGCCAGGTCGCCGGGCAGGAAGCCCAGGCGCTCGCCGGCTTCCACCGCCGGGCGCGTCAGCACGATGCGCTTGACCGCGTCGCGCTCCAGCGCGTCGACCGCACAGGCCACCGCCAGATAGGTCTTGCCGGTGCCGGCCGGGCCGATGCCCATGGTCAGGTCGTGCGACAGGATGTTGCGCAGGTACTCGCGCTGCGCCACGGTGCGGCCCTGCAGGCCGGTGCGGCGGGTGTGCAGCACTGGCGATTCATCTTCGAACTCGCGCTCGTCGTTGTTGCCCTTGTCGGCGTCGTTGCCGGGCAGGTAGCTGCCATGCGCGCTGAGCTGGCGCGTTTCCACCAGGCCCAGCTGCACGTCGTCGATCGACAGCGGCGTGCGCGCGTGGTTATAGAAACGCTCCAGCGCCAGCGCGGCGTCCTGCGCATGGTTGCCGCGCACCGTCATGCGATGGCCGCGCCGCTGGATGGTCACGTCCAGCGCCTGCTCGATCTGGCGCAGGTTTTCGTCGAGCGGGCCGCACAGGTTCTGCAGCCGGGTGTTGTCGTCCTTGGGGGCGACGAATTCTGCCGAAGGGATCTTCATCTTTTGCCGGAGGCTCGATTACTGGCGCACCACGATCTCGCCGCGCAGCGAGTGCGGGAATGCCTGCGTGATGCTGACATCGACCATCTGGCCGACCAGCCGGTCGCGTCCGGCCTGGGGCACGCCAGGCAGCGCGAAGTTGACCACGCGGTTGTTCTCGGTGCGGCCATGCAGCTCGGTCGGATCCTTGCGCGCCGGGCCTTCGACCAGGATGCGCTGCACCGTGCCGACCATGTTCTGGCTGATGCGCTGCACGTTTTCCTCGATGGTGGCTTGCAGGCGCTGCAGCCGGCGCAGCTTGACCTCGTGCGGGGTGTCGTCGTGCAGGTTGGCCGCGGGCGTGCCCGGACGCGGGCTGAAAATGAACGAGAACGAGGTGTCGTAGCCGATCTCCTCGATCATCGCCATCAGCTTCTCGAAGTCGGCATCGGTTTCGCCGGGGAAGCCGACGATGAAGTCCGACGACATCGACATCTGCGGGCGCAGCGCGCGCAGCTTGCGGATGATGCTCTTGTATTCCAGCACGCTGTAGCCGCGCTTCATCGCCATCAGGATGCGGTCCGAAGCATGCTGCACGGGCAGGTGCAAATGATTCACCAGCTTGTCGCAGCGGCCGTAGAGTTCGACCAGCCGCGAGGTGAATTCCTTCGGGTGGCTGGTAGTGTAGCGGATGCGCTCGATGCCGGGGATCTCGGCCACGTACTCGATCAGCAGCGCAAAGTCGGCGATCTCGGTGGTGTCGCCCATCTTGCCGCGATAGGCGTTGACGTTCTGGCCCAGCAGCGTGACTTCGCGCACGCCTTGCTCGGCCAGGCCGGCCACTTCGGCCAGCACGTCCTCGAACGGGCGCGACACTTCCTCGCCACGGGTATAGGGCACCACGCAGTAGCTGCAGTACTTGGAGCAGCCTTCCATGATCGAGACGAACGCGCTAGGGCCTTCCACGCGCGCGGGCGGCAGGTGGTCGAACTTCTCGATCTCGGGGAAGGAGATGTCCACCTGCGACTGGCCGGTGCGCTGGCGCCGCGCGATCAGGTCGGGCAGGCGATGCAGCGTCTGCGGGCCGAACACCACGTCGACATACGGCGCGCGCGAGACGATGCTGGCGCCTTCCTGGCTGGCCACGCAGCCGCCCACGCCGATCACCAGGTCGGGCTTGACCGCCTTGAGCGCCTTCATCCGGCCCAGTTCGGAGAACACCTTCTCCTGCGCTTTCTCGCGCACCGAGCAGGTGTTGAACAGGATCACGTCGGCGTCTTCGACGTTGTCGGTGGGTTCCAGCCCCTGGCTGGCGTTGAGGACGTCGACCATCTTGTCCGAGTCATACTCGTTCATCTGGCAGCCGTACGTCTTGACGAAAACTTTCTTCATATGCCGATCTCAGTGGTTGACCTGGGGGCATCAGGGTGTTGCAACAACGCGCGGTCGCGTGGGGCACGCCGCGCTCTTTCGGGGGACTACGATTTCTGTTTCAGCGCCTTCTGCTCCGGCTCGCTCAACACCCAGGCGGTCAGCAACTGGCCGTAGAGGTCGAGCTTGTACCGCACCGGCAGCTTCTGGCCTGCTACCGCGATGGTGGCCAGCAGCTGGTTGTCGGTACCGAACAGGCGCAGGCCCGGTGCCACACCCACGGTCTTGCCGTCCAGCGTGGCGGTCTGCGGCGCGCTGGCCGACGGGGCGGCGAGCACCAGCCTGGCTGCCTGCGCGTCCTGCGGGATCACCCGCACCGGCTGGGCGGAGGCGGCGGCCACGCCGAGCAGCAGGGCCGTTGCCGTTACTGTTACCGTTGCGCACGCCAGCCTCGGCAACCGCCCGCGCAAGAACCTGGTACTTTCCGGCGCCTCGCGGCGCGTATCACGACCTGCTGGCATGGGGGAAACTCCGTCAAGTGAGGCGAAGCGTGGGTGGGAATGGCCCGGAGCGGGCGCAACCTGCCATTTTACTCGCTTGGCGCTTCCCCGGGGCGGCCAGACAAGACGGCATTCAGAACAGGCAGGATGCTTCTTGCAGCACACGTTGCTTCGACACTGTGCCGATCAGCTCACGGTCGACCGTGTTCCGCACCAGCGGGATCCGGTTGATGCCGTGTTCGGCGAACACCTCGAGCGCATCGCGCAGGCGCGAATCGGGCGTCAGCGCCGGGAAGTCGCGCTCGGCCAGCTCCAGCACGCGTTGCTGCGAGCCTTCGCGCTGGGCGCGTTGCACGGCGTGGATCGACAGCGCGCCCAGCAGGCGCCCGTCGAACTGCACCAGGTAGAGATAGCGGGTACCGGTCTCGGCGAACTTGTCGGCGGCCTCGGCCAGGCTGGCGTCGGGGTCGAGCACGGTGGCGGTCGGGTCGCACAGCCCCGCCAGCGTCATGGTGCGCGCTTGCTCGGCCGCGGCCGACGCCTGCGCGCGCTCGGCGATCACGCTGTACAGCGACAGCGTCTGGCAGCGCGAGGCCGTGTAGTACGCCGCCACCGCGCCGATCATCGACGGCAGCAGCAGCGCCGGCGCCAGCGTCATCTCGAACACCATCAGCACCGACATCAGCGGCGCCTGGCTGGTTGCCGCCAGGAAAGCGCTCATGCCGACCAGCGGCAGCAGCGGCGTGGCGCCGTCGGCGACGCCATGCATGGCCAGCGCCAGCAGTTGCCCCAGCGCCGCGCCGACGAACAGCGACGGGGTGAAGACCCCGCCGACCGCGCCCGAGCCCATGCTGATCACCGTGGCCACCAGCTTGGCCAGCAGCACACCGGCCACCGGCACGCTCAGCGGCTGTTCCTGCAGGATGGTCTGGATGGTGTGGTAGCCGTTGCCCACCACCTCCGGCACGGCCATCGCCAGCGCGCCGACCAGCGCGCCGCCCAGCGCCAGCCGCGCCACTGGCCCACCCGGCACCGCGGCGAAGCGGCTGCGGGCGAAGCCAGACGCGCGCATGAACAGCGCCCCGACTATGCCAGCCGCCACGCCGAGCCCGGCTGCCGCCAGCAGGATGTGCGGTCGCAGGTCGGGCGCGATATCCAGCCCCGGATACAGTGGCTGCAATCCGCCGTGCCACTGGCTGACCATGGCGCCGGCCACCGACGCAAGGAACAGGGGCATCAGCCGCTGGACGGCCAGTGCGCCGAACACCACTTCGGCAACGAAGACGGCGGCGGAGAACGGGGTGTGATAGACGGTCGCCAGGCCCGCCGCGGCGGCGCAGGCGGTCAGCATCCGGCGCATGTTCGAGCCGCCGCCGCGCTCCAGCCGGGTGGTCGGAAACAGCGACCCGCACAGCGCGGCCAGCTGGATCATCGCGCCCTCCTTGCCCACCGAGCTGCCGCTGACGATGGAGAAGAATGACGACATCGCCCGCAGCAGCGTGATCCGCACCGGCAGCCGGCCGCTGCCATTTGCCACCGCTTCCATATAGTCGGTCGCGCCGCTGTGGCCCTTGGCCAGCCGGTTGGACAGGACCAGCAGCGCGCCGGCGATCGCGCCGCCCACTGCCGGTACCACCACGCGCCAGCCCAGTGCCAGGGCCGCAAAGACGACCACCACATCGGCATGGGTCGAAAACAGCACCACGCCGGCACCGTCCAGCGCCTCCTTGAACAGCGTGGTCGCAATCGCTGCCACGATGCCGACCGGGATGGCCGCAAACAGGGTGACTTCCTGGTCTTCAAGGAAACGCAAGCGCATGGCGGGCTCCGGGGCCGGGGGCCGGGGCAAGGCAGGGTGGGCAGGCTTGACAGCGGCCACAGGGGGCGGACCGCTGCAGAGCCAGCCATGATAGCGCAGCGCCACCTGGCCGGCGCCGGTGTGCGCCGCCGCGCATGCGGCCCTGCCGCATGTGCAGAACCGGCTCGCGATGGACTGGTACACTAGCGTCCTTTCCCGCGGACGGGCCATTGGCCCGCCAGGCCGGTCCCCCCGGCCGCTCCTGTTACCGATACCGAACATCGATTACGCGAGCCATCCCGCACTCGGCGCACCGCGTGCGCAGGGATGGCCGAAGCAGCAATTCATGTCTTTTTCCGAACTCGGCTTGTCCGAAAAGATTGTGCGTGCGGTGGCCGAACAGGGCTACACCTCACCGACTCCCATCCAGGCGCAGGCGATCCCGGCCGTCCTCAAGGGCGGCGACCTGCTTGCCGGCGCCCAGACCGGCACCGGCAAGACCGCCGGCTTCACCCTGCCGATGCTGCACCTGCTGTCCGAGTCCGCCGCGGCCCGTGCCGCCGGCAACGCGCCGCGCGCCGGCAAGCCGCCGGTACGCGCGCTGGTGCTGACGCCGACGCGCGAACTGGCCGCGCAGGTCGAGGAAAGCGTGCGCAACTACGGCAAGTACCTGCGCCTGCGCTCCATGGTGATGTTCGGCGGCGTCGGTATCAACCCGCAGATCGAGCAGCTCAAGCGCGGCGTCGATATCGTGGTGGCCACGCCGGGCCGCCTGCTCGACCACGTGGCCCAGCGCACCGTCGATCTGTCGCAGGTAGAGCTGCTGGTGCTCGATGAAGCCGACCGCATGCTTGACATGGGCTTCATCCACGATATCCGCAAGATCCTCAACGCGCTGCCGGCCAAGCGCCAGAACCTGCTGTTCTCGGCGACGTTCTCGGACGATATCCGCGCGCTGGCCGACCGCCTGCTGAACAACCCCGCCTCGATCGAGGTGGCGCGGCGCAACACCACCGCCGAGACCGTCGACCAGCGCGTCTACCCGGTCGACCGCGAACGCAAGCGCGAGTTGCTGGCGCACCTGGTGCGCCAGCACGACTGGCACCAGGTGTTGGTGTTCACCCGCACCAAGCACGGCGCCAACCGCCTGGCCGAGCAACTGACCAAGGACGGCCTGTCGGCGCTGGCGATCCACGGCAACAAGAGCCAGTCGGCGCGCACGCGCGCGCTGTCCGAGTTCAAGGCCGGCACGCTGCGGCTGCTGGTGGCGACCGATATCGCCGCGCGCGGCATCGACATCGACCAGCTCCCGCACGTGGTCAACTTCGACCTGCCCAACGTGCCCGAGGACTACGTGCACCGCATCGGCCGCACCGGCCGCGCCGGCGCCGAGGGCGAGGCGATCTCGCTGGTCTGCGTGGATGAGCACGCGCTGCTGCGTGATATCGAACGCCTGATCAAGCGCAAGATCGAGCAGACTGTGCTGCCGGGGTTTGAAGTCGACCCGACCATCGCGCCCGAGCCGATCCAGAAGGGCCGCCAGCAACGCGGCGGCGGGCAAGGGCAAGGGCAAGGGCAAGGGCAAGGGCAAGGGCAAGGGCAAGGGCAAGGGCAAGGGCAAGGGCAAGGGCAAGGCCGCGGCCGCAGCCAGCCACGCCAGGCCAGCGCCGACGGCGAGCCGGCACAACGCGCACGCGCGCCGCACCAGGCCCAGGACGCACCGCGCCAGGGCCAGGGTGGCCAGCCGCGCCAGCGCCAGGCCGAAGGCGGCCAGCGCCGCGGCGGTGGCAACGCCAACGCCGGCAACCAAGGTGGCGCCAATGGCGGCGCGCGCAACGGCGCATCGCGCCAGGGCGGCCAGGAGCCGGCACGCGGCCAGCAGCGCGCCGCCGCCCAGCCGGCACGCCAGCCGCACGATGCCGCCCCGGCCCCCGCACGCAACCGCCGCCCGGCGCCGCAGGCCGCGCTGCTCGGCGGCAACCGCAACCGCGACTGACACCATGACAGCGTCCACCGCCCCGGCCGATTCCGGTATTCCCTATGCCGGCCTGACGCCTGAGCGGATTCTGGACGCGCTGGAGAGTGCCGGCCTGCGCCCCGACGGGCGCCTGCTGGCGCTCAACAGCTATGAGAACCGGGTGTGGCAGGCCGGCATCGAGGATGCCGCGCCGGTCATCGCCAAGTTCTACCGCCCCGGCCGCTGGACCGACGCGGCCATCCTGGAAGAACACGCCTTCGTGCAGCAGCTGGCCGATGCCGAGATCCCGGCCGTGCCGGCGCTGGCCTTGCCGACCGGCGCGCCGGACGCCGGCACGCTGCGCCACCACGCCGGCTTCCGTTTTGCGGTGTTCCCGCGCTGCGGCGGCCGCGAACCCGCGCTCGACCGCAAGGACACGCTGACCTGGCTCGGCCGCTTCATCGGCCGTATCCATGCCGTCGGCTCGACGCAGCCGTACCAGGCCCGGCCCGCACTGGATATCGATACCTTCGGCGTTGCCCCGCGCGACTGGCTGCTGGCCAACGGCTGCATTCCCGCCGACCTGCTGCCGGCGTGGCAGTCGGTCGCCGACCTCGCGCTGGACGGCGTGCGCCGCTGCTACGAACGCGCTGGCGACGTGCCGCTGCTGCGTGTGCATGGCGACTGCCACCGCGGCAATGTGCTGTGGATCGACGAAGACGATGCGCGCGGCGGCAGCCACGGCGCGCCCGGCCCGCATTTTGTGGATTTCGACGACAGCCGCATGGCGCCGGCGGTCCAGGACATCTGGATGCTGCTGGAGGGCGACCGCGCGGCGATGCAGGACCAGCTGGCCGACATCGTGGCCGGCTACGAAGACTTTGCCGAATTCCGCACGCGTGAACTGTGGCTGGTGGAGGCGCTGCGCACCCTGCGCCTGCTGCACTACAGTGCCTGGCTGGCCAGCCGCTGGGCCGACCCCGCGTTCCCGGCCGCGTTTCCGTGGTTCGGCACGGCCCGCTACTGGCAGGACCGCATCCTGGAACTGCGCGAACAGGTCGCGCTGATGGACGAAGCGCCCCTGTGGGGCGCCTGAAAAACGAACCGCGGCGCCGGGCGCGCCGCGTGTCCTGGGATTGCCTGACTTCTGCCTTACTTCTTCTCAGGCGCCTTGACCAGCAGCACCGGGCAATCCGCCTGGGCCAGCACGCGTCCGGCCACCGAACCGATCACCGCATCGAAGAAGGAACCGCGGCCATGCGTGCCCATCACGATGGCTTCTGCATTCACCGAACGCGCATAGGCAATGATGCGCTCCGGCGCGAAGCCATGCAGCGCATGCCGCTCGAACGGCACGCCGGCCGCCGACAGGATCTCGCTGACACCCGCCATCGCCTTGTCGCTGGCCTCCTTGTGCCAGTCGTCGATGGTCTCCTTGCTGACAAAGGCGCGCACCTGGCCGCTCACTTCGGGGGCCACATGCACAACATGCACAGTAAAGCCGGTCTGCAGCAGCTTGCCTTCGGCGATAAAGCGCGCCGCGGCATCGCTGAAGGCCGAGCCATCGGTGGCGAGCACGATATTGGTCATGACGGGAATCTCCTGGATTGGGGGCTGTCGGGACGAGCCAGGTTGAAGAACACCTCCTGACGCTGCCGCCGGGGGGCGTCGGCGCCATCTGAAACCATCATCGCAGCTAGTTTCTCGCTGTGACCCGACTTAGATCAAGTTCGTTCGGAAAACTACGATGCCGCCACGGCCTCGCGTGCGATAACCGGCCGCGTGGCAAATCCGTCAACCCGGCTGGCAGTTTCGGCCATTGCCGCCCCGGCACCTCGGCGCGTAGCATGGTTCGCGAGCGCCGTGACTGGCCGGCAGGCAGCCGTACTGACGCGGCGCACGACACATCCCACACAGGCTGGCCCGGGACCCGGATCCCGGCGCACGGCAACCGGAGACAAGGAAATGAGTGAGCATGGCAAGCTGCTGCCCCTGCGCGGCATCAAGGTGGTGGAATTCGAAGGCATCGGCCCCGGCCCGCTGTGCGGCGCCATGCTGGCCGGCCTCGGCGCCGAGGTAACGCTGGTGACACGGCCGGTCGCCCCTGACGCGCGCCGCATCCTGCGCGGCGAGGCCGTGCCACCGGAGATGGAACTGGAGCACGGCAAGCAGGTAGTGCAGCTGAACCTGAAATCGCCCGAGGGCGTCGCCGCGGCGCTCGACCTCGTGGCGGGTGCCGATGCGCTGATCGAAGGGCTGCGCCCCGGCGCGATGGAGCGGCTGGGCCTGGGCCCCAAGGCCTGCCACGCCCGCAATCCGCGCCTGGTGTACGGCCGCATGACCGGCTGGGGGCAGAGTGGCCCGCTGGCGCAGAGCGCCGGCCATGACCTGAACTACATCGCGCTGACCGGCCTGCTGTCGATGGCCGCGCGCGACGATGCGCTGCCGATGGTGCCGCCGACCGTGATGGGCGACGCCACCGGCGCCCTCGGCCTGGCCTTCGGCCTGACCAGCGCCATCCTGAGCGCGCGTGCCAGCGGCGAGGGCTGCGTGGTCGATGCGGCGATCACCGACATCGTTGCCATGCTCGGCTCGCTGGTGCAGGTGTCGCGGGCCGCCGGCACGCTCGGCGGACCCCAGCCAAGCCCGTTCCACGATTCGCCGTTCTATGACGTCTATCGCTGCGCCGACGGCCGCGCCATCACGCTGGGCGCGCTCGAGCCGCAGTTCTACCGCGAACTGCTCGAACGGCTGGATCTGGCCGACGTCGATCCCGCTGCGCAATATGACCGCGCCCAGTGGCCCGCTTTGAAGGCGCGCATCGCCGCCTGCATCGCGGCGCAGCCGAGCAAGCACTGGGAAGCGCTGCTGGGCGGCACCGATGTCTGCTTCGCGCGCGTGCTGACTTTGGATGAGGCCGCCCGCCATCCGCACAACCAGGCGCGCGGCACCTACCGGATGTTCCGGCAGGGCGAGCGCGAGGTGCCGCGCTCGGCCCCGGCGCCGCGCTTCCTGCCCGCCGGCACGGAGTGAGTGGCGGGTTCGCCGTCCACTGTTGTTTCCCCGCGGCGCCGGACGCCGCCAAGTCCTGACGCGCGGGCCAGCCTGGCTACGCCTGGCTGTCCACCCGTGCGGAATTGCCCGACTGCCGCGCAGATTCTGCTGCTCCCGACCAGCGAGTATTCCGCGCTTCAGCACGCAGCATGGCCCTTAATCTTGGCAATTCCCCAAGTGTCAAGGAGTTCCAATTGCACCACGCGCTGATCGTCGACGAGCCTTCCCGGTTCCGCACGTCGCTGTCCGGCCAACTGGCGATGGCATTGGATGCCGCCGAAGTGCTGGAAGCCGACGGCGTGCGCGATGCCTTCCGGCTGGTGCGCGATCACCGCCCGGGGCTGGTGCTGGTCGATGTCGAGTATTTCGGCAATCCCGGCGTCGATTTCGTCCGGCGCGTGTCGGCGACCTTTCCCGCGGTACACCTGCTGGTGCTGTCCGGCACCGACGCCACCGCCGCCCCGGTGCGGGCGCTGCGAGCCGGCGCGCACGGCTTCGTGGTCAAGCACCGCGGCGTGCCCGAGGTGCTGCAGGCCGCGCGCGGCGTGCTGAGCGGTTACCTGGTGTTCCCCATGCACACGCTGGAAGCCGCGCGCCAGCTCGGCGATGCGCTCGACTCGGGCATCCCGCGGCTCAGCAATCGCGAAATCACCATCCTGCAATATCTGGCGCGCGGCCACTCCAACAAGGCGATCGCCGCGGAGCTGCTGATCAGCAGCAAGACGGTCAGCACGCACAAGGCCAATATCATGGCCAAGCTCAATGTCGGCTCGCTGGTGGAAATGGTCGACTATGCGCGGCGCCACCAACTGGTGTGGTGAACGGCTGCATCAGCGCGTGCAAAGTGCGTCCCTGACGACCATCGCCGCCGCCTCGTTGCCAGGCTTGCCTAGGTCATAGCGCAGCGTGCAGGTATCGCCGCCGGCCTGGCTCCACCGTGCCGTCAGCGTGCCGGCGTCCGCTGCCAGGCCGCGCACCAGCACGCGGCCAGCCTGCGCCACGGTCCCGACCGGCTTGCCGTCGGCATTGAACACTTCTGCGCCGAACGGCACCGGAGCGCCATCCGGCAGGCGCGTGCGCAGGATTGCCGCGCGGCCGGGATTTTCGGTTTCGAAGCGCACCCGCACCACGGCGCCCGCGGTCGGCGCGATCCGCTGCTGCGTCGACTTGAGTGCGACTTCCAGCGGCAGGCCCTGCGGATCGATTTCGATTTCGTTCCGCGCGAACGGCACCAGGTTCGATACCACGGCATGGCCCCACGGGTCCACCCGCAGCCCAGCGCCATTGGCCAGGCGCGCGCCCGCGGCGTCCTTGGCCTCGACCACCGCAACCGTATCGCCCAGGGAAGGCGAAAACGCCACGCCATCCGCATAGGCCACGATACCGCCGGAAATGCCTGCGCCGGCCTGCGTATAAGCGGTACTCCTGGACGCGTTGGCGGTCATTGTCGCAAACGGCGAGATATAGGCGACGCTGCCCCCGATACTGTTGGCACTACCGGCCCCCCCTCCGCTATGGCCGGCATTGAGCGCATAGCTGAAGGCATTGTCGCTGCCGAGCGTGCCGGTCACCGTCTCTTGTGCAGTGAAGGTGCCGTCGGAGCCGCGCTCGACGCTGGTCAGCGAGTAGGGAGCCCGTGCCGACTTGCCCAGCGGCAGGCCGACGGTCAGCATCACGCGCGTGTCCCACTTGCCGGTGGTGACGTTCAGCTGCCGCGATGCCGACACGCCATAGGCGATGGCGCGGTAAGCATTGTTGTAGCCGGCCTGGAACTGGCTGACGGTGCCGCTGCCCTCGGTGCCGCTGCCCTGCCAGTAGCTCTGCACCGACCCGGTCAGGTAGAAATTGCCATATCCGGGCGGCAAGGCCTGGTTGATGCTCAGCTGCAGCTTGCCGCGCGCGGTCGGCAGGCTCGGCAGCCGCTCCGCCTGGTCAAGCGCGAGCCAGGACATGGCATCGGCGAGGCCAAGGTAGCCGCGGCTGGAGTAGCGGTATGCCGCTACCGAAAAATTGGTGTTGGTCGGTGCTACCAGCTTGCTGTAGCTCAGCCGCACGCTCTGGCCGCTGCGGTCCGGTTGACCCTGCAGCCGCGTGCTGGCATGCGTGATGTCTGCGCCAAAAGCGCCCAGGTCGGTGTTCAGCGCCGCACCCGCGGCGATCGCGGCGTAGCCTTGCGCAGCCACGAAGCCACCGTAGCCGGTGACCATATTGGTGAAGCCGTGCAGGTAAGTGCCCTGCAGCAGCAGCGTCGAGCCCTGCAGCACGGTATTGCGGTACTGGCCCGCGGTGACGCTGTAGCGGCTCTGGCCGGCACGCAGGGCGTTCACCGCGGCGGCGTAAGGCATCGTCGATACGTGCACGCTGCCGTCCGCCTCGGTGACCACGACTTCGATGTCGCCACCATAGCCGGTCGGGTACAGGTCATCGATCTCGAACGGTCCCGGCGCCACCGTGGTTTCGTAGAGGATATTGCCTTGCTGGCGGACCTGCACGCGGGCGTTGCTGCGCGCGATACCGCGCACGATGGGTGCATAGCCGCGCAGCGATTCGGGATACATCCGCTCGTCGCTTGCCAGGCGCACGCCGCGAAAGCCGATGCTGTCGAACAACGTACCGTCGGTAAAGGCATCGCCGATCACCAACTGGCTTTTCCAGGGCGCAATGGCGCGCTGCAGGTTGGTCAGCACGCTCTGGTAGCGCGTGCCCTGCCGTTCGTCGCGGTTCAGGCTACCCTGGTGGCTGAAGCGCCATGGCCCCACGTTGATGCCGGCGTTCAGGCCCACATAGGCCTGCGTGGTCGACAGGCCGGATGCGTCGGAGTGATAGACGTTGGCGTTGTATTGCAGGCGTGCCGCCGGCACGCCGTCGTCCCAGTTCTCCGGGCTGACGTAACCACGCGCGCGGCGCACCATCGCAGCCTGCGGCACGCTGACGTCGAGCCGTTGCTCGCCGTTGTCGAAGCTCGCGGTGGCGTCGGCGACCAGCGCTGGCAGCGGCTGGCAGCCGTCGCCATCCAGCAATGGCGCGGCCGGCAGCCTGGCCAGGTCGACGCCGATGCGCTCCAGCAGGCTGCGATCGAAGCATGGCACCGCAGGGGCAGCGGGGTCGCCGGACTGGCGCAGCTCTACGTCGGCGCGGCCAAGCCAGATTTCGTTGACATACAACTCGGCACGGTAATGGCCGGGCAGCGCCGGATTGCCCTTGCTGAAGCGGCTGAGGTCCGCAACGCCGCCCGCAGTGCCCTGCAGGAAGGTATCGCTGAACTCCACGTCCTGCACGGAACGGGCGGGCCGCGGGCTGGCGTCGGGTTGTCCGGCTGCGCCTGCGCCGCTGGCGAACAGGGCCAGCAGCAAGGCATGAAACGGACGCAGGCGAAACGGAACGTGGCGGGGAGGGAGTGGCGGCATGGCACCGGCGTGTCGACGATGGCCGCACGCAGGCACCCGGCAGCCAGCGGCTGCCGAGAGGGCGTAACGGACCGTGGGTTGAGTGAGGGCTAGCGGGAGCCGGAGGCGCTCAGCGGCGCGCTGAATTTGTCCCTGCCGCCGAAGTCGTTGATGCAGTGCACGCGCACGGTGGCGCCGGCAGGGTTGCGGACGTCGCTGTCGAGGTGGAAGGTCGCGCTGGCGCCAGGCGCAATCAGGTCGAGGTCTGTCGCCTTGACAAGGTGCTCGCCGGCGATGACCTCGACGCTAACCGGCGACACGTGGTACGGCGTCGGGTTATGGGCCACCAGCACGGGCTTGCCGTCGCGGCTGCCGAGTTCCCAGCGCAACGCAGACGGCGCCTCCGTAGCACTGCCTGGCAGCCCGGCGGGGCGGAAAAACAGCTTGAAGCGCGAACGGAAAGCCATTTGCAGCGAGTTGACACCGGCTTCATCGGCGGACGGCTTCGGCGGGATTTCAAGCACGTTGAGCCAGAACAGCGATTCCTTGTCCTGCGGCAGCGGCTCGCCGGTATAGAGGATGCGCAGCGTCTGGCCCTTGCCCGGGTCGATGCGCGCGATCGGCGGCGTGACGGTGAAGGGCACTTCGATCGAGGTAGGCGTCGGGGTCGCTGTCCCGGCATCGACCCACGCCTGCGTGAGCGCGGGCGATTGCCCTTCGTTGGTCAGTTTTAGCGTGACTTCCTTGTCCGTGGCGCGATAGACCACGCGCGTGCCGCCGACGATGACGGAGGCGCTGGCGGGCAATGCGCACGATAACGCCAGCGCGGCCATGGGGACGGCCAGCAAGTTTCGCAGGGATGTGGACAGCATGGTGAGGCTGGAGAACAGGGCTTGAGGAACCAGTCGTTGGCAGGATCGGCAAGCACAGCAGAGGGAAATGGGGCGGCACGCGCCGCCAACATGGTGCGTGCCGACGCACCGGACCGCGCCACATGTGCGCCAGGCCCGGAATCGGATTTGCCCTTCAGGGAAATCTCAGCAACGCTGGCGTCATGGGTACGCGATGGTGTACATCACGCTGGAATTGGCCGCGCCCGCGGTGGCCTGGCCGGTGGCGACGTATTCGGCAAAGTAGGACAGGGTTGCCGCGCCGTTGACCAGGGGCACCGCCTGCGAGTTCTGGGCGCTGTCCGCAAAGCCGGCCTTGATCTGCGTGAAGTCGGCATTGAGCAGCCCGATCTGCACATTGCCCGCCGTGCCGGTGCCACTGTTGATCACGAGGTTGCCGGTGCTGGCATCGGTGGTCGGTCCCGGTTCGAAGTAGGTATGGATCGCGCCGGCAGCCAAATCGCAGTTCAGCGCAATGGTGAACGGGGTGCGGCCGGCGCGCGCACCCGCCGAGTTCAGCGTATTTGCGGACACCGTTGGCAGCGTGACGGTGAACGACTTCAAGCCGGTGCCATTGCCATTGATCTCGCACGAGTTGGGGGTGATGTTGCCGTTGAAGGTAATGGTGCCGTCGACGGCATGCGCGGATTGCGACGCGAAGACGATGCCGGCGGCAAGTACCACCGGTGCAAATGCGAATTTCATGTTGGGTCTCTTGGTTGTGGATGGCGTGCCGCCGCACGATTGCCGTGACACGCGGGCGTTCCAAGGCGGTGGCTGCATCCGGACATCGGAATTGCCTTGTGAACCGGGCCCAGTGTAGGAATATGGCGATACGCCCACCGTGTGAAACTTCCGAGCAAGCTGATTGAATCGGCTGAATTTGCCTACTCAACAAGCCGGACCGGTGACTTGCGTCGTTCAATGTGGTCTGAGGCGGACTGCCTGGGCATCTGCTCCGATTCGACGCTGGCGCGAAGCGGCCGCTGTGCGCTCCTGACGCCGCTTCCACAAGACGGGTAGACTGTGGGCGTGTGCCACGAAACGAGCCCATCCGCACGATGCCTTCGTTCCCGACAGCCGCCATGCGCCTGACCGGCGCCGGTCTTGCTGCAGCCAAGGCTGCTCTCCCTTCGCTTTGCCTGGGCGCGCGTCACGTCGGCGGCGACCGTCCGAGCCGCCGTCCCGGCAACATGAAGCTTGCGTTCGCCGCACTGCTGCTGGCAGGCGCCTTAGGAGCCCCGGTCCTGGCCCAGCCGCCTCAGCCGACCCAGACCCCACAAGCGCCACAAGCAGTACCACAGGCGCCACAGGCCTCGGTGCCACAAGCCACTCCGGCCCCTCAGGGACCACTGTGGTTCGCCCAGGGCAGGCCCATACCGGAGGCCAGGCAGGCGGTCGACGCGCTGTCCAGCTCGGCCGCTGATGGGCTCGATCCCCACGACTACGATGCCGAGGCGTTGCGGCAGGCAGTGCACCAGGCGGCCACCGGGCCGGCCCTCGCAACGGATGCCGCCGCCCGTCTCGACGCCGCGCTGAGCGCCGCGATGGAGCGCATGCTGGCCGATCTGCACAGCGGCCGCATCAATCCAAGCGCGGTCCGGGCCAATTTCGCGCCACAGGATGAACGCCCGTATGACGCTGCGACGGTGCTGCGCGAAGCGGTCGCGCAGCATCGCCTGCCGGACGCCGTGCGCCAGGCCGCCCCCACTTTCCCGCTGTATGGCACGCTGCGCGCGGCATTGGCCCGCTACCGCGAGATCGCCGCGCAGCCGGTCTGGGCGCAAGCGCTGCCGGCGCTGCCCGCGGGCAAGCTGACGCCGGGACAGCCGTGGGCGGGCACTGCCGCGCTGACGGCGCGCCTGGTGGCGCTCGGCGACCTGCCGGCCGGTACGAAGCCACCGGCGCGCTATGAAGGCGCACTCGTCAACGGCGTCAAGGCGTTCCAGTCGCGGCACGGGCTGCAGGCCGACGGCGTGGTCGGCGCCGGAACGCTGGCGCAACTTAATCTGCCCATGGCCAGCCGGGTGCGGCAGATCGAACTGACCATGGAGCGGATGCGCTGGACCCCGCTGGATGGCCCGCGCATGATCGTGGTCAACGTGCCGGAGTTCATGCTGCGCGCCTACGAGATCCGCGACGGCAAGCTCGACATCAAGCTGGAGATGAAGGTGATCGTCGGCAAGGCGCTGGACACGCGCACGCCGTTGTTCGAGGAAGACATGCGCTACATCGAGTTCAGCCCGTACTGGAATGTGCCGCCATCGATCGCCAAGCGCGAGACGGTGCCCCGGCTGCGGCGCGATCCGGCGTATTTCAACCGGCAGGGCTTCGAGTTCGTGGCCGGCGACGGCAAGGCCGTGACCACGCTGTCCGAGGACAACCTGGAGGCCGTGCTCAATGGCCGCATGCGCATCCGGCAGCGCCCCGGCCCCATGAATGCGCTGGGCGACATCAAGTTCGTGTTCCCCAACAACGAAAACATCTACCTGCACCACACCCCGACGCCGCAGTTGTTCAAGCGCGACCGGCGCGACTTCAGCCACGGCTGCATCCGCGTGGAATCCCCAGTGGCACTGGCGCAGTTCGTGCTGCAGGATATGCCAGACTGGAACGAGGCGCGTATCCGCGAGGCGATGACACGCGGGAAGTCGAACACGGTGAGGCTGCAGCAACCGCTGCCGGTGGTGCTGGCCTATGGCACGGTCATCGCCCGGGCCGATGGTCGTGTATCCTTCCTGCCTGACATCTACGGTCACGACAAACTGCTGGACAAGGCGCTGCGGCAACGCAACGGGCGCCCCTCGCCGCCAGCCATAGCGCGCGCCGCTGCTGCCAAGCAGTAAGGCGCGCCCAGCACATGCAGAGGAAGTACCATGAATGATGCGACGCGCAAGGCACGCCGCCGCTTTCTACATACCACCGGAGGCCTGGCACTGGCCGCCGGCCTGATGCCCCTGGCGCCGCGCCAGGCGCTTGCCAGCCTGCCCGATGCGCGCTCGCTGGCCTTCGACCATACCCATACCGGCGAGCGCATCAAGCTCGTCTATGCCGTCGGCGACAGCTTTGTTCCCGAGGCGCTCACGTCGCTCAATGGTTTCCTGCGCGACCACTATTCCGGCCAGGTAGGCGTGATCGATCCGCAACTGTTCGACCTGCTGTACCAGGTGCGCCGGGAACTCGGTACCAGCGAACCGTTCCAGGTCATCTCGGGGTATCGCAGCCCGGCCACCAATTCACGCCTGCGGAACTCGCGTGGCGGCGGGGTCGCCAGGCACAGCCTGCACATGGACGGCAAGGCCATCGACATCCGCGTCGCCGGTGTGCCGCTGGACGACCTGCGCGATGCCGCGAAGACGCTGAAGGGCGGCGGTGTCGGTTTTTACCAGGGCGAGCAATTCGTACACCTGGATACGGGCCGGGTACGCTACTGGTAACCGCTGCGGCAGGCCGTCACCGCTTGCGCTCCCGATAGCTGGCCGGGCACGCCGATGCCCGGCACGGCGGTCTTGAACAGGCCGCTCCCACGGCAGCACCTCCTTCCCCACGACACCGCCACGGAATGATCGGCAGGTCAGCGATGACCTGCCGCAATCCCGCGCGCGCTACGCGCCCATTCACGCTCAACTAAGTGATATATATGAGTTGGTTGACATGGATCACTGGTTTGCCTAACATGAATCCACCAAGACGACCCACACAGAGGAGACAACGATGATTCACGTAGTGCTGCACGACGCCAAGGACACCGTGGCGGTGGCCGTGGTGGAAGGGATCCAGGCCGGTACCAAGCTCAACGCCTGGATCATGGATGAGGACAAGATCGTGACCGTGACCGCGCTACAGCCGATCCCCATCGGCCACAAGGTGGCCCTGTGCGACATGGATCCCGACGACACCGTCTACAAGTACGGCATCGACATTGGCAAGGTGGTGGCGCCGATCAAGGCGGGCGAACACGCCCACGTCCACAACATCAAGACCAAGCGCTGGTAAGCCGCGCCCCGTCCCCGCCATTCATCTCCCCACCCCCATACCCGAGACCCAAGCCATGTCCGTGATCGATCAAAACACCACCTTCTGGGGCTACCGCCGCGACAACGGCCGCGTCGGCGTGCGCAACCACGTCATCATCCTGCCGCTGGACGACCTGTCCAACGCCGCCGCCGAGGCGGTTGCCGTCGCCATCAAGGGCACCATGGCGATTCCCCATCCGTATGGCCGGCTGCAGTTCGGGCCGGACCTCGACCTGCACTTCCGCACGCTGATCGGCGCGGGCAGCAATCCCAACGTCGCCGCCGTGGTGGTGATCGGCATCGAGGATGGCTGGACCAAGAAGGTGGTCGATGGCATCGCCAAAACCGGCAAGCCGGTGGTCGGCTTCGGCATCGAGGGCCATGGCGACCATGACACCATCATGCGGGCGTCGAAGGCCGCGAAAGAGTACGTGCAATACGCCACCGCGCTGCACCGCGTGGAATGTCCGATCAGCGAGTTGTGGGTGTCGACCAAGTGCGGCGAGTCGGATACCACCTCCGGCTGCGGCGCCAACCCGACCGTCGGCAATGCCTTCGACAAGCTGCATCCGCTCGGCACCACGCTGGTCTTCGGCGAGACCTCCGAGCTGACCGGCGGCGAACATATCGTGGCGGCGCGCTGCGCCAACGACGAAGTGCGCCACCAGTTCATGGCCATGTTCGAGCGCTACCAGGGCATGATCGACCGCTGGAAGACTTCGGACCTGTCGGAGTCGCAGCCGACCAAGGGCAATATCGCCGGTGGCCTTACCACGATCGAAGAGAAGGCGCTGGGCAACATCCAGAAGATCGGCAAGAAGTGCACGGTCGACGGCGTCCTCGACAAGGCCGAGGAGCCGACCCACCCGGGCCTGTGGTTCATGGATTCGTCGTCGGCCGCGGCGGAGATGGTCACGCTGTGCGCCGCCGCAGGCTATGTGGTGCATTTCTTCCCGACCGGGCAGGGCAACGTGATCGGCAATCCGATCGTGCCGGTAATCAAGCTGTGCGCCAACCCGCGCACGGTGCGGCTGATGAGCGAGCACATGGACGTCGATTGCTCGGGCCTGCTGCAGCGCGAGCTGACGCTGGACCAGACCGGCGACAAGCTGCTCGAGTGCATGATGGCCACGATCAACGGGCGCTGGACCGCGGCGGAAGCGCTCGGTCACCGCGAGTTCGTGCTGACCCGCATCCACGAGTCGGCATGATGAAGCGGATCTGCATCAGCGAGTTCATGGACGATGCCGCGGTGCAGGCGCTGCGGGCGGGCTTTGACCTGCGCTACGAGCCGGGCTGGGTGGACCGCCGCGCCGAACTGCTCGATGCGCTGCCCGGCGCGCAGGCGCTGATCGTGCGCAACCGCACGCAGGTCGACGCCGCGCTGCTGGCCGGTGCGCCGTCGCTGCGCGTGGTCGGGCGGCTCGGGGTCGGGCTCGACAATATCGATGTCGATGCCTGCCGCGAGCGCGGCATCCGCGTGATCCCCGCGGCCGGGGCCAATGCGCGCTCGGTGGCCGAGTACGTGGTCATCACTGCGGCGCTGCTGCTGCGCGGCGCCTACGGCAGCAGCGCGCAAGTGGCCGCGGGGCAGTGGCCGCGCGCACGCCTGTCGGAGGGCAGGGAGGCACTCGGCAAGACGCTGGGGCTGGTGGGCTTCGGCGACATCGGCAGGCAGGCCGCCGCGCTGGCGCAGGCGTTCGGCATGCAGGTAGTGGCGCATGACCCGATGCTGTCCGCGGCCGACCCGGCATGGGCGCGGACCGGCGTGCGCAGCGTCGCGCTCGACGCGCTGCTGGCGCAATCCGACGCGGTCAGCCTGCATGTGCCGCTGGTCGCTGCTACGCGGCATCTGCTCGACGCGCAGCGAATCGCCGGCATGAAGCGTGGCGCGGTGCTGATCAACACCGCCCGCGGCGGCGTGGTCGACGAGGCGGCGCTGGCGCAGGCGCTGCGCAACGGGCATCTCGGCGGTGCCGCGCTCGACGTCTTCGAGCATGAACCCCTGCCCGCAGGCAGCGTGCTCGCCGACGTGCCCAACCTGATCCTGACGCCGCATATCGGCGGCGTGACACAGGAGGCTAATGCGCGGGTGTCGATGATGATCGCGCAACAGGTGCGGCAGACGCTGGAGGACATGACATGAGCCGGGTGCCGATCACGCAATTGGAGCGGATCGCCAACGCCGCGCTGCGGCGTGCGGGGGCGAGCAAGCTGCAGGCCGACGCGACGGCCGCGGCGCTGGTGCGTGCCGATGCGGCGGGGCTGGCATCGCATGGCGTATCGCGCGTACCGATGTATGTGGCGCACCTGCACGCGGACCGTGTCGACGGCCACGCCACGCCCACGGTGCGCTCCGGACGCGGCAGTGCCGCGCTGGTCGATGCGGGGTGCGGCTTTGCCTTCCCGGCATGCGACCTGGCAATCGCCGAGGCAATGGGCCGGGCCTATGAAACCGGTGTCGGTGTCGCGGCGGTCAACAACAGCCATCACTTTGGCGCGGCCGCGCTGCCGCTCGACGCGGTGGCGCGCGTCGGCATGGTTGGCATCGCCATGGGCAATTCGCCTGCCGCGATGCCCGCCTGGGGCGGGCGGCGCCCGCTGTTCGGCACCAACCCCATTGCTGCGGTGTTTCCGCGCCGGGGCCACGCGCCGGTCGTGATCGACCTGTCGTTGTCGGAGGTCGCACGCGGCAAGATCATGGTGGCCGCGAAGCAGGGCAAGCCGATTCCGCTGGGCTGGGCTTTGGACGAGACTGGCCAGCCAACCACCGATGCGCAGGCCGCGCTGCGTGGCTCGATGCTGCCCGCGGGCGGCGTCAAGGGCGCGATGCTGGCGCTGATGGTCGAGCTGCTGGTGACCTCGCTGGCCGGCGCCAGCTTCGGCGCCGAAGCGGATTCCTTTTTCACCGACGCCGGCAACCGGCCGCGAATCGGCCAGCTCTTCATGGTGCTGGACCCTGGCGCGTTCGCAGGCTCCGACGCTTATGCCGGGCGTGTCGAAGCCCTGTTGCAGGCAATGCTGGATGACGAGGGCACGCGCCTGCCCGGCGCGCGGCGCGATGCCGCGCACGCCGACGCGCAGGCCCACGGCATAGACATCCCCGACGCCCTGCTCGATGCGCTTCGCGAACTGGCGGGCGAGGCGCTGCAGGAGGGCAAGGCCTAGCGGTTTTCGATTCGATTCCCACCACGAAAGCGGACCCGACACAGAACGGGCCAGCGACCACAAAACGGAGACACACCATGTATCGAGGTTTGATTCGCACCGCGCTCAGGTACGGAGCCGGCGCGCTTGTCGCGTTGTCCGCAGTATCCACGCTCACCGGACTGGCCTCGGCGCCGGCTGCCGCACAGGGCACCGCGCAGGCGTCGGTGCCCGCCCATGACTATCCAGGCAAGCCGATCCGCTACGTGGTCCCGTTTGCGGCCGGTGGCCTGACGGACATCATGGCGCGCCTGGTCGGGCATCAGCTCGCGGAAGAGTGGAAGCGGCCCGTGGTGGTGGACAACAAGCCCGGCGGCAACGCGAACATCGGCGCCGACCAGGTCGCGAAGGCACCCGCCGACGGCTATACCTGGCTCGCGGTCACGCTGACGCATGCCTCCAATGTCACGCTGTTCCCCAAGCTGCCGTTCAGCATGCAAAAAGACCTGGTGCCGGTGGCGCGCATCGCCTCGTCGCCGATGCTGGTGGTGGTGCCGGCCAGTTCGCCGGTCAAGTCGATGAAGGACCTGGCCGCGGCGGCGCAGAAGGGCAAGCTCAATGCCGGCTCCAGCGGCAACGGCACACCGCCGCACCTGACGCTGGCGCTGTTCGAGAGCCAGACCGGCGCCAACCTGACCCATGTGCCGTACAAGGGCGGGGCGCCGTCGATGACCGATCTGATCGGCGGCCAGATCGAGGTGGTGTTCTCCAATTTCCCGGAGTCGCTGGCCTATGTGAAGGGCGGCAAGCTGCGCGCGCTGGCGGTGACCACGCGCGAGCGGCATCCGCTGCTGCCCGACGTGCCGACCGTGGCCGAGGCGGGCTTTCCCGACCTGATCGTCGAGAACTGGACCGGCCTGATGATGCCGGCGGGAACGCCCAGGCCGATCGTCGACAAGGTCGCGGCGTCGGTGGCGCGCATGCTGCAGTCCGACGCGCTGCGCGAGCGCATCGTGGCGGCGGGGTTCAGCCCGGCGCCGCAGACCAGCGGCCCCTTCGCCGAATACTTCAACGGCGAGGTGACGCGGTGGGCACGGCTGATCGAAGAGAAGCACATCCGCGCCGAATAACACCGGCAGGGCGTGACGGGGCCTCCGGTATGATCTGGCTTATCCAGATGAATCGGCCCGCGCAGCCGGCAAGGCGGCGCGGGCCAGCGAACAGGGATCTAACGTGGGTGCCAGATTTGATGCCGCCAGTGCGATCGGCGGCGTCCTGTACAAGGACGTCAAGCAGGCCATTCTCTCCGCGCTGGCGGAGGGTGAGTGGAAGCCGGGAGAAGCCATTCCGTCCGAGCGCAAGCTGATCGAACGCTTTGGCGTGTCGATCGGCACGTTGCGCAAGGCAATCGACGAACTGGTGGCCGAAGGCATCATGATCCGGCACCAGGGCCGCGGCACCTTCGTCGCCACGCACCGGCAGGAGGATCACTTCTTCCGCTTCTTCCGTATCGTGCGCCAGGACGGCCATCGCGAATATCCGACCGTACGCCTGGCCAGGTTCCGGCGCGCGAAGGCCGACAAGGACGAGGCGGCCGCCCTCGGGCTGGCCGTGGGCGAACCCGTGTTTCGCTTCGCCAATGTCCTGTCGCTGGAAGGCACGCCGATGATGATCGATGCCATCACCGTGCCGGAAGAGCGCTTCAAGGGCCTGACGGAGAAGCAGCTGCGCGAGCGGCCCAATACGCTCTACAACTTCTACCAGGATACCTTCGGCATCAATATCATCCGCACCGAAGAGCGGCTGCGCTCGGCGCTGGCGGACGAAGATGACCACGAGCTGCTGGGGGTTGCCGTAGGCAGTCCGTTGCTGAAGATCCTGCGCGTGGCCTCGTCCTACCGCGACGAGCGGATCGAGTACCGCGTGTCACGGCTGGATACGAGCCGGCATGAGTTCCTGTTGTCGCAGCCGTAGGGCGTGACGCTTCCGGCATCGAGAGCTGCCGGCAGCGCGCCCGGCAGTCCAACGCCTGGCAATCCAAAGCAAAAAGCCGCGTTCTCTTGCGAGAACGCGGCTTTTCAAATAGATGGTGGCGAATCAGGGACTCGAACCCCGGACCTGCGGATTATGATTCCGTCGCTCTAACCGACTGAGCTAATTCGCCAACGAAGACTGAGATTATACATGGGCTTTCGGCACTGTCAACACCCTCGTGCGAAGATTTTTGCGGGGCACCGGCG
This sequence comes from Cupriavidus phytohabitans, assembly GCF_017815025.1. NCBI lineage: Bacteria > Pseudomonadati > Pseudomonadota > Betaproteobacteria > Burkholderiales > Burkholderiaceae > Cupriavidus > Cupriavidus phytohabitans. The sequence continues at coordinate 163,270 of NZ_JAGIQB010000007.1, forward strand.
TCCATGAAAAAACGGCAGGCCGGGGCGGCCTGCCGTTGTGGTCACGGTCTCGCCCAGCCGACCGTTCAGTCGTGGGCGTAGATGTCCACGTCCTTGGTTTCCCGCACGAACAGCGCACCGATCACGAAGGTGATGGCCGCGATGATGATCGGGTACCACAGGCCGTAGTAGATATTCCCGTTCTGGGCCACCAGCGCGAACGAGATGGTGGGCAGCAGGCCGCCGAACCAGCCGTTGCCGATATGGTAGGGCAGCGACATCGAGGTATAGCGGATGCGGGTCGGGAACAGCTCCACCAGCATGGCGGCGATCGGGCCGTAGACCATGGTCACGTAGATCACCAGGATGACCAGGATCACCAGCACCATGATCGTGTTCATCTGCGCCGGGTCTGCCTTGGCCGGGTAGCCGGCGGCGGACATGGAACTGCTGACTTCCTTCTTGAACGCCGCGATCTGGGCCTTGCTGGCCTCGTCGAAGCTGTGGCCGTTGGCGAGCTTGGCGTCGAAGGCCTTGATCTCCTTGTCGCCGATCTTCACCGAGGCCACCGTGCCGGCCGGCGCGTTCACCACCTCATAGCTGGCCGAAGACTGGGCCAGGGTACGCTTGGCGATATCGCACGAACTGCGGAAGTCGATCTCGCGGGCGATCGGGCTGCCCTGGAACGAGCACTGCTTCGGATCCGCGGTCACCACGATCTGCGCGGTCTGCTGCGCGCGCTCCAGCGCCGGGTTGGCGTAGTGGGTCAGCGCCTTGAACAGCGGGAAGTAGGTCAGCACGGCCAGCGCGCAGCCCACCATGATGATCCACTTGCGGCCGATCTTGTCCGACAGCGAGCCGAAGAAGATAAAGAACGGCGTGCCGATCACCAGTGCGCCGGCGATCAGCAGGTTGGCCGTCTTGGCATCGACCTTGAGCACCTGCGTCAGGAAGAACAGCGCGTAGAACTGGCCGGTGTACCAGACCACGGCCTGGCCGGCGGTCAGGCCGAGCAGGGCCAGGATCACGATCTTCAGGTTGCGCCACTGCGCGAACGACTCGGTCAGCGGTGCCTTGGAGGTCTTGCCTTCGGCCTTCATGCGCTGAAATGCCGGCGATTCGTTCATCGACAGCCGGATGTACACCGACGTCCCCAGCAGCAGGATCGACAGCAGGAACGGGATGCGCCAGCCCCACACTTCAAAGCTCGGTCCGGTCAGTTCGCGGCACAGCAGGATCACGATCAGCGACAGGAACAGGCCCAGCGTGGCGGTGGTCTGGATCCACGAGGTGTACGATCCGCGCTTGCCGTGCGGCGCGTGCTCGGCCACGTAGGTGGCGGCGCCGCCGTACTCGCCGCCGAGCGCCAGGCCCTGCAGCATGCGCAGCGCGATCAGGATCACCGGGGCGGCCCAGCCGATGGTGGCAAAGCCGGGCAGCAGGCCGACGATGAAGGTCGACAGGCCCATGATCAGGATGGTCACCAGGAAGGTGTACTTGCGCCCGATCATGTCGCCGAGGCGGCCGAACACCAGCGCGCCGAACGGCCGGACGATAAAGCCGGCGGCGAAGGCGAGCAGTGCGAAGATGAAGGCCGAGGTCGGATCCAGCCCGGCGAAGAACTGCTTGGCGATGATCGCCGCCAGTGAGCCGTACAGATAAAAGTCGTACCACTCGAATACCGTGCCCAGCGACGAGGCAAGGATCACCTTGCGCTCCTCGTGTGTCATCGGTGCGTTTTGCGTGCCCCCTCCGGGTACCGCAACGTTTTGCACGTTTGCCATCTTGTCTCCTCCGTCTGGAATGGATCTCGGGCAAGGCGCGGCAACATCGCGGAAAAGGCCCGTGCCGCTGGCCGGGAGCCTGAGTTGCAGAGGATTGTGGTTCGCGAAACTTACTGAGTTCTGACAGATTTCGGCGCGCAACCGCCAAAAATGTCGGGGTATACGCTAGCCGTTTTCAGGGCCGCGCATGCTGCGGTGCAGCCAGCCTTGGCTCATGCCCGGCATTGCCTGGCGGCTCCGCCGGCATATCGCTATGCAGCATCGGAGCCGGGCCCGCGCATGGCGCCCTGCGAAGGCCGGGGGGTGGGCGCGTCAGCTTCGTCGTGCGTTTCGTCGGCGCGGTTCATGCGCCAGGCGTAGAGGGCGGCCATCAGCACGTAGACCACCAGCGCACCCTGCGCGCCCACCCAGAACGAGAACGGCCAGCCGAAGAAGTCAAAGCGCAATTCGCGCGCGAACCACGCCACCACGAAGGTGACCACGAACCAGACCGCCAGCAGTCCGGCAATCCAGCGCAGGTTGCGGTGCCAGGCCTGGCGCTGGCGCGCCTCGGCGAGGTCGGGGGTGTCGTTCATGGTGCGGAGAGATCGGTGGGGCGGCGCAGTGTCACGCGGAAATGCGCGCCGGCCAGGCGCGGCGATTGCTGGTAGACGTGGTCGGATATCTGCACATCGCCGCCGTGCTGCTGCACGATCTCGCGCACGATGGCCAGGCCCAGCCCGCTGCCTTCGGTATTGGTGCCGAGCACGCGGTAGAAGCGCTCCATCACGCGTTCGCGGTCGGCCGGTGCAATGCCCGGGCCGGTATCTTCCACGTCCAGGTAGGCAAACGGCTCGAAGGCATCGGCGCTGACGCGCACCGTCGCGTGCCCGCCGCGCGGCGTGTAGCGGATGGCATTGTCGAGCAGGTTGTTGAGCATCTCGGTCAGCATCAGCCGGTTGCCCAGCACGGTCACCGGGTGGTCGTCGGCTTCCAGCCCCAGGTCGATGTCGCGCGCCCAGGCTTGCGGCAGCCAGTCCTTGACCACCTCGCGCGCCAGCGCACCCAGGTCGAGCTCGCCCATGCCGCCGGCGCCGGCCAGGTTTTCCATGCGCGCCAGCGACAGCAACTGCGTAACCAGGTGCGCGGTGCGCTCGGAGCTGCCCGCAATCTGCGCCAGCGAGCGCCGCAGCTCTTCCGGCGACTGCTCTCGCTGCGCCAGCTCGGCCTGCATGCGCAGCCCCGCCAGCGGGGTCTTCATCTGGTGCGCGGCATCGGCGATAAAGCGCTTCTGCGTCTGCACCGACTGGTCCAGCCGCGCCAGCAGGTCGTTGAACGATCCCACCAGCGGCGTGATCTCCTGCGGTGCGGCGCGCTCGTCGATGGGACTGGTGTCGCCCGGGTTGCGCGCGCGGATGCGCTGCTGGATCGCGGTCAGCGGCGCCAGCCCGCGCGAGAGCCCGAACCACACCAGCACCACCGCCAGCGGCAGGATCACGAACTGGGGCAGGATCACGCCCTTGATGATCTCGTTGGCCAGGCGCGCGCGCTTGTCGAGCGTCTCGGCCACCTGCACCAGCACCGGCTGGTTGCCGCTGACATGGCGCAGGTCGACGTAGGTGTAGGCCACGCGCACGTCGTTGCCGGCGACGCGGTCGTCGCGCAGCGACACCAGGCCGGCGTGGCCCTGGTCTTCTTCCGATGGCAACGGCAGGTCGTGGTCCCCGGCGATGTACTCGCCGTGCTTGCCGACCACCTGGTAATAGATACTGTCGGTCTCGTCCGCGCGCAGGATCTCGCGCGCCGACAGGGGCAACTGCAGCGTGACGCGGCCGTTGACCTCGCGCACCTGCTGCGATAGCACGATGGCGCTGGCCTCCAGCGCCCGGTCGAACGGGCCGTTGGCGATCGACTTGGCGACCAGGTAGGTCACCGCGATGCTCATTGGCCACAGCAGCAGCAGCGGCGCCAGCATCCAGTCGAGGATCTCGCCGAACAGCGAGCGCGGCGCGGGCGTGGCCGTGCTTTCCTCCAGGTGCGGCAGTGCGTCGGCCAGTTCCTGGTCGGCGGTGCCCGCGGGCGTGGCAGGGGAGGGTGGCGGCACGGCGCGGTGCGCGCGCCGCCAGGGCAGTTGCAGCAGGCTCATCTCGACGGTGGTCGTTCGGGTGCGGTCGTGCTCGCCTGCAAGGGTGGGGCTAAGGTACGGGCCGCGTCAATGGGGCCACATCAACAGGGCCGCGTCAGTGCTGCGCGGCCACGGCCGGCTGGAATTTTTCCAGGCAGTAGCCCAGGCCGCGTACCGTGGCGATGCGGATGCCGCCCACCTCGATCTTTTTGCGCAGGCGGTGCACGTAGACTTCGATGGCGTTGTTGCTGACTTCTTCGCCCCACTCGCACAGGTGGTCGACCAGCTGTTCCTTGGACACCAGCCGCCCGCAGCGCGTGAGCAGGATCTCCAGCAGGCCGAGCTCGCGCGCCGACAGGTCGAGCATCTGCTCGTTCAGGTAGGCGATGCGGCCGACCTGGTCGAAGGCCAGCGGCCCGTGCCGCATCAGCGTGGCGCCGCCACCGGCGCCGCGGCGCACCAGCGCGCGCACGCGCGCTTCCAGCTCGGACAGCGCAAAGGGCTTGGCCATGTAGTCGTCGGCGCCCAGGTCCAGGCCCTTGACGCGTTCGTCGACGCTGTCGGCCGCGGTCAGGATCAGCACCGGCAGCATCGCGCCGCGGGCGCGCAGGCGCTTGAGCACCTCCAGGCCGGACATGCGCGGCAGTCCCAGGTCGAGGATCAGCAGGTCGAAGGTCTGGGTGGAGAGGGCCGAGTCGGCGCCCAGCCCGTCGGCGACGTGGTCGACGGCATAACCCGAGTGGCGTAACGACCGCGTCAGGCCATCGGCCAGCGTGTCGTCATCTTCGGCGATCAGAATACGCATGGTTGTCTCCACCCCTGGCCGGCATAGCCGGGCACTCGAGAATGGGCGCGATGGGGCTTGCCAAGCATACTGTTTTTTTATACAGTACCCGCACATTCCGCTGGGGCCGCCCTGGGATGACCCCTGAGTGGCGGCCGCGCGGACAGCCGGGCCGGCGCTGGAGCCGGCAAAAGCCGGTGCCGCGCCACATGCGGCCTATTTATACACCATTTGATTCAAGGACGACCATGGACGACAAGAAGGCAGGTGCCGGCGTGAGCGCCGAGAAGCAGAAGGCGCTTGCCGCCGCGCTCTCCCAGATCGAGAAGCAGTTCGGCAAGGGCTCGATCATGCGCCTGGGCGACGGCGAGGTCGAGAAGGACATCCAGGTGGTCTCCACCGGGTCGCTCGGCCTGGACATCGCGCTTGGCGTCGGCGGCCTGCCGCGCGGCCGCGTGGTCGAGATCTATGGTCCGGAATCGTCGGGCAAGACCACGCTGACGCTGCAGGTCGTGGCCGAGATGCAGAAGCTGGGCGGCACCTGCGCCTTTATCGACGCCGAGCATGCGCTGGATGTCAGCTACGCCGGCAAGCTGGGCGTGAACGTCGGCGACCTGCTGATCTCGCAGCCGGACACCGGCGAGCAGGCGCTGGAAATCACCGACGCGCTGGTGCGCTCGGGCTCGATCGACCTGATCGTGATCGACTCGGTGGCGGCGCTGGTGCCCAAGGCCGAAATCGAAGGCGAAATGGGCGACTCGCTGCCCGGCCTGCAGGCCCGCCTGATGAGCCAGGCGCTGCGCAAGCTGACCGGCACCATCAAGCGCACCAACTGCCTGGTGATCTTCATCAACCAGATCCGCATGAAGATCGGCGTGATGTTCGGCTCGCCGGAAACCACCACCGGCGGCAATGCGCTGAAGTTCTACGCCTCGGTGCGCCTGGATATCCGCCGCATCGGCTCGATCAAGAAGGGTGACGACGTCATCGGCAACGAGACCAAGGTCAAGGTGGTCAAGAACAAGGTTTCGCCGCCGTTCCGCGAAGCCTTCTTCGACATCCTGTACGGCCAGGGCATCTCCCGCCAGGGCGAGATCATCGACCTGGGCGTGGATGCCAAGATCGTCGAGAAGGCGGGCGCGTGGTACAGCTACAACGGCGACAAGATCGGCCAGGGCAAGGACAACGCACGCGAGTACCTGCGCGAGAACCCGGACATCGCCGAAGAAATCGAGAACAAGGTGCGTGCCGCGCTGGGCGTGGCGCCGACCAACGTCGTGCCGGCCGAAGCGCTGGAAGACTGAGCGCCAGCCAGCCGCTGGAGCAACCGAAGGGCCGGGGCATCGCCGATGCGCCGGCCTTTTTGTTTAGGCCCGCGGTGGAAACTTCACGATCTCAATGGCCACCCGTCCCCCCCTGTCCCTGAAGGCCCGCGCCGTCGGCTACCTGTCGCGCCGCGAGCACAGCCGGGCCGAACTGGCGCGCAAGCTGGCGCCCCATGCCGAATCGCCGGAGCAGCTCGAGCAACTGCTCGATGCGCTCGAGCGCGAGAACTGGCTGTCCAACCAGCGCTTTGCCGACAGCCTGGTCCATCGCCGCGGCGCCCGCTACGGCGCGGCCAGGGTGATGCAGGAAGCCAAGACCCACAAGCTGGACAGCGAACAGCTGGGCGAACTGCAGGAAAGGTTGCGCGCCACCGAGACCGAGCGTGCCCGCGAGGTCTGGCGCAAGCGTTTCGGCGTGCCGCCGGATACGCCGGAGGCGCGTGCCAAGCAGATCCGCTTCATGGTGGCGCGGGGATTCGCGCGCGCGGTGGTCAGCAAGATCATCCAGGGCGCTGACGAAGCGTACGGCGACGACGACTGAGCATCCGGGTGTGGCGTCGTCCGCATTTAATGAGCCATTACCTGCACTGGCATCAGGGTGTATCGGCGCGCCGTCGCCCGACAATGCGGCGCGACAGTCGCCGCACAAGGATGTTCCCGGGCAAACCAGCGCGGCATGTTAAACTCCGCAGGTTATTCGGTGCTCCGGCGCCGCCGTTCCCAAGCCCCCAGTATTCCAGCCTGGCCATGCCTCTGTCCCAGCCCGTCAACCGCTCCCTGCGCCACCGCCGTGCCATCACGGCCGAGGCGTACCAGAGAGAAGACGGCCTGTGGGATGTCGAGGTGCGCCTGACCGACACCAAGCCCCGCGATATCGAACTTGCCGGCGACCGTATCCGCCCGGTGGGGCAGCCCCTGCACGACCTGTGGCTGCGCGTCACGATCGACGAGGACATGACGGTGCTGGATGCCGAGGCCTGCTCCGACTGGGTGCCGTACCCGTCGCAGTGCGACACCATCGGCCCGGCCTACCGCAAGCTGATCGGCCTGAACCTGCGCAAGGGCTTCCGCAAGGCGGTGCGCGAGCGCCTGGGCGGCATCAATGGCTGCTCCCACCTGACCGAAGCCGCCGGCGTGCTGCCCAGCACCGCGATCCAGGCGTTTGCCGGCGAAGTCATCAGTATCCGCGACAACGGCGAGGACGATCCGAATCCGGAGCCGCCCTATCAGTTGCACGGCTGCCACGCGCTGCGTTTTGACGGCGAGGTGGTTCGTGAGTTTTACCCGCGCTGGTATGGTCACCAGCCGACGCCCAAGCCAAGGGCCGAGGCCGCACCTGCCGTCGCAACCGCGCCTCGGGCGCCCGCCGTGGCCAATGGCGACCGCGGTGGTCAAGCCAATGACGACGGCAACGACGCTGTCCCGGCCGACAGGCCAACCGGCACTTCCGGCTGATTCTCAGGATCGGCCAGCCAGACGAGAGAGTTCGTCTCCTTTTTCAGATTCTTCCCTTCTACCTTTTACGCCTACCCGAAAGGAAACACGCATGAATATCCATGAGTATCAAGGCAAGGAAATCCTGCGCAAATACAATGTGCCGGTTCCGCGCGGCATCCCCGCGTTCTCGGTTGACGAGGCCCTGAAGGCCGCAGAACAGCTCGGCGGCCCGGTGTGGGTTGTCAAGGCGCAGATCCACGCGGGTGGCCGCGGCAAGGGCGGCGGCGTCAAGGTTGCCAAGAGCATGGACGAGGTCAAGCAATACGCCTCGAACATCCTGGGCATGCAGCTGGTCACGCACCAGACCGGTCCGGAAGGCAAGAAGGTCAACCGCCTGCTGATCGAAGAAGGCGCCGACATCAAGAAGGAACTGTACGTTTCGCTGGTGGTGGACCGCGTTTCGCAGAAGATCGCGCTGATGGCGTCGAGCGAAGGCGGCATGGACATCGAGGAAGTCGCTGCCCACACCCCGGAAAAGATCCACACCCTGATCATCGAGCCGTCGACCGGCCTGACCGACGCTGACGCCGACGACATCGCCCGCAAGATCGGCGTGCCCGACGCGAGCGTGGCGCAAGCCCGCCAGGCCCTGCAAGGCCTGTACAAGGCGTTCTACGACACCGACGCCTCGCTGGCCGAAATCAACCCGCTGATCCTGACCGGCGACGGCAAGGTCATCGCCCTGGACGCCAAGTTCAACTTCGACTCGAACGCGCTGTTCCGTCATCCGGAAATCGTCGCCTACCGTGACCTGGATGAAGAAGACGCCAACGAAATCGAGGCCTCGAAGTTCGACCTGGCCTACATCTCGCTGGACGGCAACATCGGCTGCCTGGTGAACGGCGCCGGCCTGGCCATGGCCACCATGGACACCATCAAGCTGTTCGGCGGCGAGCCGGCCAACTTCCTCGACGTGGGCGGCGGTGCCACCACCGAGAAGGTGACCGAAGCCTTCAAGCTGATGCTGAGCAACAAGAACGTGCAGGCCATCCTGGTCAACATCTTCGGCGGCATCATGCGTTGCGACGTGATCGCCGAAGGCGTGATCTCGGCTTCGAAGGCCGTGCACCTGACGGTGCCGCTGGTCGTGCGCATGAAGGGTACCAACGAAGAGCTGGGCCGCAAGATGCTGGCCGAGTCGGGCCTGCCCATCATCTCGGCCGACACGATGGAAGAAGCCGCCCAGAAGGTGGTGGCCGCTGCCGCTGGCAAGTAAGCCGTCGCACGAACGCAACCATACGCGAACGCGAGCGGTACGTAGGCGCTTTGACGAGCGCCCGCGCGTACCGCTCGTCGCCAAGCAAAGGATTACAGCATGTCGATTCTGATCAACAAAGACACCAAGGTCATCACCCAGGGCATCACCGGCAAGACCGGCCAGTTCCACACCCGTGGCTGCCGCGACTACGCCAATGGCAAGAACGCCTTCGTCGCAGGCGTGAACCCGAAGAAGGCCGGCGAAGACTTCGAAGGCATTCCCATCTACGCCAGCGTCAAGGACGCCAAGGCCCAGACCGGCGCCACCGTGTCGGTCATCTACGTGCCGCCCGCAGGCGCCGCTGCCGCGATCTGGGAAGCCGTTGACGCCGACCTGGACCTGGTGGTCTGCATCACCGAAGGCATCCCCGTGCGCGACATGATGGAAGTCAAGGACCGCATGCGCCGCGAGAACAAGAAGACCCTGCTGCTGGGGCCGAACTGCCCGGGCCTGATCACGCCGGACGAAATCAAGATCGGCATCATGCCGGGCCACATCCACAAGAAGGGCCGCATCGGCGTGGTGTCGCGCTCGGGCACGCTGACGTACGAAGCCGTGGGCCAGCTGACCGCGCTGGGCCTGGGCCAGTCGTCGGCTGTCGGCATTGGTGGCGACCCCATCAACGGCCTGAAGCACATCGACGTGATGAAGATGTTCAACGACGATCCGGACACGGACGCCGTGGTCATGATTGGTGAGATCGGTGGTCCGGACGAGGCCAACGCCGCCCACTGGATCAAGGACAACATGAAGAAGCCGGTGGTTGGCTTCATCGCTGGCGTGACCGCGCCTCCGGGCAAGCGCATGGGCCACGCCGGCGCGCTGATCTCGGGCGGTGCCGACACCGCCCAGGCCAAGCTGGAAATCATGGAAGCCTGCGGTATCAAGGTGACCAAGAACCCGTCGGAGATGGGCCGCCTGCTGAAGGCGATGCTGTAAGGTCTGCTTGCCGTTCCCGCTGTCGCGGGAATGACAGACTTGTGATGCCCCCGCCCTTCTGGCGGGGGCATTCTCTTTTACGGCGAGTGATTCGGGGGTCACGAAAACCCCGGAACATTACAGGATTGAAATCTAATCGAAAGGTTCGTGGGTTAAACAGTCATGTCTGCGCTTTCAGACATCCGAACACCCGTCAGATGACGGGGCGCGCCACGCATAGAACCGCCACTACATAGAACTCGAGGAGCCTACCCGTGGAACTGCTGTCTTCCACCACTTTCTGGATTGCGTTGGGATCGATCATCCTGACCAACATCGTCCTGTCCGGCGACAACGCGGTGGTGATCGCGCTCGCCTCGCGCAACCTGCCGCCCGCCCAGCAGAAGAAGGCCATCTTCTGGGGCAGCGCTGCCGCCATCATCATGCGCGTGGTGCTGACCGTGGCCGCGGTCAAGCTGCTGAGCCTGCCATACCTGAAGATCGTCGGCGCCGTGCTGCTGGTCTATATCGGCGTGCAGCTGCTGACCGGCGATGACGACGAGGAAGGCCACGACGGCAAGGACAATATCTGGGCCGCCATCCGCACCATCCTCATCGCCGACCTGGTGATGTCGCTGGACAACGTGGTCGCCGTGGCCGCCGCCGCGCAGAAGGGCCCCGAGGGCAGCCAGCTGATGCTGCTGATTATCGGCCTGGGCCTGTCGATCCCGCTGATCGTGTTCGGCAGCACGCTGCTGCTCAAGGTGATGGAACGCTTCCCGGTCATCATCGTGCTGGGCGCCGCGCTGCTGGGTTACCTGGCTGGTGAGATGCTGGTCAGCGACCCGGTCGATGCCGCATGGTTTGAAGTCCACGTGCCGCACGCCCACCTGGTATTCGGCGCCGCCGGCGCGATCCTGGTGGTGATCATTGGCAAGATGCTGAACCGCCGGTCGCCGCAGACGGCCTGACGGGTATTGCTTCGCACGGAAGGGCGGCCGGTTGGCCGCCCTTTTTTGTTGCCAACTGGCGGACATCCTTTGTCGGTGCGATTTCCAACTAACTCATGTGAGTGATCGCACATTTTGTCGCTTCGGCGGGTGGTAGTGCGCCCAGGTGACAAAATTTGGCGCAAGCGGTCAGTTTCCCTCTGTCGGGTGACGAAATTTGTCGTTTTTTGCTCCCTACGGACGTGGGATATGGCTGGCACGCTTACTGCTGATTAGTTCCCGCGTCACGAAACCGAAGACGTGCAACGCTTAACCAAAATCTCTTCGAGGGGTCAAATCATGCAACGGGTACAAAAACTGAAGAAGCTGGGCCGTCGTATTCAGAAGGGCTTTACGCTGATCGAACTGATGATCGTGGTGGCGATCATTGGTATTTTGGCGGCGATCGCGATTCCGCAGTATCAGGACTATGTGACGCGCGCACGCTGGTCGGACAACATTACTTCCGTAGCAGCGCTGAAGATGGCAGTTGCCCAGTGCTTGCAAGAGAACGGCGGCGTGTTGGCTTCGTGCGATACCGTCGCCAAACTGACGACGACTGTTGGCTATCCTGGCACCCAGAACCCGCCCAATGGCACGGTTGCCCTCACGGCTGCAACTGCGGCGATCGTTATCACGGGCGCAGTGCAATTGCCCGCGTGTACGGTAACGATGTCCCCGACCGTCGGCACCAACGCTGTTACCTGGGCGTCGGTAACCGGTGGTGGGGCCACTTGCACCAGGGCACAAACTGGCGTTTAAGCAGGCAATCTCCGCTGTGGAAAGCGCCTTCGGGCGCTTTTTCTTTGCCCGTGCCACAAGCTATCATGCGCCTTTCCCCAAACTAGGCGCCTCAATGCCGCCGTCCCGGACAACCCTCCCGTCGGCTGCCCTCATCGCAGCAATCGTCTTCCCGCTGCTAGTTTCCAGGCATACGCTCCCACTCGCGACGTTCTACGGCGAATGGGCTGCCGCATGCTGCGCGCTTGCCCTGGTCTCGTTCCTGGCGCTTCGCACGCCCGCCACACCAGCGGCAACCACGACGATTTCACTGCCGTGGGTAGCCTTGCTGTTCCTCTGGCTCGCCGCCGTCGGCCTGACACGCACCGCGCTCGGCCACGTCGATATCACCGGCAGCGCCACCCTGACCGTCCTGACCCTATTGCTCGGCGCAGCCGTGACATGCGCCGCATGGTCGTACCGCCGCAATCGAGTATCGGAATCGCTCAACGCCGGCGACACCCTTGCCATCGCCTTCCTGATCGCCGGCCTGCTCGGCACCGTCACGCAGTGGGTGCAGCTCTTCCATCTCGAGCGCAGCGCCTTCGGTCTCGTTTCCACCTACTTCTACGACGACAACCGCCGCCTCTGGGGCAACCTGAACCAGCCCAACCACCAGGCCACCGTGCACGGTCTCGCACTGGTCGCATCAGTCTGGCTGGCATCGCGCGGCAGGCTGCGCTTCCCGATGTGGCTGGCAGCCGTGGCATTGCTGGAAAGCGGCGTCGTGCTATCCGGATCGCGCACTGGCGTGCTGCATGTCGGGCTGGCCGCCGTCTACGCGCTGGTGGCCGCATGGCTGGCACGCGGCACGCCGCGCGAAGTGGATCCGATGCGGCGCACGACCGGACTGCTGGTGGCCGCGGTCGCCATGATCGTGATGCTGCTGGTGCTGCAGCCAGCGATCCGCGCCGCCGGCCAGTTTCTTGACTGGCGTTTGTTCGACACCATCGCGCAGCTGGAAGCCGAAGACCAGATGTCCGCACGTGGCGCGCTCTGGGCGCATGCGCTGGCGATGTTCCGCGCGCATCCATGGCTCGGCGTCGGCTGGGGCGAGTTCGGGTGGGCGCAGTTCATGCAGCTGCCTCAGGTCGGCGTGAAGGTGGAGATGTCCCTGCACGCCCATAACGCGGTGCTCGATCTGCTGGCCAAGACCGGCATCGCCGGCACGCTCGGCGCCGCGCTGATTCTCGCGGCATGGCTGTGGCGCGTGGTGCGGGCGCGGCTCTGGCAGGCTGAAAATGGGGAACGTCGCGAGACGGTGCTGATGTTGGCATGGCTGGCGATGCTGTGCGCGCATTCCATGCTCGAATATCCGCTGCACTACCTGTACTTCTTCCTGCCGTTCTGTTTCCTCCTGGGCTGGCTGGAGCCTGCCGCCGTCGGACCATGGCGAGTCCCGGCCGGCGTGGCAAAGGGCCTGAGCGTGGCATTCGTGGCGCTTGCCGTCGCGATCCTGGCAACCATGTGGCAAGACTACCGCCGCGCCGAAGCACGCGAATACGCCGCGAGCGAAACCCGGAACACCTTGCCGATGCCGCGCTTCTGGTTCCGCCAGCATGCGCAGGCCGATGCCGCAGGGCTGGCCGTCATCACGCCACGGAACGCAGCCGAACTGCTGCCCGCGCATATCGCCGCGGTGCATTTGCTGCCGACCCCCACGATGATCGCGCGCACGGCGTGGCTGCTGGCGCTGACAGGCGATGCCGCGCAGGGCCGGCTGTGGATGGAACGGCTGCGCTGGTACTACCTCGGCGATGAAGCGACACAGTACGCCGAGATCGCGAAGGCATGCCGCGAGTTGTCCGAGGGCGAACGCCCGCAGGCGTTCTGCGCCTGGGTCATCGACCGCTCGCGCCGGCTCTCGGCGTGGGGACGCAACTGACCTAGTAGTAGGGCACGTAGTAGGCCGGCGGGGGCGGCGCATAGTAGTACCGCGGTGCCGGCGCGGGAGCTGCGGCGACCCGTCCCGGTACCGGCACGCGGTTGCCGCTGGCGTACATGCACTGCACATAGGCGGCGTCGTATTGCCGCTGCGTGCCATAACCCGCGTACTGCGCGTTGCCCGCGCCTACCGCGGCGCCCGTCAGCAGGCCCAGGCCGGCGCCGACCGCTGCGCCCGATCCGCCATCGAACGCCGCACCAGCCGCCGCTCCCAGCGCGGTGCCTACCACCGCACTGCCTACGGCCGCGTTGTTGGCGGCCTGCGAGGAACTCACGCCGCCGACCTGCCCGAGGGCGAACTGGCGGCAGTTGTAGTCGTCGGCGCGGAACTGGTCGAAGCTCTTGCCGGTGCCCGGCAGCGCCATCACGCTCGGGCCCGAAGGCATCACGACGCAGGCGCCGAGGGTCAGGGTGGCCACGGCGAGCGTGGCGCGGGTCAGGACTCGCATGCTTTGCTCCACGCTGTCAATAGTTGGCCGGCGGCTGGGCCGGCACGCGTTGCCAGCCGCCCGGGCAGGATTGCACGTAGGGATAGTAGCCTTCCGGCTGGTTGCAGTGATACCACCAGCCCTGGTCCTGCGGCACTGCCCGCTCGGGCCCCGGCGCCGGCACTGGCCCGTTGGGCCCCTGCTCGATGTATTGAGGTGGCTCGACCGGCACGGTGGCGGCCGGAGCCGGGTAGTAATATGGGGCAGGGTAGGCAGGGTAGTAATACGGGTAGCCGCCGAACACGATGCTGGGGCCGAAATAGAAGCCCACGCCGACACGCGTCTTGATCATGCCGCCGCGCGTGTCTGCGTCATGCCAAGCTGCATTGTGGATGTCGGCCCGCCCTGCAAGGGCGGCGCCGCTCGCGGCCGTGGCCGCCAGTGCCAGTGCCAGTGCCAGCTGGCAGAGCTTGCGCCCGTTCATGGTATTCACCTTTCCCCCGCGTGGCCGCAAGGCTCGCCGCGGGCAGAGGCAGCCGGCCGCGAAATGCGCCGGCCCGCAATCGTATTGAATACCAAATTGTCGTGCGCAGGCGCCATGGCGGCGCATGTGGAAATGCGGCGTTGCCTTTATTACCGAGGAACGACAGACCGGTAAGACGCCGTGGCCTGGCGCGACACAACAAGTCCGTCGTCCCCGGATGCGCCAATGCGCGCCGGCCTATTCGGCAAACAGGTCCGGACCAAACACCTCGTAATGAATGCGCGCTTCATGGACACCAAGATTCTTCAGTGCATCATGCTGCATTCGCATGAAGGGAATCGGGCCGCAGATGTAGTAATCGGCGTCGGGCAGCAGAATCGATTTTTCGATCAGCTTGACGTCGACCAGCCCCGCGTAATCGTAGTCGCGCCCTTGCACGTCCTCCGGCAGGGGCTGGTCATAGAAAACGATGAGCTCGAAGTTCTCATAGGTCTTCGCCGCCTCGCGCAGCTTGTCTCGCATGGCATGCACTGCACTATTGCGGGCGCCATGGGTGAAAACGACTTTCCGCGGCGGCGCTTGCAGTGCGGTCTTGAGCATGCTGATCATGGGCGTCAGCCCCACGCCGCCGCTGATCAGCACAATGGGCGTCCTGGCGTTGACGTCGATATGGAAACTCCCATACGGCGTGGCCAGCTTTACCTCATCGCCGACATTGACGTGATCGTGCAGCAGATTGGAAACATAGCCAGGAGGCTGGGTGCCGCCGCCTTCCCGCTTGACCGAGATCCGATAGCTGCGCCCGTTCGGCATGTCGGAAAGGCTGTATTGGCGGATCTGCTGCAGGCCTAGTGCGGGCACATTGACTGCAACGCTGGTGTATTGGCCGGGCTTGAAGTTCGCCACCGGCTGGCCGTCGGCCGGTTCAAGGACGAAGGAGGTGATCACGCCGCTCTCCGGGCGCTTCTCGCGCACGACAAAGGACCGCCACCCGGTCCAGCCACCGGCCTGCTCGGCCGAACCTTCGTAAAGCGCGCTCTCCATGCCCATCAGCACATCGGCGAGGTTGCCATAGGCTTGCGCCCACGCGGAGATGATTTCCTCGGTCGCTGCGCTGCCCAGGACTTCCTTGATGGCCGCCAGCAAATGCTCGCCGACGATCGGATACTGCTCCGGTTTGACGCCCAGGCTCGCGTGCTTGTTGGCAATGTTGTTCAGCACGGCCATCAGGCTGCCCGGGTCTTCGATATTCTCCGCATATGCGTAGACCGCCCGCGCCAGTGCCTGCTGCTGCTCGCCCCGTTCCTGATGCGCCATGTTGAACACATTCTTCAGTTCGGGATGCGCTTCGAACATGCGCTTATAGAAGCACTTGATAATGTCGTAGCCGTGTTGCGCCAGTACCGGCGCGGTGGCTTTCACGATGTCCTTCGTCTTCTGTGTCAGCATTGCCTCTCTCCTTTGGCAAGGTGATGGGAGCCAGGCGATGACATTGTGCCCATACGGGCGCGATGCGCGTTTCCCGGCTGCCCAGAGCAATGTCTAGTCTAGGTGCCGTGATTGCCGTTTGGTGCGTGCCGTTCCTCGGGCGGTGCAGCGAGGCCGATCACTGCCCTGCGGCCGCCACCCAGTCGCCCGACTTGCCGCCGTGCTTCTCCAGCAGCTTCACATTCCCGATCACCATGCCCCGGTCCACCGCCTTGCACATGTCGTAGATGGTCAGCAGCGCGACTTGCACGCCGGTCAGCGCCTCCATCTCCACGCCGGTCTGGCCGCGCGTTTCAGTGCGGACGGTGCAGGTAATAGGGGCGGAGCAATCACTAACTTATAACGGAAGTTCAAGCCTTCGATCTTGATCAATCCGGTTGATCAAGTGGGGCGGCGTTGGAGCAAGAGTGGAGCAAGTGGAGCAGAAATGGAGCACCATTCATCGCACCAAACACCATCCATAAGTTTACGGGATGGCATTGCAATTTGCGATAGCTGTCTGTCGGCCAGACCGCCGCCACAGTTGATCGCTGGTGTTCAATTGATGCCCTGACCGGTCTCGATGGTCGCGGCGGGGCGTGCAATGCAGATCGGTCCAACATTTCCCCAATGGTTATCACAGTCGTACGACAGTAAGCCGGTTCACGTCCTCGTCATTGGAGACCGCCTATGTCACGTCCCGGTAGGAAGCGGAGGAGCGACGAATTGCTACCACGTTGGGGCGAGATCAAACGGATTCGCGCCAGCCTGAGTATTCGCGCTGACAAACCTCGATCATTGCCGCCAGAACGGGTGACCATGCTCACCATACACATCGAGGGTGAACTCACCGCACCGATAGCAGGAACTTCGCAGTTTTCCATCATGGCCTATGTCAATGCGAACCCGGTCGTTGGTCAGAGGGAAGTGCCATCGATTGGCGCAGTCGTTGGCATCAAGCCGGTCGTACAGGGCGTTATCGACCTATCCCCAAGTGAATTTCAGTCTCTGCTAACGATGGCGTCTACCGGAATGCTTCGATCATGTTATCTTTGCATCACAAAGCCTCGTTACCGTTCAGCCCGGATTGTCACTGCCGACTTCAATTCGAGGACGGTGGACGAGCTTGACGAATAGCTGATACCCATTGAGGTACAAGTCGGCCAATAACGAGCATTGCAACGGTCACCACCGCTACAGTCGATGACTGTGATCCATCATCGCGCCAGCCATAGGGCAATGGTCACTAGCAATACAGACCGGTCCAACAATTGCAGTGCAGACAGTAAACCTGATTGCGGCGTGAACCGTTGTGCATGTCCCCAATGGTTGTCACAGTGGCAGCACAGTGTTCTGGCAACCATTAGTGGGTACTGGTCCCGCCAACACCATGCCACTGCCAACACTGTCGGTACTGGTACTGTCGGCGCCATTGGTATCAGTGGGGTACCAATGGACAAGCCGAACAGTCCCGCACTACTACAGTCGCTGACCATTGCACTGCCAATGGTTGCCAGCAATGGTAGTGCGCACGGTACAGTGGACGCGGACGCCGCTACCACACAGGACCAATGGCCCCACAGTTAGGAGGACGCATTTGACGATAGAGAACAATGGATTCGCAGGACTGTTGCCGGGCCATGCGTCCAATGCAGCAATCGGCGGACTGGTCGGCCTACTGATCGGCGATTCGGTCGGCGTGCCATATGAATTCCACACGCCTGACCGGTTGCCAAAGCGTGCGCTGATCGAGATGGTCCCACCGGTTGACTTCCCTCGTGCGCATAGTGGGGTGCCGCCCGGAACGTGGTCCGATGATGGTGCCCAAGCCCTGTGCCTGCTTGCCAGCCTGATGGACTGCGGAAGACTTTCACTGACCGACTTCGCGGACCGATTGGTGCAATGGCTGGACGATGGCTATATGGCAGTGGACGGCTATGTCTTTGACGTTGGCAACCAGACCGGTGAAGCCTTGGGCTATCTGCGCGAAGGTGTGTCGCCGCAGGAAACCGGTGGTACATCCGAGAGGGACAACGGAAATGGGAGTTTGATGCGTGTCCTTCCGCTGGCGCTATGGCATACCGGTAGCGACGAAGCATTGGTCAAAGACGCACATCTACAGTCCCTGCCGACCCATGCCCATCCCCGATCACTGGTCGCCTGTGCGTTCTACTGTCTGGTCGCAAGGGGATACCTGCGCCAGCTTGCCGATCCGTGGGATTGGGCGGACCGCCGTCTTGACGAGATTTACCAAGACTGGCCCGGTGAACGAGAGCGGAAGGCGTTCCTGCGCGAACTGGATGTCCTGCGCAGCTTCCCGAAGACCGACAAGCCACATGGGACAGGCTACGTGCTGGACACCATCTGGTCAGCACGTCAGGCGCTGCAAGAAGATTCGTTCGAAGAAGTGGTCAAGACCGCCATCCTCTTCGGCCATGACACAGACACGACTGCTGCTGTCGCGGGCGGGCTGGCTGGCGTCCGGTTCGGCCTTGACTGCATTCCGACAAGATGGTTGGAGCAGTTGAGAGGATTTGAGTTGCTCACCCCAATCCTCTCCCAATTCCAAAAATCCGTGGGCACCCAGCGGATGAGGGGGTGGATGGTACGTGGCGGTCGGTCATAATCAGTGCCCGGTTGTCTGCTGCTGCTGTTCGTCGGCGAACCTATCTATCTGTAGAATCGAGCGCAAGAGGTATACGTCTGCAAGCCAGTAGCTTGCGCTCAACGATTAAGAATGAACAGGGCGAGAGAAGGACGATGACGGTCAGTATCCACAACCCAGACCAATATATGGCAAGCCTGCGGCAGATCATCGCTCAGGGTCGAAAACGGATCGGCCTACTGGTCGGCGCCGGTGCGCCAGCAGGTATTTTCCCACCGGGAAGCGACAAACCACTGATTCCGGCTGTCGCTGGGTTGACTGACATGGTGATTGCGGCTCTGAACCCTGAATTTGGGAAGACGCTGGAAGCCGTAATTGCCGAGATCGAGAACCCTAACATCGAAACAATTCTGTCACGTGTTCGCAGCTTAGCGGGAGTGATAGGTAAGGCCAAGGTGCATGATCTCGATGGGGAGGGATACCGGAACCTCAGCGAAGCAATTTGCGGCCAGATTGGCACGATTGTAAATAGACCGCTGCATGATGGCCCGTCGCCCTACACCGAATTCGTAACTTGGATCAGTGGCACGGGGCGTGAGCATCCGGTTGAGATTTTCACGACGAACTATGACCTGCTATTTGAACAGGCATTCGAGCGTGCCCGTGTTCCGTACTTTGATGGATTCGCCGGTGCAAATGAGCCTTTCTTTGACCCCTCGTCCGTCGCGAATAACGATTTACCCGCACGCTGGACCCGACTGTGGAAACTCCATGGGTCGCTCGGTTGGGCCGCTAATGCGAGAGGGGAGGTCATTCGTGTAGGGAATGGCCAGGCCACCCACTTGGTATTCCCTGAACACCTGAAGTATGACCAAACGCAGAAGGCGCCCTATGCGGCATTGTTCGACCGCTTGCGTGCCTTCTTGATGACGCCGGACACCCTGCTAATTGCTACTGGGTTCTCTTTTGCCGATGCTCACATCTCGGCGCGGATCGATGAATGCCTGTCGGCCAACCCATCGGCAAGTGTGTTTGCCTTTCAGTTCAAGCCCCTTGACCAAGAAACTCATGCCCGGGACATTGCCGGACGCCGCCCAAACATGAGCTTGTATGCCCCGGATAAGGCCGTAATCAATGGCATTTCTGCACCTTGGATGCCAGGCGACTTGCCGACACGTGACTGGGGGGCTATCCGTGCAAGCTACTGGGCCATCGACGAAAAAAGTGGTGCGGCACAGTTCCAACTGGGCAGATTCGACCGGCTAGCTCGTTTTTTTGCTTCTTCACGGGCCGCGCAGCATTTTCCTGCTCCTGCTCAGACTTCCGAAGTCGAGACCCTTGCAAGCCCTGTGTTTTCAGACGGCGCCGATACTTCAGTGGTAGCTGCACCTGCGGAAGGCGCAGCATGAACTCGAAGCCTACACTCGTGGGTCATGTTGGCGCAGTCACCGGGGCCGCGATTAGTGTACGGCAGTCGCCAACGGTAGCTTCTGGCATCGCGGTTATCGGTGGCAAAAGCTATCGTATCGGCCAAGTTGGGAGCTTCGTGCGCATTCCTCAGGGCTACCACGATCTCTATGGCATCGTGGCTGAGGTCGGCGCGAGCGCCGCACCTACATCAGCGTCTGGGGCAGCCGACAGTGGTGATCGATGGATGACCATTCAGCTAGTTGGTGAGATCGTCGGTGCTTCGTTCGAACGAGGCATTAGCCAGTATCCGAACGTTAAGGACGAAGTCCACCTTGTTACCGAAGAGGACCTCGCGGTCATTTATGGAACGCAGGACGGTGGGCAGGTAATGATCGGGAGATTGGCGAGCGCCGAAGGGATTCCGGTCAGGATTGATCTCAACAAACTGGTCACCCGCCACAGTGCCGTACTGGGTTCCACTGGCGCGGGGAAGTCTACTGCTGTTGCCAGTCTACTTCGCTCAATAGCCTCCGGTGGTGCTGGGGAGAATGCGGGTTTTCCCAGTGCGAGAATCCTGCTACTCGACATCCATGGTGAGTATGGTCACGCATTACGCTCAGTATCGACTGTCTTCCGAGTCAACGCGGGTGCAGACGAGCAACCCCTCCATATCCCATTCTGGGCACTTGATCCGGCTGATTTGCTGACGTTCCTGATGGGAAAGCTGGACGACAAGCAACTGTCCCAGATTTTGGACCGAATCTTCGACTACAAGACTGCTGTAGTGAACAACTCGTCGATTGCAGGTCTGGACCCGAACTCGATGACCGTTGACAGCCCTGTTCCGTATAGTCTCAACAAACTCTGGTTCGAACTGCTGGACCCAGAGATAAAGACTTGGGCTGATCAGCCTCGCACCGTCCCGGCGCTGGACGTGCCTGGTGATGCTGCGACATTAAAGCCACCTCGTTACAAACCGCACGGCGCAGGCGCCACACCTCCATTCATCAACCAAATCGGCGTCCTCGGAATTCGCCGCCCTTTGGATCAGATGCGCTCCCGAATGCTAGATCGGCAGTATGACTTTCTACTACACCCGGGCGACTGGGAGCCAAGTCTAAGCGGCGCTTCACAGAAGGACCTACCCGACCTGCTTCAAGCGTGGCTGGGACACGACAAGCCCATCACCATCCTCGACCTGTCTGGCATTCCCAGCACGGTCGTCGCCCGACTTATCGGTGCGATTCTAAATATCCTCTATGAAGGACTGTTTTGGGCACGTGCAAAGAGCGAAGGTGGTATAGCTAGACCGTTGCTCGTTGTAATGGAGGAGGCACACCGCTATCTGTCCAAGGAATCAGATGGTCCGGCACGAGCTATGGTCCAGCGCATCGCAAAGGAAGGCCGTAAGTTCGGCATCGGGGCAATGGTTGTAAGTCAACGCCCTTCAGAAGTTGACGAAACAATCCTTTCCCAGTGCGGCACCTTTGTGACACTGCGCCTCTCGAACGCCGCCGATAGGGCAAAGGTGCAGGCGTCACTGCCTGACAATTTAGCCGGTGTGGCTGATAGCTTGCCGGTGCTGCGCGTCGGCGAGGCGATTATTACAGGCGAAGCGGCCCGACTTCCGATTCGTTGTCGCATTACGTTGCCTGACGAGAAACACCGTCCGAATAGCGAGGACCCAGCCGTCGCGAATTGTTGGCAGCGTGATCGGCTACCGGAAGACTACCAGCGCGTTGCAGCATCTTGGCGTGCCCAGAATCCCACCTGGACTACGGTGCGTGCAATTCGGACCCCCCTTTCACCAGAGGAGATAGAGAAGATGGAGCGAGAAACGGTAGAGTCGTCAACAGTCTTGTCAATCGGATACGAGCCCACCACTGGCACGCTGGAAATCGAATTCAAAACCGGACGGCTGTATCAGTATTACAACGTTCCAGAACCGATCTACCAACAGTTCCTGGAATCAGACTCAAAGGGGAAGTTTCTTCACGCCTACATCAAACCGGCGTACCCATACTCACAAGTGTGATTCGGCCAGCATCGATCTCGATGAATGTGAGACGGTCACCCAAGTCGCTGCTTGGGAATGACCGTCTCAGGTACCCATGTGAATCAGGCGGTCATTAGCGACGGTACTGGCGACTGCCACGATTTACTTCCTGACTGGGGCGACTGCTGAATATCGAGACGCGGCAGTGACCGGACAATCTTCATCGTTTCCAAACTGACCGTCACCACGCGTTGGAACAGTTCAAGCGGGTAACGTGGGTCGCCCATAGTCTCGACGGCCCAATCGTTGGCGTCGTTGACGATGCCGCTGTCCTTGTCAGTCTTCACGCACTGGCGTTCCACGACCCAATCAAGCGCCGGTTTGCCGTTCACCACGTATTCATAGTGCGTATTCCGGTGAATGTGACCGCCGATTCCGGCATCGTGACCAGTGATTCCGTTTTATCGTGACCGCTGTGTCCC
>NZ_JAGIQB010000079.1:0-15872 GCF_017815025.1 Cupriavidus phytohabitans
GACCCGATGATTGCCAAGCTGATCGTCTGGGGCAAGGACCGCGACGAGGCGCTGGCGCGCATGCGCCAGGCGCTGGCCGCATACCACGTGGTGGGTCTGTCGACCAACGTGGCGTTCCTGCAGCGGCTGGTGAAGTCGGAAGCGTTCCGCACCGCCGACCTCGATACCGGACTGATCGAGCGCAACGAGAGCGAACTGTTCCCGCAGCCTGAGCCGGTCGGAATCGACACTGTCGCGCTGGCCGTGGCCGCTTTGCTGGATCGCGAGATGCACGAACGCCGCATCGATGCCGCCGACCAGCATTCGCCGTGGACCCACGGCGGGGCGTGGCGGCTCAACGGCGGCGTCTCGCGCCAACTGCGCTTCGGCTACGGCGAACAGGTGCTCGACGTGACGCTGCATGTCAACGCGCGCGGCAGCACGCTGGCCTACGCCGGCCAGTCCGTGCCGTTCTCTTCGGTATGCAAGGCCGACGATATCCGCATCGACCTCGGCACGCGCCGTGTGCATGGGCACGTGCATGCGGAGGCGGACGACTTCCACGTTTTCTCGGCGGGCCGCCACTTGCTGCTGAGCTGGATCGATCCGCTGTCCCACGCCGGCGAAGCCGAAGGCGAGGGTGGCAAGCTGACCGCGCCGATGCCGGGCAAGGTCATCGCGGTGATGGTCGAAGCCGGCAGCACCGTCACGCGCGGCACGCCGCTGCTGGTGATGGAGGCGATGAAGATGGAGCACACCATCAGCGCGCCCGCCGACGGCGTGGTCAGCGAAGTGCTGTATGGCGTTGGCGAGCAGGTGACCGAAGGCGCCCAGCTGCTGGCGTTCGGTACCTGATTCTTTTACGGAGATCCGGCAGATGCATGCGGACAAGGTCAAGGTGGTTGAAGTCGGCCCGCGCGACGGCCTGCAGAACGAGAAGAATTTGATCCCCACCGAGACCAAGGTGGCGTTGATCGACCAGCTCACCGACGCGGGCTTTCCCAATATCGAAGTGGCATCGTTCGTCTCGCCGAAGTGGGTGCCGCAGATGGCCGACGGTGCCCAGGTAATGGCCGCGATCAGGCGGCGCCCCGGCATCATCTACTCGGCGCTGACGCCGAACATGAAGGGCCTGGAAGGCGCGCTTGCAGCGGGCGCAGACGAGGTCGTGATTTTCGGCGCGGCCAGCGAGGCGTTCTCGCAGAAGAACATCAACTGCTCGATCGCCGAGTCGATGGCGCGCTTCGAGCCCGTTGCCGCGGCCGCCAAGGCGAAGGGCGTGCGGCTCCGCGCCAGCGTGTCGTGCGCACTGGGCTGCCCTTACCAGGGCGAAGTCCCAATCGATGCCGTGCTCGACGTGGTGCGGCGCATGCGCGAGCTGGGCTGCGACGAGATCGATATCGCCGATACCATTGGCGTAGGCACACCCGACAAGGTGAAGGCCGTGATGCTTGCCGCCGCCACGGAATTCCCGCTGGGACAGCTATCCGGGCACTTCCACGACACGTATGGCCATGCCCTGGCCAACGTCGAGGCGAGCCTGGAAGCCGGCATCCGCATCTTCCATGCTTCCGTCGCCGGGCTTGGCGGTTGCCCATATGCGAAGGGCGCGACAGGGAACGTGGCGACGGAGGCATTGCTGCAGCGCCTGGCGAGCCTGGGGATGCAGACGGGAGTTGATCTGGACAAGGTCATTGCCGCGGCCGGACTGATCTCCAGGGCCATCGGCAAGCCGGTATTGCAGTAACGCAAGCGCCCCTCGATGCGGGGCGCTTGTCTCATATTGAGACACCGCTTGCATCAACCTGAGACAGCCTCGCCGAACCTGCCACGCAACGCTTGAATTCGCCCGGGGGCTCTCTTAAAGTACCTTTCCAGTTCGCGCCGCCACAACCGCAGCACAGGGTCGCGCGATAGACGACCTGGCCGCAACGACGGCCGGGCGTGCCACCGGCATCGGGGCTTACCGCTCCCTCGCGGCACCGCGCGACGCCGACCACTGGAGACAAGGCAATGCCCCCCGCACCGACAAGCCTGCTGTGCGATGCCAACATTGCACGGCGGGATTTCCTCGATGGCAAGGACGTGCCCGCCGGCGTCGTGTCCGACCTGATCATGCGTTCATGGCAGCGTGCCGCGCGCGCTGGCGTGCGTCCCGAGCAGCGCATGCTGTTTTCGGATGTCATCACGCACAGCGAGGTCCGGCGTAGCGAGGAAGAGAACCGCGCGCTGATCGAACTGGCTGGCGCTGACATGGAAGTGCTGGCCGGCGCCTTTCCGTCGCAGCAGTGGATCGTGCTCTGCACCAATGCCGAAGGCGTGATCGTGTCCTCCCGCGGGCGCCTGGGCGCGGGGCCGGGCGGGCCATCGCCGCTGCAGCATGGCCGGCGCATCTGCGAGACCGGCATCGGCACCAACGCACCCGGCTGCCTGCTGGCGGAGGGCGGCAGCGCCGTCGAGATCCGCCGCGGCGAGCATTTCCTGCACGAGCTGGTCGACGTGGTCTGTGCCGCCGCGCCGATCTACGACTGCCATGACCGGCTGATCGGCGTGCTCGATATCACCGGCTTCGGCGTCGACTTGCCTGCCTACGCGGTCAGCCATGTGCGCGCTGCGGCCACGTCGATCGGCAACCGCACCTTCGAGCGGCTGCCCGGCTGCTGCATCGTGCGCCTTCACCACGACCGGCGCATGCTGCATACGCCGGCGGAAGGCATCGTCGCGGTGTCCGCCGACGGCGTGATCGTGGCGGCAAACCATACTGCCCGCGACATGCTGCGGCTTGGCAGCGCCGAGATCGGCGCGGTCGATATCGGCAGTGTCTTTGCCGAAGGCATGCATGGCCCCGGAGGTGCGGTGCAAAGCGTCGTGCGCACGGTCGCCGGCGGGCGGCTGCATGTCTCTGCAAGCGAAACACAGCGTCCGCGCTCCCGTGGCGCCGCGCCACGCGCCGAGGACACCGGTCCGCTGGCCGGCCACCTCATTGCCGATGCCACGCTGGCGCGCGCCTTCGACAAGGCCAGCATGGCGGTCGGTGCGCAGGTGCCGGTGATCCTGCTGGGCGAGACCGGCACCGGCAAGACCATGCTGGCGCGCGCGCTGCACGAGGCCAGCCGGCCGGACGGCAACTTTGTTTCGATCAACTGCTCGGCGATTCCCGAAGGGCTCGCCGAAGCCGAGCTGTTCGGCTATGCCGACGGCGCCTTTACCGGCAGCCGCCGCGGCGGCTGCGCGGGCAAGATCGAACAGGCCAACCACGGCACGCTGTTCCTCGACGAAATCGGCGACATGCCGCTGGCACTGCAGACGCGGCTGCTGAGCGTGCTGCAGGAGCGCTGCGTGACACGTGTCGGCGCGGCCAAGCCCATCCCGGTCGACCTTTCGGTGATATGCGCCACGCATCGCACCCTGCCGGAGCTGGTGCGGCAGGGCGCCTTCCGCGAGGACCTGTATTTCCGCATCAACGGCATGTCGGTGCGCGTGCCGGCGCTGCGCGACCGCACCGACCTGCCCGAGCTGATCGCCGCGATGCTGCAGACGCTGGCGCGCGGCCGGCGCAAGGCGCTCGACGCCGACGTGATGGCGTTGCTGATGTCGCATCCCTGGCCGGGCAATGTCCGCGAGCTGCACCAGGTGCTGCGTACCGCGGTGGCGCTGTCGGGCCTCAGCGAGGAAATCCGGCGCGAGCATCTCGACGAGAGCTGGCTGGAAGCGGCGACACGGGTGACCGGGGCGGACGTCCTGCCCGCCGCCGGCCAGCCGATGCTGCTGGCGCAGGCGCAGAACCAGCTGATCCAGCGCACCCTCGACGAGCTGAGCGGCAACCGTTCCGAGGCCGCGCGCGCACTCGGCATCTCGCGCGCGACGTTGTACCGAAAGATGGCACGCGCCAAGATCCGTTAGAACGGTCCTTCCATCCCCCCTCGACCCCTGCTCGCCCAAGCCGTGGCAGCGGGGGTTTTTCATTGGCGGCCTGTCTTACCTGTATCGAGACATTGGATCAGATTGCGACACACAGCGCAGCGTCGCGCCGGCGCTGCCATGTGCAGCTGGCGCGAAAACACGCGCCGGCGCTCGGTCTTTGCGGCAGGCACGCCGCTTGCGTTGCAGGGCATCGCATACCAACCAGGAATCAACATGAGGAGACAAGCGATGCACGGCAATGCAGGACTGCTGATCGACGGAAGACTCGTGCAGGGCACCGCCACGCTCGACGTGGTCAACCCCGCCACCGGCAAGGTGTTCACCACGGTATCGCGCGCCACCGAGCGCGAGGCCGCCGCCGCGGTCGCTGCCGCCAAGGCCGCGCAGCCCGGCTGGGCCGCGCTGGAACTGGCGCAGCGGCGTGCGCTGTTGCTGCGCTTTGCCGACGAGCTGCGCGACAATGCCGAAGACCTCGCCGCCACGCTGGTGCTGGAACAGGGCAAGCCGCTGGCCGAGGCGCGCCAGGAACTGCAGTTCGCCGAAGCGTTCGTGCGCCATATCGCCGGGCTGGAGCTGCCGGTGTCGCTGGTGCAGGACGACGCTACCCACCGCATCGAACTGCACCACAAGCCGCTGGGCGTGGTGGCGGCCATCGCGGCGTGGAATTTCCCGGTGCTGATTGCCGCCTACAAGCTGGCGCCGGCGCTGCTGATGGGCAATACCGTGGTGCTCAAGCCCGCGCCGACCACGCCGGTGGCAACGCTGCAACTCGGGGCGATCCTGGCCGACCTGCTGCCTCCCGGCGTGATCAACGTCATCACCGATGCCAATGACCTGGGCAGCTACCTGACCTCGCATCCCGATGTGGCCAAGGTCTCGTTCACCGGCTCGACCGCCACCGGCAAGAAGGTGATCGCGAGCGCCGGCCCGGGACTGAAGCGCATCACGCTGGAGCTGGGTGGCAACGACGCGGCCATCGTGCTCGACGATGCCGATGTGGCGGAAATCGCGCCGAAGATCTTCGGCAGCGCCTTCTACAACTGCGGGCAGGTATGCCTGGCGCTGAAGCGGCTCTATGTCCATGCCTCGGTCCATGACGCGCTGTGCGATGCACTGGCTGACCTGGCCGGGCGCGCGGTGGTCGGCAACGGCGCGGAAGCCGGTGTCACGATGGGGCCGCTGCAGAATGCGATGCAGTACGACAAGGCCGGCCGCTTCCTGGCCAGCGCGCGCCGCGACGGCAAGATCCTGGCGGGCGGCGCGCTGCTCAAGGGCGATGGCTACTTCGTCGCCCCGACCATCGTGCGCGACCTGACTGACCAGAGCGAGCTGGTGGCGGAGGAACAGTTCGCGCCGATCCTGCCGGTGCTGAAGTTCGACAGCATCGACGAAGCCGTGGCGCGCGCCAATGGCACGCCGTACGGACTCGGTGGCTCGGTATGGTCACGCGAAGAAGAGCGCGCCTATGCGGTGGCATGGCGTCTCGATGTGGGCACGGCATGGGTCAATCACCACCTGCATTTCGGCCCGCATATCCCGCTGGTGGGCGCCAAGGAGTCCGGCGTCGGCGTGGAGTTCGGGCCGGAAGGGCTGGCCGAGTATGCGCAACTGAGCGTGATCAATATCGCGCGCGCGCAGGCCAGCTGACGCAGCAGGCCTGCAGCACGGCGGGCGGCGCAAGCAAGGGGCGGGGCTGGCTGCGCTATCACTTCACCGGGCACTTCGATGTGCGCGGCGGGCTGTCGTATGCTTTCGGCGGCGAGACCTCGGCCAACGGCGTATCGCGCGACGACCGCACCAATACTTCGAAACGCCATATCAAGAAAAAGACAGAGGAGACCAAGATGCATAGCAACAAGGTACGGCTGCTAGTGAGCGTGATGGCCGCCGCCAGCGTGGCGCTGCCGGCGCCAATGGCATTCGGCGCCGATGGCACCGCCGCCGGCCGCCCGGCAAAGACGCACAAGCCGGCCAACGCCGCCGCGCGTGTGGACGGCGCGGCCATCCGCGCCAACGAGGCTGGCACGCCGAACTGGCCCAGCTATGGACTGGATTATGCCGAGACCCGGTTCAGCAAGCTCGACCAGGTCAACGCGGGCAACGTCAGGAACCTGGGGCTGGCGTGGTCCTACGACCTGGAATCGACGCGCGGCGTGGAAGCAACGCCGCTGGTGGTCGACGGCGTGATGTACGTCTCCGCGCCGTGGAGCGTGGTACACGCCATCGACGCGCGCACCGGCAAGCGCCTGTGGACCTACGACCCGCAGGTGCCGCGCGACCAGGCCTACAAGGGCTGCTGCGATGTGGTCAACCGCGGCGTGGCGCTGTACAAGGGCAAGGTTTTCGTCGGTGCGTTCGACGGCCGGCTGGTGGCGATCGACGCCGCTACCGGCAAGAAGGCGTGGGAGCAGGACACCATCGTCGACCGCGGCAAGTCCTACACCATCACCGGCGCGCCCCGCGTCTACAAAGGCAAGGTGATCATCGGCAACGGTGGCGCGGAGTACGGCGTGCGCGGCTACATCACCGCCTACGATGCCGAGACCGGCAAGCAGCAATGGCGCTGGTACACGGTGCCGGGCGACCCCGCCAGGCCCTTCGAGAACGAAGCCATGGCAAAGGCCGCGGCCACCTGGGATCCCAGCGGCAAGTACTGGGTCAACGGTGGCGGCGGCACGGTGTGGAACACCATGGCGTTCGACCCCGAGCTCAACCTGATGTACATCGGCACCGGCAACGCCGGCCCCTGGAGCCGCAAGCTGCGCAGCCCGAAGGGCGGCGACAACCTCTACGCGGCCTCCGTGGTGGCGCTGAATCCCGATACCGGCGAATACGTGTGGCACTACCAGGAAACCCCGGGCGACAACTGGGACTACACCTCGACGCAGGACATCATCCTCGCCGACCTGAAGATCGACGGCCAGCCGCGCAAGGTGATCCTGCACGCGCCCAAGAACGGCTTCTTCTTCGTGATCGACCGGACCAACGGCAAGTTCATCTCAGCCAAGAACTTCGTCGACGTCAACTGGGCCTCGGGCTATGACAAGGAGGGCCGGCCGATCGAGACGCCGCAGTCGGACACGTCGGGCAAGCCGGCGGATATCGTGCCAGGGCCGTTCGGCGCGCACAACTGGCATTCGATGTCGTTCCACCCCAGGCTGGGGCTGGCCTTCATCCCGGCGCAGCACGTGCCGCTGACGCTGGCAGACAACAAGGAGTGGGCCCACAACCAGAAGGACTCGCCCGAGGCGCATCGCGGCGTGGGCTGGAACCTGGGCATGCTGGTCAATGCCGAGCCGCCCAAAAGCAAGCCGATGGGGCGGCTGATCGCCTGGGACCCGCTGGCGCAGAAGGCGGTATGGCACCAGGACCATGCCGGCCCGTGGAACGGCGGCACGCTCGCGACCGCCGGCAACCTGGTGTTCCAGGGTACCGCGGACGGACGGCTGGTGGCGTACCACGCCGGCACCGGCGAAAAGCTGTGGCAGGCGCCGACCGGCTCCGGCGTGGTCGCGGCGCCCGTGACCTACCTGCTCGACGGCAAGCAGTACGTCTCGGTGGCAGTGGGCTGGGGCGGCGTGTATGGCCTGAGCCAGCGCGGGAGCGACAAGCAGGCGCCGGGGCGGGTCTACACCTTTGTCCTGAACGGCAGGAAGCCGATGCCCGAGTCGGCGCCTTACGCGATGGCACCGCTGCTGAGCGGGGTGAAGTACGACCCCCCCAAGGTGGCCGACGGGCAGAAGCTCTATGTCAACAACTGCGTCTTTTGCCATGGCGTGCCCGGCGTCGACAAGGGCGGCAATATCCCCAACCTGGCCTATGTCGGCGCGCCGATGATCGAGCACCTCGACAAGATCCTGTTCAACGGGCCGTTCGTGCAGAAGGGCATGCCGGATTTCACCGGCAAGCTGACGGCCGAGGACGTGGTCAAGATCCAGGCGTTCATCCAGGGCACCGCCGACGCGGTGCGGCCGAAGAAGCCCTGACAGGAGTGCGCGCGCAGGCCGGTATGGCCCGCGCGCTTCACGCACGCAAAAGTGGCTGTTCGCCAAATCGGAATTGTCGTGGTGCCTCGAATTGAGAGGAAATACCGCCTGGACAATTTGAGCCGTGGTGAGCAGTGAAATGAAAATCCAGTCAACGGAAACCGTGACGGAGGGTGGCGCCGGCGGCGGTTTCTCCCTCGACAACCCCGCCCTCGAAAGCATCGGTGTCCGCATCACGCAGTGGCGCCCCGATTACGTGGAACTTGAACTGCCAGTCACGTCCAGCATGCTGAACCGCAGCCGCGTGGTCCATGGCGGCACGATCTGCACGCTGCTGGACGCCGCCACCGGCTATGCCGGCCTGTTCTCTGCGCCGGGCGAGGCGGCGCGGCATGCGGTGACGCTGTCGCTGACTTCCAACTTTTTGAGCAATGGCACGGGCAGCGTGCTGACGGCCAAGGGCGCTGTCGACCGGCGCGGGCGCTCGATCTTCTTTTCGCGCGCGGAGGTGTGGCTCGACCAGGAGTTGCTGGTGGCGACGGGCGTTGCCACCATGAAGTACCTGAAGTAGGGCGAGGGGGCGTGCGTCCCCCAGGGGAATCCGCGGCGGAAATGATCGCTCGCGCTGCCAGGTGACTGAGAGAATCGGCCAGCCATGGTCACTGGACCACGTAGCGTCCCGGGCGGTGGTTGGTTGCCAACACAAAGTTGAGGACCACGGCGCCGAGAATGGAGAGAGCGACACGCGGCCATGGAACGGTCAGGAGGGCCGCTGCGACGATCGCCGCATCCACCGCCATCTGGATGTGGCCGGCACGCCAGTTGAGCCGTTCCTGAAGCACGAATGCAAGGATGCCGACACCGCCGAGGCTCGCCTTGTGCCGGAACAGGATCAGGAATCCGTTGCCCAATAATGCGCCTCCCAGTATTGCGGCAAGCGTGGGATCAAGCGTGGCGAAGCTGAGCCAGCGCGGCAGCAAGTCGGTTTCGACGGAGAACAACAGCACGGCCACGAACGTCCGGAAGGTGAACGTCCCGCCCATGTATTTCCACGCAAGCCAGTAGAAGGGCAGGTTGAAGGCGAAGAACGCCAGGCTGAACGGTATGCCGCCGAGGTAATGGGCAAGGAATGCCAGACCAGCCGTACCGCCCGACAGCAAGCCTGCCTGCTTGAACATGGACACCGCCAGTGCGACAAGCAGTGTGCCGATCAGCAGTGCCTGCATGTTCTCCATGGGGGTATGTTGGGCGATAGCAGGCTTCATGGCAGAGGCGGGGGCGAAGACGGCTTCGAGACCTGCTCATCCAGATAGGGTCGGGCGCGCGTCGGACTACGACTGGCGTAGTGTAGCGACGCTGGACGAGGCCTCGCATGATCCTGGTCAAGCGACAGCCGCCAAGCTATGAGTTCGTCCAGCAGTCTGTCCCGCCGGGCAGGGGAGTATACTTTCGGCCTTCGCCACGCACCAAAAAGATTAGCCATGAGCGCATTACCTCCCTGCCCGAAATGTAATTCCGAGTTCACCTATGAGGATGGGGGTCTCTATATTTGCCCGGAATGCGCTCATGAATGGTCGGTGCAGGCATCAGCGCCGGCCGAAGCGGAGGCCAGGGTTTATCGCGATTCGGCGGGCAATGTATTGCAGGATGGGGATACCGTCACTGTCATCAAGGACCTCAAGCTGAAGGGCTCAACCGGCGTGATCAAGATGGGCACCAAGGTGAAGAACATTCGCCTGGTCGACGGTGACCACGATATAGATTGCAAGATCGATGGCATTGGTGCCATGAGCCTGAAATCAGAGTTCGTCAGGAAGGTGTGACGAGGGCCGGAAGGACTAATCCCGATCTCACTCCGACCCGCGGCATCGTAGCCGTGGGCTCTTCGAAGGCCAAGCCTCTGTATCGCCTACTTTCGATCCGCGACGGAAAGCGTGATCTGTGATTCGCTTGCCTCGGCTGGGGCGCCCTCGTTGAGAGCTGCCGATGCCGATCGCCTGTGATCGACCATCAGGATCGCGATCAGGCCAATCACGGCCGGAATGGCAATCGCAACAAAGTTCTGCTGCAGCGGCAGATTCATGGCGACCAGGACGCCAATGACGATTGGCGCCAGGATTGCTCCACTGCGACCGATACCCAGTGCCCAGCCGAGCCCGGTAGAACGGATAGCGGTCGGATAGAACTGCCCCGTGTAGGCATTCGCTACGATCTGCGTGCCGATGGTCGACGCGCCGGCAAGGCCTACCGCGAGGTACTGCAGTTCCTCGGGCAGCCTGAACCCAAGGAGCGTGATCGAGAAGGCGGCCAGCCCATACATCGCGGCAAGTACGTACTTGATGTGATACCGGTCGGCAAGCCATCCGCCCCCCACCGCGCCGATCATCGCGCCGATGTTGAGGACCAGCACGAACGTCAACGCGGAGCCCAGGCTGTACCCCGCGGTTGCCATCAGCTTGGTCAGCCATGAACTCAGCGCGTACACCATGAACAGGCACATGAAGAACGCGATCCAGAACATGATGGTGCTGAAGCCGCGGCCCTCGTGGAACAGATGCCGGATCGGCGCGCTGTCGGCCTTGTCCTGGGCCGGCACGGCGAAGCGATCGGCCGTGGACCACTGGCGGCCTGGTGCGAGGCTGGAAGCAATGCGCCGCAATCCCGCTTCGTCCCCCCTTTTCAGCAGGAAGGGCATCGATTCGGGCAGCGACTTAAGAATGAAGGGGACGAGCAGAACGGGAAGGCCGGCAGCGAGGAACACCGATTGCCAGCCGTACGTTTCAATCAGGCCCTTGCCGAGGATGGCAGCGAGCATCCCGCCGACGGCATAACCGCTGAACATCAGGGTGACAAGCGTCGCCCGCATCCTTTTCGGTGCGTACTCCGTCATTTGCGCGACGACATTGGGCATGACGCCGCCGATGCCGAGCCCGGCGAGGAAGCGCGCGACGCCGAACAGCAGGGGATCCCTGGCCAGGCCGGCCGCTGCAGTGAAGACGCTGAACAGGATGACGCAGATCGCAATGGCCCAGCGCCGGCCGATCCTGTCTGCCAGGGTGCCGAGAGAGATCGCGCCGAACACCATGCCAAACAGGGCGGAGCTGACCATGAGTCCGGCTTGCGCCGGTGCCACGCCGAGGTCCTTCATGATCGAAGGTAGTGCGATGCCTACGACCGCCAGGTCGTATCCGTCAAAGATGATGATGAGTGCGCACCAGCACAGTACGCGTGCATGGAAGCGGTTGAAGGCGGCCTCGTCGGCCAGCTTGTGGACGTCAATCTGCGACATGGGGGCTTGTCTCCGGTGCATTTTCTTGTGTAGATGGACTACTGCTTTGCCATGGGAACGCTCGGGTCGGCGAGGCGGCCGGGATCGACTTGCCTGCGCTGCTCGATCAGGCGGCGTGCGAAGCGGAGGTCGCGCGCGGCGTTGGCACCGACCGCGGCCTGGATGACATCGCCGTCGAGGTAGAGCAGCACGAAGCTGTCCCCGCAGGGCGTGCCACGTGCCACCACGCGATGTGATTGCAGCGGAAAGCCGAAGATCTGCAGGTTCACGCCATACTGGTCCGACCAGAACCACGGCAGGGATTCATCGTCGACGGGAAGGCCGAGAGCCGCGCGCGCCGCGGCGATACCCTGGTCCTGTGCGCTCTGCCAGGATTCCAGTCGCAAACGCCGTCCGGCCCATGGATTGGGCCTTACCGCCACATCGCCTGCGGCGAAGATATCGGGGTCGGAAGTGCGGCAGCTTCTGTCGACGATCACGCCGCCTTCGCATTCCAGTCCGGCATCACGAGCAAGCTCATCATTGGGCATGAGACCTACACCCGCGACGATGGCGTGGCACGTCAGCGTGTTGCCATCGGCAAGCATCACCACGGACAGGCCGTCGGCGCCTTGCGCCATGCCGGTGATGTGGGCGCCGAGCATGACGCGGGTGCCGTGCGCACCATGCAGCCCGAGCAGGTGTTCCGAGATCTCCGGTGGCACGGTGCGCTCGCACAGCCGGCCTTGCGCTTCGACGACCGTAACCTCCGCTCCGTTCTGCCGCGCGGTGGCGGCGACTTCCAGGCCGATCCAGCCGCCGCCAATGACAACGATGCTGCGGCCCGGTCGCAGCTCAGGCGCCAGCGACAAGGCATCGCCGATCGTGCGCAAGGTATAGCTCGGCGTAGACTCCACACCCGGGACAGCAAGTGCGCGCGCCCTGCCGCCGGTACACAGGATCAGCTTGTCGTAACACAGCAGCTCTCCGTTGGACATCTCCAGGCACTTCGCGCCGCGGTCGATGCGGACCGCTCGCATGTCCACCCACCACTCCAGCCTGAGCGCTTCGAACGCCTCCGGCTTGAGCAGCCAAGTGCTGGCGGGTGCCGCCTCACCGGCAAGCACGGCCTTGGACAGCGGCGGTCGCTCGTACGGTGGGTGGGTCTCGTCGCCGATGAGCACGAGCCGGCCGGTGAAGCCCTCGCTGCGCAGCGTCTGGGCGGCCCAGCCGCCGGCCTGGCCCGCGCCGATGATGACGATGGTGGCGGCTGGCGACAGGGCAGTCGCGCCATGTGGTCGTTCGGAATTCATGTGCGTCCCTTGTGGTTGCATGACCGGCACGTTTCAGCCGAGGTCGAGGTAGACCTTGTCGCCTTCGATCCGGACCGGATAGGTACGGATGCCTTCGGTCAGCGGGGCGCACATCGCTGCGCCGTTGCGGATGTCGAACCTGCCCTGATGGAGCGGGCATTCGATCTCGTGTCCTTCAAGAAAGCCGTCGCACAGGCGCGCGTGGCCGTGCGTGCAGACGTTGTCGGTGGCATAGACGTCGCCGTCGACACCATACAGGGCGATCTCCTTGCCCTGCACGGCGACGGCGATCACATCGTCCTGCGGCACGCTGGACAGCAGCGCTGCCTCGATCCAGGTTTCGGTCATGAATGGCTCCTGCTAGATGGGGTAGATCAGCGAGTTGGGAATCATCTCGCTATCGAATACGCAGATCCGGGACGCGAAGCGCCAGCCCTGAGGCGCGCGCACGATGGTGTCCAGGTAGCGGCCAGCGTTGTACACATCGGTCATCTGGTCCGGCTTGGTGCGCAGCACGGCATAGTTCGTCTCAGCCACGATCTTGTCGGCGCGGGCCTCCCGGATCAGGGGCGCGCCGACGATGTGGCGCTGGTAATAGGGATCGTGGAACAGCGTCTCCCGGATGCCATAGATGCGGTCCTTCAGCATCCCCTTGCCTTCGAGCGACAGCGTGGCGAGCGGAAACCCGCGCTCGTGGTTCTCGCGCGGCTGGACCCGATAGAGGCAGTCCTCGGTGAAGAATTCCGGCCAGCGGTCCCATTCGCCGTTGTCCACGGCGCTCGTGTAGTCGGCGTGCAGGGCGAGCAGCGCGTAGTAGTCAGTGAAGTTCATGGCTTCAGACCTCCATCACCTTGCGCCAGTAGGCGTACATGCCGCGGATCAGGGTCTCGGTGACCATGTGCTCCGTGTTTTCCGCGGTCTTCCCACCCAGTTCGGCGATCACGCGATGCCAGGGCTTCTGGGTGAAGCCTTCCTGCGAGCATTCGATGGCTTCGCCGTCGTCGGCGGACACGAAGCCCGCTGGCCCGAAGAGATTGGCCTGGCGCAGGCGGCGCTGCGTCATTTCTTCGGTATCGTCCTCGAAGCCGAAGTGCGTCCAGACGAAGTCGAAGGAGTCGGGGCCGTTGGGCTGGATATGGCGCGTGGACACCGAGTTGACCTGCTGCTGGAAGATCACGCCCGGGAAGACCGTCATCATTACCGCGGTCGGCTCGCCCCACCACGGTTCGTGGACGATGTCGAGAATGCGGTCGTCGTGCAGGGCCATCTGGTCCTTGAAGCTGGACACGCCGGAGGTCACGTCGCTCTTGCCGCCCTGGCCGCGCGTCGACACCATCGCGGCGTGGCGGAACTCGGCATCCATCACCAGGCGCGCCTTGTTGTCCGCCCGCCAGAGCCCGAACGTGACAAACCACGTATGCAGCAGGCCGGGGTGGTAGGGATCCTTGATGTTCTCCTGCATCAGCTTCCAGTTGCCCGGGATTCGCTGCTTGTTGTAGCCGAGGACCTTCAGCTTGCGGCCATTGAACAGGCGGTCGAAGTAGCCGAGGATGTCCGGCCCGAGGTAAGCCTCGAGCGAGGGGACATCGTGGTCGAACGACGCGAACACGACCCCGCCACGCGTGGCGACCTTCAGTTGCGTGAGCCCGTGCTCCTGCGGCTTGAAGTCGGCGGGCATGCCACCGTTGACCTTGCCGTCCTGCCTGACGCCGCGACGCAGCGGCACCCCTTGCAGGTTGCCCTTCAGGTCGTAGTTCCACTGGTGGTAGGGGCAGTGGAAATCCTTCCGGTTGCCGCTGCGCTCCCGGCAGAACTTCATGCCGCGATGCGCGCATACGTTCTCGATGACGTTGATCTCTCCGTCCTGGTCGCGCACCAGGATCACGGAACGTTCGCCGAGCGTGGTGCGCTTGAAGTCGCCGGGATTCGGGATCTCGGCCTCGAGGCCGACATAGTTCCAGTGGCCGCGGTAGAAGCAGCGTTCGAGTTCGCGCTGGTAAAGCTGCGTGTCCGTATAGACGCGGAACGGGATGCGGCTGATGCCGTCGTCGGCCCACACTGGGCGGTCTTCATGGGAGGCAGTTGCCATGGTTGTTTCCAAAGAGGCGAACGGAGTCCGCGCACGTGCCAGGTGGGCCTGTGCGATGTCTGTGCGCTTGGGGTGGCTTCAGGTCGGGAAGGATTCCCCGGTGCGGGCTATCGCCAGAGGGGGGCGAGGTTCATGGGGCGTCTCCGTATGTCTTTTCGTATGGAAACGATCATCGGACATCGACCTCAATAAACCAATAGAATCCCGGCTATAGTTGATATTCATGAAATCAATAAAGGCACGCGATGGAACTGAGGGACGTCGACCTGAACCTGCTCGTCGTGTTCGATCAACTGCTGAGGCAGGGGACTGTTTCCGGAACGGCCAGGGCCATGAACCTGAGCCAGCCGGCCGTCAGCAATGCGTTGGCCCGGTTGCGGACCTTGCTGGGTGACCAGCTCTTTGTTCGGAGCAGCAAGGGAATGCTGCCGACACCACTAGCACAGGAACTGGCCGAGCCGGTAAGCCATGCGCTGGAGTCGTTGCAGGCAACGCTCAGTCACAAGCTGACATTCGATCCGTTGCGCAGCGTGCGCGCCTTCCGGATCGCCATGACGGATATCGGCGAGGTGCACTTCATTCCGCCGCTGATGGGTGCGCTTGGGCAACGTGCGCCAGGTGTGACGGTGACGACGGTGCGCAATACGGCGGTCGACCTGGCGGCCGAGATGAGTCAGGGAAAGACCGACCTCGCTGTCGGCCACCTGCCTGAACTCAGTACAGAATTCTTTCAACGGCGCCTGTTCCGCCAGCGCTATGTCTGCCTGTTCCGTCCCGGTCACGCGATGGACAAGAAGAAGGTCAGCATGCGGGACTTCGAAGCCGCGGAGCATGTCGTGGTCACTGCGGCAGGCACAGGGCATGCCCGGGTCGACGAAATCCTTGCCCAGGGCGGTGTACAGCGGAGCATCCGGCTGCGCGTCCCGCATTTCGTGGCGCTGGCGGACATCATTGCCACCACTGACCTGGTCGCCACCGTAACCTGGACCTTTGCGGAACGGTGTGCCAGGTACTTCGGGCTCCGGTACGTCAGCCATCCGTTCGCGCTGCCGACTATCCAGATCAATCTCTTCTGGCATGCCCGGTATCATCGCGATCCTGCGAACCAGTGGCTGCGCAACGAGTTTATTGAACTGTTTTCGGAATAGGGTCCCGGCCACTGGCGAGGTCGTCATCCAGCTGATATGACTCCCCGTGTCAATCGAGATTGGTTTGATTCAGTTTCACAGTTGCATGTAGTTCCCCCAATTTCCTGGAGGGCGACGTAGCAGTAAGTCTCGACGGTGGATCATGCTGATATCCGCGGGTTGGTT